>CAUZIZ010000311.1:0-2570 GCA_963579905.1 Acidobacteria bacterium UBA6911 | reverse complement strand
AGAGGGACAATGGGCTGTTTACTTTGAGCACCTGGAGCTCGGTCTGTTCGATGAACGGCTGGGAAGGGTGCTCCCTGCCAAACGATTGAAACAAAAGCCTGCCACACGATCTGAGGAGCTCTAAAGAAAAATGACCCGCAAAGCCGTGGAAACTGGCGCGCTGTGGAAACCGTGGAATGAAACTCCAAAACTCCAAAAGTGTAACCTATGTGCCCGGGAGAAATTGTTGCCTCTGAATCGGAAGCTACAACTTGTTATACTCGCAGCCCCAGGCGTCAACACGACCTCTACCAGTGTTCTCTCAAGGTCCCGAGACTTCCTCTTGTATTCACAACTTGACCAGTCTATGAACTTTTCATCGACCTAGGAACCCTAGCAGCCGTCTGTAACGGCCTACTCAACATCTCAGCACTAAGTGTTGCCGGGGCTGGCCGCCGAATTCTTGAATAAGGTCTCCAGTTTTTCCTGGAGTTCGGAAACCGTGTAGGGCTTGCCAAGGACATCCTGTACTCCAGCCTGGAAGACATCCTCGACCTCACCCTCCATTGCCTCCGCTGTGATGGCAAGGATGGAGACTCCCAGCATCGAACGCGCTCGGATGCCTCGAATTACCTCATATCCTCCACCGTTGGAAATCATCATGTCGACGATGATGAGTACGGGTTGAAACTCGACAAGCAGGGATAGAAACGGGGTTTTCGACGAGAAGGAACGAACGTCGTAACCCAGGCTCTGAAGGATGAACTTCACAGAATAGATGTCGTCGGCGATTTCTTCTATTACCGCGATGCGTTGGTCCTGACGAGCTGCCCGTAGGGGCGAAGGTGCCTTCTTCACTGGCTCAGTTTCTTCCTCAGCATCTGATTGACCAGCTTTGGATTAGCCTGGCCACCGGTCTCTTTCATGATCTGTCCCACAAAGAACCCTATTAGACCTTCCTTACCGTCACGGTACCTCTGGACCTGAACCGGATTGGATCCGAGGACGCTGTCGATGGCCTCCTCAAGTTGATCGGCGTCACTGATCTGCGTGAGCCCCTCCTCCGCTACGATCTCCTCGGGATTCCCGCCTGTCTGATACATCTTGTCGAAGACCTCTTTGCCTATCTTGCCACTGATCGTGCCCTGATCGACAAGACGAACCAGCTGGGCTAGACTTTTCGGCTGAATTCGGCAGTCTCCCAGCCTGGCTTCATCTCGCTTCAAATAGGCCGTGAGTTCCCCCATCATCCAATTGAAAATCGGTTTGGGCTGAGGATAGGACTCGATTGCTCGCTCGAAGTAATTGGCGAACTCCCGGCTATGGGTTACGAGAAACGCATCCTCTTGACTCAGCTCGTACTCCCTAGCGAAACGCTGGGCCCGGACTTCGGGAAGCTCCGGGATCCCCTCGTTGATTTGCTGGAGCCATCCCTCTGCGATTACGACCGGCAACAGGTCAGGATCTGGAAAGTAGCGATAATCGTGTGCCTCCTCCTTGGTCCGCATCACCGACGTTCGCGCCAGGTCCTCATCCCACAGACGTGTCTCTTGTCGCAACGACCCACCTCGCTGGAGCACATCGCCCTGCCTTCCAATCTCGAAATCGACTGCCTTTTGCAGAAAACGAAAGGAATTCAGGTTCTTGATCTCCACCTTCGTACCCAAACGACTGGCTCCTACTTCGCGGACCGAGACGTTCGCATCACAGCGGAGACTCCCTTCTTCCATATTCCCATCGCAGATTCCAAGATAGAGGAGAATCCTCCTCAGAAAGGAAAGGAAATCGCTGGCTTCCCGGGAAGAACTGATATCGGGATGGGTCACGATCTCGATCAAGGGAACCCCGCAACGATTCAGGTTTACCTGCGTATCCCCGGCTGGCAGGTGAATCGATTTCCCAGCGTCCTCCTCCAGATGTACACGGATAATCCCTACACGCTTCTGCCCGGTCTCTTCCTGGTCCGACTGATCCGCTTTGGTCAAAGGCAGCATGACGAAACCGTCTTCCGCCAGAGGCTGTTCGTACTGAGAGATCTGGTAGCCTTTTGGAAGATCTGGATAGAAATAGTTCTTCCTGGCCAATATCGAGCGGTGGTTAACTCTGCAGCCTAACGCCAGGCTCGCCTTCATTGCCATTCCCACGGCCTCGCGATTGGTGACGGGAAGCGAACCAGGCAACCCCAGGCAGACGGGACAAGTATTCGAGTTTGGAGGGGCACCGAAGCGGGTACTGCAGCCGCAGAAAATCTTACTTTGGGTCAGCAGCTGCGCATGAACCTCCAGTCCGATGATGGGTTCAAATGTCATGATTCACAAGCTAGTACAGCGTTCTGTAAATACCGTTACGTTTGTGGCGAGCGCGACGGGTCGAGTCCGCGAAGCGACGACGAACGCCATGCTCTGCCATAGTGGAGGAGGAGCGACAAAAGAGGCGGCCCGTCCCGTCGCCACCCATAGGGCAAATGGGGGTTGCGGACGATCTCTGCGTTGGTCGTCGTCGAAGATGGCCGAGCATCGTCTTCCTCCTCCTGCCTTGATCTCGCCTCGCAAGCCCCATCTGCAAACGTATCGGTATTTACAGAACGCTGT
>CAUZIZ010000310.1:0-2662 GCA_963579905.1 Acidobacteria bacterium UBA6911 | reverse complement strand
ACGTGCCCCCAGGATGTCCCCTTACGAGCTTTCGAGGTCCTTCCCACGATGACTGTGAAGAGGTTCGTGTGGTGATCATCTGCCTCGATATGGAAGTGCGCCTCTCTCTCGACGATGTTCCCAAAGCTGACCAGGAACTGGATCAGTAGGGCCGCAGGGTCAGATTCAGTGTGGGGTCCGACCGTCTTCACGAAGTCGCCAGCTAAGCCGTAAAAAGCTTCCTCTTCGAGGCCTTTAGGGGGTTCTGCGAATGCGAAACTAGCGAAACTAGCGAAACTAGCGAAAGAAGACTCGTCTGAGCCATATCCTTTGGCTCTAAGATCAGCCGCCGCCGCACTAAATTCGCCGTCGTGGTTCAGAAAGGTGTATGCGGAGAACTTGGTGTAGGCCTTGCACGCCTCGAAAGGATGACCGTTTGTGCTGAAATTGTAGAGGTAATCGGTGCCGCCGAAATTGGTGGTTGCTGAGATTCCGTGGCTTTTCCCAGGGCGTCTCCAGAGGGTAACCTCACCCCGTTGGTTAATCTCTGCCCACCCGGCGGGAAGCAGTATCTCCTCCCAGCTGGCACGAGCATTGAAATCATCACCAGGGCGATGCCCCGTTCCACTTGATGGCCCTCTGACAATAACCGCTGGTACTTCATTGAAGCTCCGGGAAACATCCAGCAGAACGGAGCGCTCTTCGGCCGTGATCGTGGGAATGTCCGCGAGGTCTCCCTGCACAAGGAGGTAGGGGCTTCTTGACGGATGGCACTCCACTGGTGAATTGGGAGCGAGCACATATCCGCCCTCACCCCTCGCTTACGGATTGGCATCTCGTAGCCGTGCCAGACAATCCAGTCGCCGACCTTCAGTTTGGGGGGATCATCCTTCCACAGCGGCTAGTCTGCTTCTATTTGAACCTCAGGGAGTACAGATCCGCATCTTTCATCACGAAGCGCAGCCGGACCGGCTTACCGGCAATCCGGGCCAGGGGCTTATCTGAACTCGCCTTGGCATGGCTCCGTTCCCACCGTACTGTGTGCTCGATCTCGTCACCCCAGATCAGCGGCGACTCCTCCAAGGTAAAACCGGGCAGGGGGTTGCCATTGGCATCCTGGATCTCCAAACGGATGCTCCCAGCGGCGGAGGTGGCGAAGTTGAGGAACAGGTTCTCTCCTTGGAAGATGAGAGGCTTTGTGACCATCTCCCCACCGGAATAGCCAGCATGCACTGAGACGAAGCCGTCGGTGCGGAGGGCCATCCGCTCAACATGGATACTGGGGAACGTGTAGTGACGCTGTAGGTAGAGCGAGATCTCGGCCTCACCGGTGGGGACCACACCCGAGGCGGGCGTGTTGGCTCGGTGGATCCAACTTCGGATGTTCCTTCCAGGCCGGATGAACGCTTCCATGAAAGCCCGCTTCCAGTGAAGGCCATCACGGCTGCTCAGGAACACCACATCCGAGACGCCGGAGCCCCGGTTGTCTTTGTACAGTTCTAGAGTACGCCAGGGCAAAAACCGCCGGGGAAAGGCCAGGTACAGGTGAGGTGCCCGAAAGTAGGGAATAGCGCCACTGGTGTAGAAGTGCTCGACGGGGGCATCCCCGGTCTTGAGAAACTCCAGTTCGCTCCAGTTGAGAAAGTCGGGGGAAGTGGAGCGGGCCACTAGACGGATCGTCTTCAGGGGAGGAGGCCGGAAGGCCCGCAGGTAGGCTACGTACCGTTCTTGCTCCGTATCCCAGAAGGCGTGATCGGCCCCCGAGTCCGTCTCTTCCTGGATGAGGATGGCTTCCTTGCGAACTGGCCGCCAGTGGAGACCATCCGGAGAAACAAGGCCGATGACCCGCTTCGGACTCGACTCGGTACTGATGGCCAGCGCCTTGTACCGCTGTTCTCTCGGAGCGGTGGGATTCGCGTCCCTGAAGGCCATAAAACACTGGGATGAGGGTGCCGCCCAGACGATGTTGTTTTCCCGGGATCCCAGGAACTCGAAAAGGCCCAAGGACGGCTTGATCCAGTTCCGACCATCTCGGCTTTCCGCATAACAGGTCACATCGGGGTGCTCGGGGATCACCCTCTCTCCCGGCTCAAGCAGAGAGTGTGCCGTGTAGCCTTTGCTACTGCTCCCACGGTAGTACATGCGGTAGAGATCGCCGTCCTTGAAAACCGAGATGTAAGCGGAGGTCACTCCTTCCCAGGGCCTATCCAGGATGAGGACCTTACCTGCCGGACGAGGCGAGTGGAGTTTCAACTCCAGATCGGTCATGGACTCGATCAGGTAGTCGTCCACAAACAGTTCCAGCCGGGAGCCGATGTCCCTGGGCTCTTCGGGCTTGCCCGGCTGCGCTGATATAGCTGCAAGGGATAGCAGCAGACTGAGAATACGCAGTACTGTCTTTAACATCCTTTGTTCTTTGCAGAGAGGATTGCCTGGAATCCAGACTAGTTCGGTGGGCGGGGAGGGTCAATAGTTGGTAGCGGACGAGGACCTCCCTTCTGGCTAGTCTATACTCCACCGCTCTCGAGTTCCTGCTCCACGCTCTCGGCGCCTTCATCACAGAGCCGATCGAACAGCTCGCAGAGCCCCTCGTTGTCCCTGTGCCAGGGGAAGAGCAGGTTCTTCGCCTGCACCGTCGCCTCAGCAAGCTCCCACCCCAGCATTCCCAGAGCCAGGAAGTCCC
>CAUZIZ010000309.1:0-2786 GCA_963579905.1 Acidobacteria bacterium UBA6911 | reverse complement strand
GGAAACCGTGGAAAAACGGCGACATCAAGCAGACGACTCTTGGCGTCGAGTTTTTCCACCGTTCCCACCGCTTCTACGACGAGATACACCCACCGAAGAATGCAACTCCAAGACTCCAAAAGTGTAACCTATGTGCCCGAGAGAAATTGTTGCCTATGAATCGGGAGCTACAAAGGGGATGTCTGTTATCCAGGGTTCGGAAACCCTGGGCTGAAATCCGGAATCCCGTTGGGATTGACCTCGCTGGTTTTCATGGCAATGCCCGTTGACTCTCCTGATAAGTGCTCCATTCCATAAATGTGTTGCCGCGTCACGAATCGGCTATCGAGAGAAATGAAAGCCTGGCCGCCGCGACTACCAGCGTACTCCGTGACTATCCCTGGGATAGTTCGGATCCCACCGGTAGAGGAGATCGTGCCGCGACTTGGCCCGGCTCACATTTTCGGCAAGAGCTGCTTTCTTATCCGGGTCGATCTCAACGCCCAGGCCTGGGGTATCTGGCAAGGCCATCTTTCCTTCCTGGAACTCTAGCCTATCCCCCCGAATAATGTCTTGCGTCGTCCAGGGATAGTGGCTGTCCACATCATAGGTGATATGAGAAATGGCACAGGCCATGTGGACCTGAGTCGCCATCGAGATTCCTAGGTAGTTGTTGCTGTGGCCCGAACACCCCCAGCCCAGAGTCTCGCAGATCGCGGCCCAATAGCGCACGTTGTTGAGACCACCCATGTGGTGCGGATCCAGCAATACGATGTCGATGGCCCCCTTGTCGTACCCGGGACGGACATGCTCCAGTTGGGTAACACACATATTCGTGGCCAGGGGAATAGAGATCTGGCGCCGGACAGCCGCCATTCCCTCCTGTCCTCGAGTAGGGTCCTCCAGATACTCCATTCCGAGAGGCTCCAATTTCTTCGCGACCTCCACGGACGTCTTGACGCTCCACGCCGCATTGGGATCGATGCGAAGCCGGGCCCCAGGCATCACCCTGCGAATCCGCTGCAACACCTCGATCTCTTTCTCAGGCTCAAGGACGCCTCCCTTGAACTTGCAGGTGACGAAACCGTGGTTCCTATGGAAATCAAAAAACTGCTGGGCCAGCGCTTCGGGTGTAGTGACTTCCGGCCCGTCGGAGGTAGGCATGACGAAAAAATTGTAGGCGGAGAAAGAGGCCTCTTCCCGGAAAGGTCCGCCGATCAGATCCACTACTCTCCGATTGATTACTTTGCCGATCAAGTCCAGACAGGCGATCTCGAGGGCCGCGAACGACTCCGAGTTTTCCAGTAGAGAGAACTCCTTCCGCTGCGAAAGGCTGCGGCGAAAGTATTCGATTTCGAAGGGATCTCGACCCAGCACCAGCTCGCTAGCGGATTCGAGCGCCTGCAGCGCACCTCCCCAGACTTCGGCCACGCCGGCATAGCCGTCATCTGTCTCCAGTTCCAGAATCGTTCGTTTGAAGTGAGTATCGTGGACGTTCCAGGAGTTCAACAGGGCGTCGTCTGGAGATGCCACCAGGGTTGGCTTTAAGCAGCTGATCCGCATCCGACTGCTCGGACGCGCAGCTCGAGGCGTCCCACTTCGCTTGAGACCGTAGGCTCCTGGCTCAAAGGCTAACGCCATGTCTTCGACGCTGGCCAACCCAGCTACGCCAGCTGCCGCAGCGATCCAGCGCCTCCGATTCCAGGGTCCCAGAGATTCTTTCTGCGTGATCATTGCTCTCCTATATCGGAACGTCGAAACGTCTGAACGTCGCACTTCTCCTGTCCTCCGAAGGTGCCGCCAACGGGTGAACTACCAGCGTTAGGAAGCCAAGTCCGACAGAGCCGCGAACGACTTGAGCCGTTAGCAATCGAGCCGTTAGCAAAATGGGCCCAGCTTCCGAGGAGAGAGCCGGACAACTCTTCCCCACGCAGTGACGCACACATCCCCAGTAGCCGGAAGTTTCTTTCTCGAATGGGGCAGCGTAGCGGGAGCGGGACTGATCTGGAACTTGGAAAACTCGTCGGCCATCTGATCCGACTTACAAAAGAGAGCGTCCCCATTCATCCGAGAAGACAAACTGCCCCAACGACCGTCTGCTTCGTGGCGTTTCGTCCGCTGTCGCAGCGCCTCAGCCGCACTCGAATCGGTGCTGCGGTAGCCGATAGCCATTCCGGTGAAGACCTCGAAGCTCTCCGGCACCGCAAAGAGCTGGTGAGCACGCTCCGGCAGAATTCCGATCATCTGGTGCACATGCAGGCCGCGGCTGGTCGCCTCGATGACCAGGTTGGCTGAAGCAAACCCAAGGTCGTGGTGCGCTGCGCGATTGGGTTTCCCATTGCGATCGAAACGGAGACTGACGGCGGACAGTACCAGTACCGACGCCAACTTTTCCCACGCCTGGTTTCCCTCAACCAGGCACGACAGAACCCGATCGAATGCTTTCGGATTGTCCTGGGTCGCTACCAGGTAGCGCCAAGGCTGCTCGTTGAAGGAGGACGCCGCCCATCGGGCCGCTTCGAATAACGAAGCCAGGTCTTCAGCTGAAACCGGACGTGGATCGAAAGCATATGGACTCCAGCGCTCTGCCAGAAGGTCGTGGATGGGATGGTCCGGGTTTGCACTCTTTGAGTTGGTCATGACTCCTCCGCCAAGCCGTTCCTTAGGGGGCGATGGCGTAACTAAGGCCTACCCTCGGCTCCAAGCCGAGGGGTTCGATCGGATGTCCAATCGAATTCGACTCATCTCTGCTGACCTTCGTCATGGCGGTGGTCTCCAGGCCGCCGTTGGTGGGGCGATGCGCGACC
>CAUZIZ010000308.1:0-2809 GCA_963579905.1 Acidobacteria bacterium UBA6911 | reverse complement strand
TTCGGCCTGGAGACCGAAGCCACGTCAGAGACCGACTCTACCACTTTCAACTTCACGCGAAGTTGACCCTACCGTCCCTGCAGGACTTCGGGGACCTTCTCTTCGCCTGAAGGCGAGGGGTTTC
The DNA here is from genome assembly GCA_963579905.1 of Acidobacteria bacterium UBA6911. GTDB lineage: Bacteria > Acidobacteriota > UBA6911 > RPQK01 > JAJDTT01 > CAUZIZ01. The sequence continues at coordinate 2,685 of CAUZIZ010000308.1, read as the reverse complement.
ACCCTCCCCGATGGGGACACTAACTTTTGGAATTTGTTTGTATCTTGTGTCTTGTAACTTGTCCCTTATGTATCTCGGAAATCATCCCAACCGATTCAGCAGGTTCTCCTGATTTCTCCAGTTGGGCACCACCCGGACATGGAGCTCGAGGTAGACCTGTCGCACTCCCAGCAGCTTCTCGATGTCCTTGCGAGATCGCGTCCCAATCGTCTTGATCATCTGGCCTCCTCGCCCGATCACAATCCTCTTTTGTCCGGGCTTCTCCACGATGATTGAAGCCGTAATCCGGACGAATCCATCCTTTCGCTCCTCCTCATCAAACTCTTCGAGGAGCACGGCGCTCGCGTAGGGCAACTCCTGCCGCGTGTTGTGGAGCACCTTCTCTCGGATCCTCTCTCCCACCATCGACTGTTCCTGCTGATCGGTGACGTAGTCAGCAGGGTACAGGAAGTCCCCTTCCGGCAAATTCTCGGCGATCTTCTCCAGCAGCACCTCGTGATTGTCACCCTTGGTTGCTGAGATGGGAATCATCTCTCGGTAATCGTGCTCTTGCTGGTAGAACTCGAGGATGGGCAGAAGCTTTCCCTTGTTGATCAGATCCACTTTGTTCAATAGGAGTATCGTCGGCTTCTGGGACTGCTGGACCATATCACCGACGTATTTCTCACCCTTGCCGAAACGTTCGCTCATATCCACCATGTGGAGGACCAGGTTCACCTCCCTGAGGGCCTCGTAGACAATCTCCATCATGCGTTCGTTCAAACGGAATCCGGGCCGGTGAACTCCAGGTGTATCAACAAACACCATTTGGCAATCGGGGGTCGTGCGTATACCCAGAATGCGATGCCGAGTGGTCTGGGGCTTGTCGCTGACGATGGACACAGTCTGTCCGATAAGTCTATTGAGCAGAGTGGACTTCCCTGAATTGGGACGCCCGATGAGAGCGATCAATCCCGCCTTAGGCAAAAGTATTCATCTCGTAAGAGGGTTGCAGGTTCATTGGCTCATTGGGCCGTGATCGATTCGGGCTGAAGTTCGGGGAATTCTAGGCCACGGCGACTGGCCGGATGGACAGCTCGCCCTCGATTTTTTCCCATAGATTGCGCGCGACCTCATCCTTGGACTGTACGGGAAACTCCTCTTCGTTGCCTGCCGAGTCGATGAAGACGACCTGGTTACGATCTGACTGAAAACCCCTGTCGTCGTGCGATATGTCGTTCGCCACGATCAGATCCAACCTCTTTTGGCCAATCTTGATCCGGGCATGTTCTCGAATCTTTTCAGATTCCGCGGAAAACCCTACCAGGTACTGCCCCTTCCTCTTCCTGCGCCCCAATTCCTCCAGAACATCGGTGGTCCGACGGAGCCTCAGGGTTTCCTCTTTAGACTCAGCTTTTTTAATCTTCTCTTCGAAGGTGTATTCCGGGGAAAAATCGCTCACTGCCGCTGCCATGACCACGATGTCTGAACTCTCGAAACTTTCCAGGACCGCAGCTGTCATTTCCTTACTGGAACGAACACGAACCACTTCCAAGCCTTCCGCGGGCTCCAGATGAGTGGGGCCGGAGACGAGCCGTACCTGCGCACCCCGATCCTGAGCCTCGCGCGCTATCGTGTAGCCCATCTTGCCGGAGGAACGATTCGAAATATAACGGACCGGATCGATGTCCTCAATGGTCGGTCCGGCGCTAACCAGAACTCTCATGCCCCTCAACGTGCGCGGCCTTTTCAGCACATCTACCACTGCCTGGACGACTTCCTCGGGCTCCGCCAGACGGCCCTCTCCGACCTCTCCACAGGCCAGATAACCGGATCCAGGCTCCACCACCAGGACATCTCGATCTCGCAGTAGCTCCAGGTTGTGCTGAGTTGCGGGATGACGCCACATCTCAACGTTCATCGCCGGAGCAACCACGGTGGGGGTAACCGTAGAAAGATAGAGGGTACTCAAGAAATCGTCGGCAATTCCGTGGGCAAACTTTGCCAGGATATTGGCCGTCGCGGGGGCGACCAGAAGAAGATCGCTTCTGCGCGCCACCTCGATATGCTCAATCGCAGGCGATCTCTCCTGGAAGAGTCCTGCAATCACAGGGTGGCCTGAGAGCTTCTCCAGAGTCAAAGGAGTCAGAAACTTCTGTGCGCTCTGGGTCATCACGGGGAAAATCTCGAAGTCCTGGGCTTGCAGGAGCCTTAAGATGACCGCTGATTTGTAGGCCGCAATGCAGCCGCTAACGCCCAGGATGATCTTCTTCATGCTTTAGTGCGGCCTCCAGCTGCGCTGGATCATCCAGGAAGAAACTTGGATTGCCGCTGCCATGATCTTTGCTAACAACCCTGACAGAGCCATGACCGTGAGGGAGTGGGGTCCTGTGCTTCAACGAAGCGCCGGGGGGTATGGTTCCTGTCGGGCCCGCTCCCTGACAGTCACGGCTCTGTCATCTGGCGAAGGCTGCTTCACTTCCTCGTGGTTGAAGTTTCAGCTTAGTCCCACCCCCAGGTCTGGAAGGCCGTGCCACGGTTGGGAATCCAGAACCTGGAACCAAATGAAGTTTCAGCTTAGTGCAGCCCCCAGCCGCGCTGGATCATTCAGGAGGAAACTTCCAAGGCGGAGCTGCCAGGTTCGGCCCCTGATCAGGGCCCGCTCCCTGACGGTCACGGCTCTGTCATCTGGCGATTCTTCATGAT
>CAUZIZ010000307.1:0-2836 GCA_963579905.1 Acidobacteria bacterium UBA6911 | reverse complement strand
GCTCCACACCCCCTCCTCGGCGGGCCGGGTCCTGGACTTCTACAAGCCCTGGGAGGGTACCACCTGTTTCTATGTATCGGTGGTCCACGGGGAGGGGCTGTATCGGATGTACTACCGAGGCCACAGCTTGTCTCGGCGATAGCTCCATCGTTGGTTACCCCAGGAGAGACCGTTGTTCCGGAGCACAAGGAGGTAACCTGCTACGCCGAGAGCCGCGACGGACGGACCTGGTCTAAGCCTTCTCTGGGCATCGTCAAGTTTCAAGGATCGAAGGACAACAACATCATCTGGGACGGCTTCGGAACCCATAACTTCATGGTGTTTCTCGACACCAACCCGGCAACCCCAGCCGAGCAGCGCTACAAGGCCCTGGCCACGGAGGTTGTGCTGCTGGCCTGTCGCTCCTTGGTGCTTGGACGCATATCGCAGATAAGTCACGTCGCTCGCGGGCACTGTCGGCTGAAGTACCACTGCACCACTGCACTACTGCTCACTCCTCAACAGGAATTGTAGCGAAAACAAGTCTCCATCCTTGAGGACGAACCTTAGACGGACCACCCTCCCCTCGAGCGCACTCATGTCTTCGCCCTTCTTCCAGGAGAGCACCTACCGGATCGGATCTCCGTAGATTTCAGGACACTCGTCCAGTGAGTAGCCCTTAATGGGACGACCCTCCTGGTCCTGGATCTCGACGTGGATACTTCCGGCTGCTGAAGTGGAGAAATTGATAGCCAGGCGGGAACCGCTGAAGCGGATTGAGCGGGTGATCATTTCGCCCCCAACAAGAGGCGCCCGTAGTGACACGAATCCGTCCTGGCGGTAGGTGTAGCGTCGGAGCCGGCTTCCCCGACCAGCGTAGTAGCCCTCGGTGACATAGAGGGACAGTTCCTCAGGCTCTCCCGGAACCGAGGAGGGAAGGCTCAGGATTCCCCAACCCGCCATGTTATTGCGGGTGACCCAGCGGTCCTTTTGCAGGCCAGGCCGGATGATAGCCTCGCCCCAACGGTTGAAGTGGAGGCCGTCGCGGCTGCTCATGAAGACTCCATCGGAAACCCCCGTCAGCTTGCGATCGGCGTTTCTGCTGGGGACGAAGCGCTTGGGGAAACCGAGATAGATGTGGGGAGCCCGGGCATAGGGCCGGATCTGGTTGGTATAGAGATGCTCGACGGGTGCACCCGGGTACTCGAGGAGTTGGGCCTTGCTTCAGTGCACGAAGTCGTTGGAAACCGCGGTCTTCACGTCTCGAACCCGCTCTCCGCTGGGGTAGGTGTGGGTGCTTCTAAGGTAACAGATGTAGCGGCCTTGGAGAGTGTCCCAGAAGGCCAGGTTCTGGGAGTCCAGGCCCATCTCCCCTTTGGGGATCACGCGCTTGGGAGAAAGCAGGGACCAGTGGATCCCGTCGGGTGATTTCAGTGCGTAAACAGCGTCGTCACCTCGGGCGACGGACTTATAGCGGGCGTCGGGAGCGCAGCGCGGGTTGCTGTCCTTGAAGATGGCCATGGGGTTCCTCTGCTCCCCCTTGGCCCAGGGATCGTCCATCCATACGATGTTGTTTTTCTTGGACCCTTCGTATTCGTAGAGCCCGAGCTTGGGTCGCGTCCAGCGGAGCCCGTCCTTACTCTCGGCATAGCTTATCAGGACGTGCCTGACCTGCTTTCCGGGCTCGTAATGGCGTCCACCGTAGTACACCCGATAGATGTCTCCGTCCCGAAACAGGGTGTGGTGGGCGGTGAGATTTCCCTCCCAGGGAACGTCGTGGACCAGGACGACCTCGCGAGGTTGGGGTTTGTGAAGCTGAAGACGGGCCTTCCCCTTCAAGGTCCGGATCACGAATCGATCTACCAGGGGTTCGAGGCGGGAGCCCAGATTAATGGGATCTGCAGATTGGGCGGAGGTCGTCGCGAGGGCCAGGATTAGCAGCAGGAGTATCGCCGGGGGCTGGCTTGCCTTCATTCGAGAGCCAGGAACTGAAAGGCATAGAGTTTGACCGACTGACCTCTGAATCGCAGTCGGATTGACTTGCCGACAAGAGCGGATAGATCCTCTTTTCTCTGCCAGGACACCAAACGGTGAACATCGTTTGAATCGAGACGATCAGCATCCTCTTCTCCGAAACCGGGAATCGGTTGCCCACCCTGATCCAGGATCTCCACCTTCAGCCAGCTGCGGGAGCTGGAATCCAAGTTCACTTCCAAGCGGTTACCGGCCAGCTCGAACGGGTGTGTTGTCAAGGTTGCACCTTCAGCCGGTGCATCTCGTGAGACGAAACCGTCGCGTCGGATCCGGAGTCGTCCAATCGAAGAACTATAGGTCTCCACTTTAGATTGGTCGTGCAGTCGGTCGTAGCCGCTATAGTACATCCAGAGCTCATCACCTCGGGCCACCCAGACCCCTCCCCATATACAGCATCCCTGAATCGAATTGCCCACGACGGCCCAGCCGGACAAAGGGCTCTCGCCAGCGTCTGAAGTGTGTGCCGTCGCTGCTCGCGGCCAGCTGGATGTCCAGGGTGTAGCTAGCCCCAAAACAAGTAGATGGAAGTGGATTCAAGCACGTGCCTGAAATGCCCAACCTAACGGGTATTCTGGAGTTCGACAAAGAATCTTCAGAGAGGCCCGAAAGGAGGCATTTCGGGTGAAGAAAAAGCATAGCGCAATCCTCCGAAAACGGGAAGCAGAGGTGGCCACTCGGTTGAGGCCCAGCTGGAATGGTCAAGCTCGGAAAACGGTCCTTTCGTCCGACGGGATCAGCTACGAAGTCTCGGAGAAGATTCACGCCGTCAGTTACGGCGGGCTGTGGGGCTGTTGCAGCAGGTCGTGAAGTGGAGCGGGCAAGG
>CAUZIZ010000306.1:0-2882 GCA_963579905.1 Acidobacteria bacterium UBA6911 | reverse complement strand
GCACGTTGCCTGTGGGGTCGGTGAGGTCTTGCTCGCCTTCGTCGAGAATCTCATACGAAACCCCGAGCACACCCACCGGCTGCCTGACCATCAAGGCGGAGATGGCGGTTCCTTCACCGACCAGATGATCGCCTCTCATGATCAAGAGCTGGCTCTCTTCCATGCTGGCCAGCCCAGCTGGATTCCAGAAGGCCGACTCGGGACTGGGGACCGCGGTCATGGCCCTGCCCAGGGACACGCCTTGGGCGCCGACCGGGAGCAGCAAGAAGAGGGCCCCCTCGCTGGACCCTACCTCGGGATCCTGGGCATGGAGTCCAATAGGAAGCGAGAAGGCGAGCAGGAAGACCCCCGCCCGACTCGGTCGCCTACGCATCACCGTCCTCCAGCGGAACACGGAGCCCGAGCTGGCCCAAGTGTTGACGCTTTCTGCGCCAATTCGGAAGTACCTTGATCCAAAGGTCGAGATAGACGGGACGTTCAATGAACTCCTGGATCTTTTTGCGGGAGGCCCGGCCCAACTCACGGATGGCTTTTCCCTTGTCTCCAACCAGGATGCGCTTTTGCGAGTTCCGCTCAGTGAAGAGGTTGGCTTGAATGTACACCGGATCCTGATCCTCGCGGAACTCCTCCACCACGGCGAATATGGAGTATGGGATCTCTTCTCTGAACTGCTCGAAGACCGTCTCGCGAATGAATTCTGCGACAAAGAAGCGAACCGGAGCGGAGGCGACGTCGTCCTCCGGATACAAGAACTGGCCTTCTGGGAGCGCCCCTGCCAACTCCGACCACAACTCCTCAACTCCTCTGTCCCGTAAAGCCGAGATCCCCCTCGCTTCTGCGCCGAGCTCCGACTCGGCCCAGTGAGCTGCGGCTGCGATGTTGTCCGGGGCCGCGGCGTCGATTTTGTTGATCACCACGAACTTGCGCACGGAAGACGTATCAAGCGCTTCGACGATCGCGGTCTTTTCCTTTTCATGGAGCGGGTCTGTCGCGTCCACTAACAGCACAATGACGTCCGCCTCCCGAATGGCCTCGAGAGCCTCTTCGAGCATGCCTCTCTGGAGAAGGTCCTTGGCCACGAGTAAGCCGGGCGTATCCAGAAACACCGCCTGCACGTTTTCGGCCGTGCGGATGCCCGTCACCCGTTGCCAGGTAGTCTGAGCCTTGGCCGTCACGATGCTCAGCTTCTGGCCGATCAGCTGATTCATCAGCGTGGACTTGCCGGCGTTGGGCCGTCCGATCAACGCGATATAGCCGGTACGCCGCTGGGGGCCTGTCCCCTCGGGGGTCGACTCTTCACTCATCGAGGAAAGATGACACAGGTGGGGGTCCGAGGGAACAGCAGCGTGGGCTGGCTCCCTGCCCACCCGAAGCATGCCGATACACCGCCTAATAACCTGTCGCTGCTACGCTTATGTATCGTAGTCTTATGTGTTTTCTCTCAACACGACTACCTGGAAATCAGCTCATGACCACACCCTGTCCCGCGTATATCCCCTCGGCCTCGGCCCCGATTCGACGAATCTCGTGGACGTCGGTAACGGGCCGGTCGCGAAGGAGCTGTACGGACTCAGTCCAGGATTCCCCATCGATGAAGAGTGTCACCAACGGGTCACCTCCGTTCAGCCACGCCGGTCGCTCGAGACGGATGATGTCGTGCACGGAAAGGTCCTCGCCCCGAGCGGCGATGTTCTCTTGGGTAATCCGCCCCGGACTCACCTGGGGCAGATCTTGGCAAGATGTATGCCGACGACCACACCCTGGAATACCGCCCGTTTTGTGGGTTCCACAGCCGCCTAGATGACCCAAATCGGGGACACCGTGTGTCGTCCGCCATGGACGGACGACGCGCTCCCGCGGATGAAGCGCCCACCAACAGCATAAACGCAGTCGTATCTGAAGGCCAGCAAGAGGCTTGTGCGGCAGAATGCCGGCCCAGCGCAGGGAGAGTACGGCGGCGCCTACGAAACAGACCTGTGCACACACAAGCCCGCACTCCCAAAACGGAAGTGCGGGCTAACATGTAAGCTGGCGGCGACGTACTCTCCCACCGAGTCCCCTCGGCAGTACCATCCGCGCGGCAGGGCTTAACGGCCGTGTTCGAGATGGGCACGGGTGTATCCCCTGCGCAATAACCACCAGCAAATATAGGTCCGGCCGTGTATCGCGGCGCAACCCGCACCTTCGGTGCGGGTGCCCCAGGTGTCGGGCGTCGTCGGACTCCCTGCATCCACGCTACACAACCTCAGCACAGGTGTGTGGCGTGATCGCGGAAACGGCGCGGACAAACAAGCATCAGGGTAGAGAGAGAATCCATAAAGACCTCTGGATTCTTGTCCAAGTGTGTGTTGGTTTGGGGTGAGGATCTTAGTTCAGATCTCCTGAAGGGAGGAAGGAACTGGTCAAGCCTCTCGGGCAATTAGTACGGCTCGGCTACACGTGTTACCACGCTTCCACCTGCCGCCTATCAACGTGCTAATCTCGCACGGCCCTTCTGAGAACTTGCGTTCTGGGAGTGCTCATCTTGGAGGGGGCTTCCCACTTAGATGCTTTCAGCGGTTATCCTTGCCCGACGTCGCTACCCGGCGATGCTCCTGGCGGAACAACCGGTACACGAGGGGTCAGTCCATCCCGGTCCTCTCGTACTAGGGACAGCTCTCCTCAACACTCCAACGCCCACGACGGATACAGACCGAACTGTCTCACGACGTTCTAAACCCAGCTCATGTACCACTTTAACGGGCGAACAGCCCGACCCTTGGGACCTTCTCCAGCCCCAGGATGTGATAAGCCGACATCGAGGTGCCAAACCGCCCCGTCGATGTGAACTCTCGGGGGCGATAAGCCTGTTATCCCCGGCGTACCTTTTATCCGTTGAGCGA
>CAUZIZ010000305.1:0-2931 GCA_963579905.1 Acidobacteria bacterium UBA6911 | reverse complement strand
GACAGAACCGACAGAAGGTCACGCTAGAGCCCTCGCCTCGCAGGGTAAGGGTTGCACCCTCATCTGATCCCAGGGCGATCCCGGCCCAATCCCGGGGACACCCCGACTTAACTTGTTGAAAACGAAAGGCCATCCCGGGTATCCCGGGTATCCCGGGTTTGGAGCATTACTCCTTCTATATCTATTACCCGTTCCTCACGCGATAGGTAGGGCAGAGAACCCGGGATTTCCGGGATGAGCCTTTAGAATCTGCTACCTAAGCCGGGACAAACCCGGGATCATCCTGGGACGAACCTGGGAAACTGAGACCACAGATCGGAAATTTCGTTCATGGGGAAGCTCGAGGTGTTGCTCGCAAGGATGCATTCGTCGGCTACGTGGGCCTCAATCCTGGAAAAGAGCTCCTGCTTGACGTCAAGATCTTCGATCACGGCCTCGGTAACAAACTGGGTACCCTCGAGCGCCTCTGCCTCGCTTTCACAAAGCAAGATCCGACTCTCGATTTTTCCCAGCGCTCGTTTCTCGTAGATCCCGGCCTGGAGCATTTGCTCTAGATTGGAGCGGACTCTCTCGATAAGACTGTTTCGAGCAGCGGGTGACTCGTCATAGCACTGAACTTGGCAACCGCCAGCGGCGAAACACTGCGCGATTGCATGGCCCATGGTGCCGAGTCCCAGGACGGAAACATGCTGGATGGATTCAGTTTTCATCGAATTTCCTCGAATTTCAGATCAGTTCCGCCCCCAGGAAGCTCTGGACCCATTCGGGAAAGAAACTTCGGTCGAGGGTAGGCGATATCGTGCGTCACTGCGTGGGGAAGAGTTGTCCAGCTCCCTCCTCGGAACTTGGTCTCATGTTGCTAACGGGTCAAGTCGTTCGCGGCTCTGTCGGATCGCCGAGGGCTGATGGTGGGCGATCGTTTGGAACTTGATGCTTGTGACCAATAGCAGGGGTTTCCATCTCATTTTAGCTCAATTCATCTCAGTACTTATCAGCTTTCAAAAGCGGAACTTAGTCCGATCCTAGCTCTTTATCTCATTTTCTCTCAGTTCGTTCATTTTGGCTCGTCTTGTTAGAAAGTGTTAGAAGAAAGCTGATCGTGGAGCTCCGCTCGGCCATCAAAACGTCGAATTCCTCACGGCCTTGAAGGGAAGATCGAGTTTGGTCGGGATCGAGAAGATCCTGGGGAACCAAGAGGAAGATGGGAGCTTGCGAAAACTGTTAGTAAGATATCGGCCCAGTGAACCCCTTTCAGAAGCCCGTCGGACTCGGCGAGGGCGTTCATCCGTCGCTCTAGATCGCGGTATGCGTTCCTGAGTCAATCGTCCACGTTCACATTTCCTGCCGTCTAAATTCTGTTTGTATGGTTTCCAAATGTACTAGGAGAAATGCCCCGACCTCCAAAAAGACCATGACCTTTGCCGGCTGGGAGTGCTTAAATTGGAAGCCGGAAGAATCCCGGGAGGAATCATGAGAAGACCATGCCGAGACATCGCTGTCTGGACCGCCTTATCCCTGGCGCTGTTCGTCCTGGTGCCTGCGTCCCAGCACGAGGGCGTTCGCCACATCGGCACCCGAGTGGAGCCTTTCGTGGACGACTGGCTCATGGCTCGGATGGACAACCTGAGGCTGGTGCTGCATCGGCCGCGACCGGCCGAGGTCGTGATGGACTTCAACCGGCCCTGGGAAGGGGAGTACTCGGCCTACGTGACCGTCTTCCAGGACGGCGACAAGTTCCGGATGTACTACCGGGGAGTGGGCCTGGACGAGTCCGGCCAGGTTACGTGCCTGGCCGAGTCCAGCGACGGCATCCGCTGGCGACGTCCCACCCTGGGTATCCACACCTGGAAGGGGTCCAAGGAGAACAACATCATCTGGACCGAACGAGGGTCCCACAACTTTGCCCCCTTCAAGGACTCCAATCCGGCGGTGCTCCCCGAGCACCGGTACAAAGCGCTGGCCGGCGGGCCCCTCCTGGCCCTGGTCTCGGCCGACGGCATCCACTGGAAGAAGCTGCAGGAGGAGCCAGTTATCAGCGACGGTGCCTTCGACTCCCATAACCTGGGTTTCTGGGACCCCTTGCGGAGCCAGTACGTGGCCTTCTACCGGGACTTCGTCCGACCAGAAGGAATGACTTATAAGTGGGTGGGTGTACGGGGAATCAAGACCGCCACCTCCACCGACTTCCTCAACTGGACCGAGGGAAAGTGGCTGGATTACCAGGACGCTCCTCTGGAGCACTTCTACACTAACGCCATCACTCCCTACTTCCGGGCTCCCCATCTCTATGTGGGTTTCCCCAAGCGCTTCCTGCCGATGCGCGTCGTCCGCGAGAGTGAGGAGCCGCTCTTTCACCAATTTTGGAAGGACCTGCACAAGCCGGGGAACGAGGAGGACCTGGAGCGAAACAAGCGCCGGGCCAAGCAGAGGGGGCAGTCCCTGGAGGAGTACTACCGGATCGCCCTCTTCGGAGGCGTCTCGGACGCGGTCCTCATCACCAGCCGGGACGGCATCACCTTCCAGCGCAGTTTCCGCGAGGCCTTCGTTCGGGCTGGCCTGGATCAAGGGAACTGGGGCCACCGGAACAACATGACGGCCTGGGGGATTCTGCAGACGGGGCCCGAGGAGATGTCCCTCTATCTGGGGGAGCACTACGAGCTGCCCACCTGCAGACTTCGTCGGCATGTGATGAGACTGGACGGCTTCGCCTCCATCCACGCCGACTACGGAGGCGGGAGCTTTCTGACCCGTCCCTTCACGTTTGCCGGGAGAGAGCTGGCTCTGAACTACTCCACCTCGGCGGCGGGCTCCATCCGGGTGGAGGTGCAGGACGAGCTCTCCAGGCCCGTCGGGGGGCGCACGCTCGAGGACTGTCCCGAGATCTACGGGGACCGCATCGAGCAGGTGGTCCGCTGGAAGGACGGAAGTGAT
>CAUZIZ010000304.1:0-3036 GCA_963579905.1 Acidobacteria bacterium UBA6911 | reverse complement strand
GTCCAATCTTGGAAATCCCTTTCCAGGATTGTTTTCATCGCCAGGAGGGCAATGGAGACATTCACATAAACCAGAAGAACAAGGACAGGACGCATTAAGAAAGCGAGCGAGCTATTCAGGTGTGCCATCGACCTCAAATCCGTCGGGGTAGCGTGCCACCTGGACCATCCTCCCCAGTGCCCTGTCCCAGCTCCCCATCGATCCCTGATTCATCATAACGCATTGGTAGGACTGAAGCTACGCACATGAGATAACTCGCCGTGGTCTGCCGCAAGAGACGTTCTATCGTCGTACGCTCTTCTCGTTCACAGCCCTGATCAACCGTAGGATCACTGACACATTTCTCTGACACATTTCTCTGAGATTCCTCTGATTCCGAAAAGTCGAGTCGTGATTTCTCCAATCGCCCTAAAATCACAGTTCAGCCACAGTCGGGACTCCAGTCTTGAAGCCCAGGGCACAGCGGGTGTAGTCTTGGATCGCGAGTTGGATAACGCTGGGGCAACTTGAGAAACCACCATGAACCTTCCTGGGGCAAAACCCATCGCCGCACCGGGATGGACAGCCAAACCCAAGCAGTCCATTAGTCTTATCGACTGCGATGTGCATCAGGTACCCCACAACCGCGAAGACTTGATTCCCTATCTCCCCCGGGCGTACCAGGAGCGCGTTGCAGATTACGGGTTCCCCCTGCTCAACTCAGGCTACCTGAACGTGGCAGGGAGAGCGGCACGGACTGATCTCGCGGAGAAATTCAACCAGGAAGACCATCACGGGGGCAATCAGAACTGGGCCTACCAAAGACTGCGAGATTATCATCTCGATGTATGGAATATTGAGTTCGCCCTGTTGACAGGGGAAACTCTTTATACGGCATCGGTCATTCCAGACCCGGATTTCTCCAGTGCCCTTTGCAGCGCTGCCAACGATTGGTCTCGGGAAAACTGGACCAGCCTTGATAAGAGGCTGAAACTAGCGCTCGCAACGTCGTGTTCAGACCCAGATCTGGCCGTTAGAGAAGTCAACCGTCTGGGAGAGCACACCGATGTGGTAGCAATCGTGCTGCCTACGGGTGCCCAGATTCCTTACGGGAACCGGTTTTATCATCCAATCTGGCAAGCCTGTCAGGAGCACGGCCTGGTCGTCTGCATTCACCCCGGGGCTGAGGGCACCGGAATGGTAGGAGCGCCTACCGGCGTGGGATTTCCTACCTATTACATGGAAAACCGGGCGGCCCGGGCTTCGATGGCAATGGCTCACTGCACATCCCTCATCTGTGAGGGCGTCTTTGAAAGATTCCCCGAGCTCAAGTTCGCTGTGCTGGAGGTGGACCAATACTGGGTTCCGGGATTCCTCTGGAAGATGGACGCCGATTGGAAGTCCCTGCGTGAGCAGACTCCTTGGGTCAAGAAGCTGCCGAGTGAGTATTTTCGACAGCACATCCGAGTGGGGTCTCAGCCCTTCGCCGAGCCGGAGCGGCGCGTTGATTTAATGGGTTTGCTCGAGGAGATGCACGCCGAAGAGACTCTCCTCTATTGTTCCGACTGGCCCCATTTCGACTGGGACGACCCTGTCACAACACTACCCACACTGTCCCCAGAACTCCATCAAAGGATCTTCGTCGACAACGCACGGGAGTTGTTTGGTCTGGGGAACGATTCGTGAGCTCTCCCAGGACGACTTCTTAGGGAGGAAAGTGTGCGCCGAGTCAAGTGGGTCAAGGTTGCCAAAACCAACGAGATTCCTCCGGGACATCGGAAAATCGTCGTTCCTTTTCGAGGCAGGGCCGGCATTGGCATCTTCAACATCCGGGGAGGATTCTATGCTCTTCGGAATATTTGTCCTCATAAGGGAGCTCCGCTCTGCACAGGAAGAATCGGCGGCCGCATGGTTGCCGCCGGGCCCCCTAGCACCCTGGAACAAACCTTGGTCTACGAAAGCCATGGCGAGGTGATCCGCTGCCCCTGGCACCTATGGGAGTTCGACATAAGAACTGGCCGCTGCCTGGTGGACTCTCGAGCCCAAGTACTCACCTTTCCCCTTCGGGTCGAGGAGGGCACGATCCTGGTGCAACATCCCGACTCTTTGCCGCAGCCCTAAAGGGCTCACGCATTTTTACCGAAACCTTAGTCTAGGGTCGCTGCAAGAAGGATTGCATCGATCTGGCCTGAAGGAGCCTTATGCCCACGGATCGTCTCAAACCCCCACCGCAAGAAGAGGAAGCCGATGCTCCCGCCTGGATGGTGACGTTCGCCGATATGATGACGCTGCTGCTCTGCTTCTTCGCCCTGTTACTCTCCTTCTCTCAGGTGGATGCTACCAAGTACCCGCTTTTCATCGGCTCGATAAAGCTCGATAAAGAATGCCTTTGGAACGACCAGGGACTCAAAACTGACGACTGTCCCTGGCCAGGGAACTCCTGTCCTGGTAGACCAGAGCGCTCAGCAAACGCTTCTGGAAGAGCTCCAGTCCCTGACACCCAATTCCTTTCCTCATACCGAATCAAACAAGGGAAAGGTCGTGCTCCTCAGCGTACCAGGAAAAGTTCTGTATGAATCAGGAGAAGCTGAGTTGAAGCCTGAAATGTACGCCCATTTGAGGAAAATTGCGGAGCTCGTAAGGAGCAAGCTCTCAATGACGCTCAGGGTAGACGGACACACCGATGACATCCCCATTAGAACGCCTATCTACGCCTCCAACTGGGAGCTGTCCTCAGCGCGTGCGACTGCTGTTATCCGCTTCTTGATTGAGGAATGCGGAGTCCCCGCGGACAGGCTGGTCGCCGGCGGGTACGCCGATACTCGTCCACTAGCTGCCAACGACGGCCTCAAAAAACGAGAAAAGAACCGTCGGGTGGAGTTCCGCTTTTCCGTGGAACCTCGCTAGGCCCAAAAATAAGCGCAATTTGGAAAACAGGACCGTTTCCCGGCTCCTAGGAGTCATTTTGGAGGCCCGCATTCTAAGTTTATGCACCAAGCCACTCAGAACTCGGCTCGGCTGTTGCGGTACTGCCCGCCGATCGCTTATGAGGAGCTA
>CAUZIZ010000303.1:0-3042 GCA_963579905.1 Acidobacteria bacterium UBA6911 | reverse complement strand
ACACCGTCTTCCGACTCACCTCATAGGCCTGCGATAACTCCGTAATTCCATCGTCCCCCTCCAGATGTTCGGTCATCAGTTTCACTCCTTCGCTCATTACATCCGTCTCTTTCTATGACATGACTCCTCTTGTAACCTATGTACCTGGGAGAAACTGTTACCTATGTGCCCGGAACATACCCATGTTCCCACAACCCTTTCAGGGTTGAAATCCAGGGTCAGAACCATTTACCCAGGGTTCGGAAACCCTGGGATGGAGGACGAAATCCCTTCAGGATTCACCTCTTCGGGACCGGATCGGTGTCCCCAACCACGCCAGAACCTCGCCAATAGTCGGCCTGACTCCGTTTGTAAAAGTCTTTTTTTCAATTACTTAGACATTGGATCTCGCAAAATCAGGGAGGCCACATCGCTAACTGATCGATATCATTCGACTTTAAACCGGACAGTAGTGTCTTACCGTAAAAAAGAGAGAAGGCTACTTCCGCTTACATTTTCGACGCACCCCCCTTCCGACCGTCCCTTAGGGGACCGCTAGGGTGTATGATACGACAGTCGTGAGAAAGCTCTTCTTTTCGCTAAACTCGTGCATCCTTGCCTGCCTGTTTCTGGCCGGCTGCAGCCGCTACGCCGAGGAGCCTTCACGGGTAAACACTCCAGCGACAATGCCCAGGAGCAGTCCCAGCCAGCAATCTTCGGCGGGTCCTGAGGGTACGGCTGCCGAGCTGTTCGATCTCGCGCCTGGTACTTGGGAGATCATGACCGAAAAGGACAGGCGCGCTCACCTTGAGTCGCTGATCGGCGAATACGAAAGCCGTTCCCCGGAGGATCCCACCAGGACGCGTAAGTTCCCTGCCCTCTATTTCGCTTTGGCGACACTGCTTTCCCGCTCCGGTGAGGGAGACGAAGCTCTCGAAATTCTGGATCGAATCCCGCCTCATCCTCAGACTGATCCGCTCTTGCACCTGGTGCGTGGCCAGGTCTATCAGTCAATGTCAAACCCCGCCAAGGCAATGGGCAGCTATCTGATGTCGTTTTCGATGGACACCCAGCCCTGGACCTGGCAAAGGCTCGACAGTGTTGCTAAGCAATTGGGCTTTTCTCAGCAGCAGACGCTGGAGCAAGTGCGCAGGCTTCTAGGGCAGCAGGCCAAGACCTTCGCATCCTTCCAACTCGCCACGCCTCAAGGTCAGAAGAAATCGCTCGCTGACTTTTCCAATCAGGCCATCCTGGTCAATTTCTTCTTCCCCGGCTGAACGACCTGTGAGGCGGAGTTTCCGCATCTCGAAAACCTGGTTCGAATCTACGGCGAGACTGGATTGTCGGCAGTTACCATCAATATCCAACCGGATCTCGATGACAAGGTCTCGGAGTGGAGGCAAGACCACGACTTTCAGATACCCGCTCTGGTGGGAGCCGATCCAGACAGGCTAGAACAGGCCTACGGTGTAACCGGAGCGCCGGAGACGTTCCTGCTGGACCGATCCGGAAAGATCCTGTTTCGCCATATCGGCTTTTCTCCAGGGGAGGAGAGAGTCCTTGAAGCCCAGATCCGAGTACTCCTGGACCTGGAGCCTTTTCCCGTCCCGACCCCGGGGCAGGCTGGCAGGTCAACAGGATAGAGTTCCAGATGTCTGACAGGGAGAATCCAAATGAGTCTTATCATCCGTGGTCTGATCCTGACAATTATGGCGGGGCTTCTGGTGGGTTCCGCTGAGGCCTGGTCAGCCGCAAAACGACGGGTCCTCGTTGCCGGCGGCAGCACCGAGATCGAAATCTTTTCGCTGGATCTGACAACGGGTGCGCTGAAGAAGGAGGGGGTGGGAAGTATTCGCCCGGGAACGCCGGGCGGGTCCCCCTATCTGGCCTGGGATCCAGGACAACGCTTTCTCTTCTCCCTGGATCGGCTGGACCCCAGCCGGGTCGTCTCGCTAGCCATCAGTCAGAACAAAAGCAGTCTGAAGCTGATCAACAGAGTCGAGATCGGCCCTGGATCTCCCCCCCATCTTTCGGTTCACAAGAGCGGACGCTGGGTGCTCGTGGTCCACTACAACCCAACTGACGGTGGCTATGCTTCCGTTCTCCCCATTGGTCCCGAGGGGATGCTGGGAGCACCCCAGGGAAGAATCCCGGTAGGGCTCAAGAGCCACATGATCATCTCTGATCCCAGCGGCAGATTCGCCTTCGTCCCCTGTACCAACTCCCACTACATCGCCCAGTATATTTTCGACGCCAGCAGCGGAAAGCTGCGTCCGAATGACCCGCCCACGGCGGCCGCTCCCAAGGGAGCTGGCCCGCGCCACATGGCTTTCCACCCCACGCTCCCGCTCGCCTATGTCATCAACGAGACCGCAAGCACACTCAGTTCTTATCTCTACAACCCGGACAGAGGAACGCTCTCGAAGCCCGAAACCCTAGACACCCTTCCCCCCACTTTCGATCGAAAGCAGAACACCACCGCTCACATACTGGTCTCGCCCTCGGGCAAGTTCGTCTATGGTTCGAATCGGGGTCACGACAGCATCGTCATCTTCTCGGTTGATCCTCAGACCGGGAGGCTGCAAAGAATCGGCTGGGAGCAGGCAGGCGGCAGAATAAAGACGCCCCGCAACTTTGCCGTCGATCCGGGGGAACAGTTCCTACTGGTCGCCAATCAGGACTCGGATTCCGTGATCGTCTTCCGGATTGGGGAGGATGGAGGTTTATCCCCCCTGGGCGATGCCGTACCTACCGGTCCCAAGCCCACCTTCATCGGGGTCCTCGATCCACTTTAACGGTGCGAGCCAGATGGTTCCGCACTGTTGAGTTGGGTCATTCAGAGGAAAACTTCTCCATCGTCTACACCGAAGGTGTTATTGCGTGTAGTCCAGGGCAGCTCGCTTCGCATTGCAACCCTGGGCTACACGCAATAACGCCTATAATTACGCCATATGGCGTATTACTAGTAAATATTTATAAATAATAGATAAATCATTGTAAAGGCGTTGTTTGTGGGGTCTTCCAGTCGGCCTTCGAGCTCCTTTCAGACCCCACAAACAACGC
>CAUZIZ010000302.1:0-3044 GCA_963579905.1 Acidobacteria bacterium UBA6911 | reverse complement strand
GTTAGAGGGTGCCTCCGAGGGTACCTGGACGAGCGGATGGCACGACTGGTCGGGTCTGATCGAATCGGCTCGTGTGACGACGACCGCTCGGTTGGACCTGTTCGGTGCCAAGACCATCGAGGTGCTGGTCGATGGCTCGGAGAAACCTTTCACGGACGCCAAAGGGATCCCCCACGATTGGTATGGACGATGCATGATTGCCATCCTCGATGAGAATCGTTGGGTCATGGCCGTCCGGTCTGGAGTCGACCACATCTCCTGGGACGACTGGGACACAATTCACATCCTCACCTCCTCCGATGAGGGGAGGACCTGGGGGGGACTGAATCGTTGGTTCGATGGCACGCCCATTGACGGCATGCCTTATGACGACGGCTACACCCACAGCGAGCCAGGCCTGTTCCGGATGCCTAACGGGGACCTGATCCTCCAGTTTTGGCGCACCTCCTACAGTACCGGCACTAAGCAGCTGCGCTCTCAGGACCTGGGAAAGACCTGGGATCTGGATATCGATCGGATCAGCGTGGGAGGTGTTGTGGGCGCCGATGATGACCGGGCAATTGGAACCGAGGATTACTTCGTCGATCCGGAAAACCCCACCCACGTCTACATGGCGTTTCAGTACTTTCACTATGACTCTGTTGAGCCAGAAGCTGCGAAGGTCAGCAACATTCCTTCGGTCCGTCAGGCGGGTACCTTGCTGGCGCGCTCCACCGATGATGGTAAGTCCTATTCCTTTCTCAGCTGGATCGGTCCTCTGTCGGACGAGAAGAACCCTCAGGGCGGAGCCACATTCGAGCCCGCGATCGAGTATGTGGGCAATCGGATGATCGTAGCGATCCTTCGGGATGGGGCCGGCAATCGCTATACCTGGCAAACCAGCAGCACTGACATGGGAGCCACCTTCGCTCCTCTGGAAGAAATCACACCCAAGATCAAGGGCGGCGTTCCCAACGGTCGCTGGCAGCGAGCCAGGCTCTACAAGGAAAGCAATCCCTATTTTCAACACGACAACTTGTTGGATTACAGCAAAGGGGAGGGGCGTCTCTGGGGTTTTGGCATTCACAGCATGGGAGGGGGCTATACCCGCAAGCCCGTCGTGTATTGGTCGGACGATAACGGCAGCTCCTGGCAGGGTCCAGAACTGCTGCATGGGCCCATGCATCCCGGAACGGACACCGGTTACGGTGATATGAAGCGGCGCGTCGACAACACTTTTGTGGCGGCGACCTACTATGCCGACCGCGACTCAGATGTGGCCGATCTAGAGCAGTACACTTTTGGCGGTGCCAGGGGGAGGCTGCTCCTGGAAAGTGACAGCGACGGCGATGGAGACCCAGAGGCTAACTCGGGCTGGCGCGAACTTCGTGATGGTGACAACGTCTTCTCGGTTTCTTCGCTGAGTGGCGGCCGCTGGAGGGTGACGTTCCAATTGAGTGGGGGCACACCCGACGCGAAGATCGCGATCAGCCAGATCGAGATCGCCCCAGACGAGACTGGAAATACCCAATAGGAAGTCGGGACGTAGCGGCGGTCTCAAAAGCCGCCGTCCCTCGAGCCAGGGGCTTGAAGGAAAAAGAATACTTCGCCTGGAGACCAGAGCTACGTCCAAGTTTCAAGTCGGTCCTGCCCCCGCTGCGCTGCCCCATTCGAGAACAAAACGTCGGTCGAGGATAGGCGATATCGTGAGTCACTGCGTGGGGAAGAATTGTCCAGCTCTCTCCTCGGAACTTGGGCTCATGTTGCTAGCGGCTCAAGTCGTTCGCGGCTTTGACGGACGTAGCTTTGTAATACTGGTAGTTCACCCTCAGGTCGTGACAAGAGTCTGGGGAGTCTAGTCTTGGTGAAGTAGGTTGATGCTGCCGGCCAACAGGTCCCGTTCGCCGTGCTCTTCGGAGAATAGAGACGTGCGACGTTCCGACGTGCGACGAATTCCTGGTGCGAAGAATTCTTGAAGTTCAGCCTAATACCGCTATCCGAGTTCCCCGCTGACGCTTTACTGGGACCGGTAAATAGGCCGTCTCTGGGTTCACTTCGGCCTCTTCTAGCAGGGCAGCTAAAGACTCAATCTCCTCCTTGGACAGTTTCATCAACGGTGGGCGGACATGCGCGCTCTCTAGCCGTCCCAGCAAGACCAGCGCCTCCTTCATTCGGTTGTGCATATCCAGAAAGGGTTCGCGGTAGAAGGCCCGAACCGTGGGATAGATCACATCGTTGATAGCCTGCGCGCTCTCGAGATCTTTTTCCTGGACGGCCCGCCACAAGGCCACGTGTAGGTTCGCGATGACACTGCCGGCGCCGGAGAGAAGACCATCGCAGCCTAGAACCAAGGAGCCCAGGAGCCAGGCACTGTGGGTCGAGAGCACGGAAACTGGGCGAGTCAGGCCATGTAGCTCTCGAATGTGTCGCTCATGCAGGGCAGGGTCGTTGCACCAGTCCTTGATGGCTCGCAGTGTGGGTACTCGCCGGCAGAGATCGATCAGGGTATCCAAGGGATAGCCCAATCCCGATGAGAGGGGATATTGGAACAGGATCAGGGGTAGCCTGGTGGCGTTGGCGATCCGGTCGAAGTGCTCCCTGGCCATCTCGGGCCGAAGCTGTCCTCCCCAGTTCAGGCTCCCGGGAGGCAGGATCAGGAGCCCGTCCGCCCCTCCCGATTCGGCCATAAGGGCCAGACGACTTGCTTCCAGACTCGAGTCGGCCCAGATTCCCACCACGATAGGTAGGCGGCCTCCCAACTCGTCGCGAGCCAGGTCCAGAGATCGCTGTTGTTCATCGAAGCTCAGCGCCTGAACTTCTGAGGCATGGCCGTTGATGGTGATAGCCGCAATCCCGTCTACGCTCGCCAGATCACGGAGATGCTTCCTGTAGGCGGTCTGATCAATCTCGAAGCTGGCGTCAAAAGGCATCAGGCAAGCGGGGATCACCCCCTGAGGGACGAAATCTTCTGTTCCTGTCATCTTTCACTCTCCTCGCTGGGACCCACGTCAGGGCCGGACATCGCCCGCCTAGTAGAAAGTCATCGCCTGTCTCTGTCAACCCTC
>CAUZIZ010000301.1:0-3095 GCA_963579905.1 Acidobacteria bacterium UBA6911 | reverse complement strand
CTTAATCATCAGCCGCATCACCAAGGCGGACTCGCAGCCCTGACAGGTGCGGTGGCCGGAGGTGTAACCCTCGGCCAATGGAATATTTTTAACCCCTTGAATCTGGGGAAGGTCTTGTACGGTAGTCATATCTTTAATCCCTCACTCCTATCCAGGTGGTTTCTTGCTCGATCTTGCCAGTGTCGATGGCCTTTTGGGTGATGTCGACCATGTCATTTACGTCGGTGACATGGACTTCCCGTCCGCCCAATCCGGCGATGAAGTTCAGCATCTGGGGACGCTTCTCCATGGGATAAAGGGCTGACCGGAGCTCGGTGAATAACACCCCGCCATAGGACGGAGCGCCGTAGGAGTAGTCTCGGTCGATGACGCAGACGGCTTTGCACTTGGTCAGAATCTCTTGAAGTTCCTCAGTGGGGAAAGGCCGGAAGAATTTGACTCGCAGGAAACCGACCTTCCTGCCCTGTTCATGGTACCGCCGAACGGCAACACGGACGGGCAACGCCAGGGTGCCCATACCGACGATGATTATCTCAGCGTCTTCCGTCATGTACTCTTCAACGAAGGGACTGGGGTCTCCCCGTCCGAAGATTTCTTTGAACTCTTCGTAGGCTTTCCTGATTGCCCCAACGGCCCGGTGCATGGCTTCGTCGGACTGTCGGCGCATCTCCATGAGCCAGTCCTCGTTGACCTGAGGGGCGATCGTGATGGGGTTGTCCGGGTGAAGCTGGAGTTTGCCCCGGTTGTAGGGTGGCAGGAATTTGTCGGCCTGCGCTCTGGTGGGCACGTTGACGATGGCTTGGGAGTGGGTTAGGAAGGACCCGTCGCAGCTGAGGGCCATGGGGAGGAAGACATCGGGGTCTTCCGCGACTCGCCAGGCCAACAAAGCGATGTCCAAAGCCTCTTGCGCCGTGGCGACCCAATAGAGCATCCAGCCCAGGTCTCGAACGGCCAAAGCGTCGTTGTGCTCCACGCCGAACGCGCCCGGATCGTCCAATGCCCGGTTACCCACCATGGCTACCACGGGCAGCCGGAGACCGGCGGTTACCGTGATGGCTTCGAAGGCGTAGAACCAGCCCACGCCGCTGGAGCCGGTGAAGGTCCGAGCTCCAACTGAGGATGCGTGCTTCACAATCTCGAATTGGGAGTGCTCGCTTTCGGCGACGATAAAGTCGCAGTCGAAACTGCCGTCAGCCTTGAGCCGGGAGACGTACTGCATCACGGTGTCATAGGGTCGGATGGGATACGCGGTAATCACGTCCACATCTGCCAGAGCGCAGGCTAAAGCGATGGCCTCACTGCCGCTGATCAGCTCCTCCGTTTCTGTTTGGAAAAGTTCGATCGCTGTACTAGTCATTACGCATCCTCGGACGTGGCGATTTCTTCGGTGTAGCCACCGACGTGATGGAAGCCGTGGGTTCGGGGTTCCGACTTCTGCTTCTCTATCAAGGAGGTCATCCATGTCTGGTAGGCGGGCTTGTCCTCCTGCCACGCTTCATATTGGCTGCTGTTGTCGTTGAAGTCGGCCTCGCTGACCATGGTCACGCAGTCGGGAACCGGGCAGACTGCTTCGCATACGCCGCAGCCGCAGCAAGATTCCATGTTGGCGTCATAGAGCCCGTCCGGGGTTACGTCGAAACAGGTGTCGGGGCACTGGAGCCAGCAGAGAGTGCATTTGATGCAGGTCTCGAAGTTAATCACCGGGCGCATGGAGCGGGTGCTGAACTTCTTGAAATATTCGTTCCGGTCTGGCTGGAAGCCCTCGCTGCCGCCGCGGAAGCCGCCACCCTTGCCCTGGGCCCGGATCACCAAACCTTCCTCCATGGTCTGCCAACCCAGGAGTTCGAAGGTGAAGGGGACTTCGGAGCTGCCCTCGCCCGGTTCTACCGTCCGGGTGGTCGCGCCGTCATAGGCTCTGCGGGCAGAGGCAATCTTCGTATCGTTGTTCCCCTGTTCTGCCAGGGCCTCAGCCATTGAGTCAAAGCTGAACAACTGAGGACAGACGTTGCAGAGAGCGCCGAGGATCCGGGCGTCGGTGTGGTCGTCTTTGTACACCCACAGCCCGGAGAAGCTCACTGTGCTCTTGATTATGGACAGGCCAAAGGCGGTTTCCTTCTGGTGGATGTCCTCGATCAGAGAATCGGCGTCCTGGCGGGAGGTTACAATCAACGTCCCATTAGCTTTGGTTAGCTGGTTGATCGGCTGCAGACCATACCAGGCCCAGGACTCGATGCCTTTGCACATGGCGTCGTCTACGTTGATGGTTACGTCCACCTCGGTCGGTTCGTAACGGGCTAGTGTTTCTTCCAGTTCCTCGGCATCGTCGGCCACCACGGCGAACTGTTTGGCCGGGATTCCATTGCGCTCCGGAGAGTCTCCGTACCGGCCAAAGGCGGTACCAATCTTGCCCTCCTTCCGCGCGGCGAACACGATGGACCGTACGATGTTACGGGCCAGGGTTCTTTGGAATATACCGCGGTAAATCACCTCCACGGCAACTGTGCTCATGACTGTTCCTCCATATTAGTGTGATTTGTTGACTTGGGATTACTTGCTGTCAGCTAACAGCTTTCAGCGGTCAGCAACTTTCGTCTTCCCCCGTGCCACATTTGCGGCAGACAGATCAAAGATATTGGCGCTATCAGGTTTCTGAAAGTTGATAGCTGAAGGCAGATCGCTTGTCAGATTCTCCGGTTCCACTGTGGTTAGGTGGTATTCCATCGCTCGGCGCGCCCCGGTAGCATCCCCGTTGTGAATCATGCTCAGAATCTCCCGATGGGAAGCTAATGAGCGCTGAGGGCGTCCCGGCTCTTGAAGAGACTGATTACGGGAACGCCGGAGGATGTCCTCCACTGCGCTGACTACTTTAACCAAGGCCGAATTGTGTGTGGCAGAGGCCATGGCGAAGTGAAAGGCAGTGTCCGAGTCGACTCCGGTGCCTCCATCGGCAATCTCCTTGACCTGTTCCTCCAAGATACCCTCGAGTTCTGCTACTTCTTGCTTGGTCGCTCGCTGGGCTGCCAACGCAGCGATCTGTGGCTCTAGCATGTGACGCATCTCAAAAATGTGTTTGAGGGTGTCGGCTCCCGATGTGA
>CAUZIZ010000300.1:0-3121 GCA_963579905.1 Acidobacteria bacterium UBA6911 | reverse complement strand
GGCCGCTCCTCAATCGCGAAATCCTCAACGTAGGCCTGGCTACGCCTGCGGTTTCGCTCAATCGTTCGCGACCAAATCTGGCGCAAAGCTGAGCGCCAACTCTGCAAAGTTTATTCTTGAACGAACCCTAAAAGCTGAACTCGATCGTCAAGGTGGGCAGCTCAAAGCGTTCGTTGCGTCCGTGCTGGAGAAAAGCAGGGGAGGACTCAAGCCACCCTCGAAGCAGCCCATCCCGCGGTTGAATTCTCGACTCTGCTTCTCATAAACTAGGCCAGTGAATCGTACCGAGCGGCTCCTCGATCTTATCGCCTACCTTCTCAACGCAAAAGAGCCGGTTTCCTGGCACGAGATCAAGAACCACTTCCCGGAGGACTACGCGCGTGGCGTGGAGGAATCCAACCAGAGAAAGTTTGAGAGGGACAAGGCAGAGCTGATCTCCCTGGGAATCCCAATTGACTACCAGAGTGGCTCCGAGAACACCAAGGAAGGCTACCTGATTCGCGAGGAGAAGCTCTTCCTACCCGAAGTAAAGTTCACAGCTGAGGAGTCCTCCCTACTGATGCTCTCGGCGGGAGCGGTTCTGGAGAACACCAACTTCCCCTACCGGGATCAGTTGGAGTCTGCCCTCCACAAAATCACCAGCATCAACACTCATGTCAATCCTCCATCGCCAGCGATGACTATCACCCTTCCAACCCACGCGAAGTCCTCGGGGCGGTCCAGGTTGGTGCATCAGATCCAAGACGCTCTGGACCGTCGCAAGCAGATCGAGATTCAATATCATGCCTTCTCCACCGGCAGGATTACACGGCGCAAGCTGAATCCCTACGGATTGATCTTCAGAAGGGGAAACTGGACACTCGTAAGCTGGGACCATCTAAGGCAAGGGCTTCGCTGTTTCGTCCTGACTCGAATCAGTTCGCTCAGGGTGAACCCCAGAAAACCCGGCAGTCCAGATTATGAGATTCCTGCCGACTTCTCCCTGAAACCCTATCAGAATCAGCAACCTTGGGAACTAGAGGTCCATGAACCCATCAGTGTTGCAATTGAGGTTTCGGATCACCGCCTTCCCGAACTGCGTTCGCAGTTGATGCGGGCGAAACAGACGGGAGAGCGGACCTTTGAGGTGAGCGTCACAAACCGATCTGGCTTCGTATCCTGGATTCTGTCCCAGAAAACGGATAGTCGAGTACTGGCCCCCCCTGAGATGATTAGCGAGATCCAGCATGCGATGAAAAACCTGCTATGAACATCGCCGACAGGATCAATCGAATTCTCCTTATTCTGAGCTATGTGTCCCAGAACCAAGGAATCATCGTCGAGGAACTGGCGAAACGGGTCGGAATGCGGCCCAAACAGCTGCTGAAAGAACTGGAGTTCATGCTCCTGATCGGCAAGCCTCCTTTCCGCCCCGATGATTACGTGGACATCTATGTCGAGAATCAGAGGGTCTATGTCGAATATGACCAGATGCTGAATCGGCCACTTAGGTTCACGCGGCCGGAAGCAATGTCGCTGCTGGTATCACTGCAGTTGCTCGATTCGGAAGTGGATCCGGACAGCGTGAAATCTCTCAAGAAGAAAATCAAAGAAGTCATCTCCAAATCGGTCGATCCCAAAGCTCGGGTGGAGGACCGCATCCTACTGGAACGTCCCTCACGCCCGATCTCTGAGCATTTTTCTCGACTACGTCAGGCGGTCGAGAACCACGAGAAGGTGAGAATCGACTACTATTCCCTGACCCGCGACAAAACCTCCGTACGAGTCGTACATCCCTACCTCCTGATGAAGCATTTGGGCTACTGGTATCTGACCGCCTACTGTGAACTGCGTCAGGACCTTCGAACCTTCAAGTTTGAACGAGTCCTTTCGGTAGATTCTCTGAGCGAAACCTTTCCTCTGCTTCAAGATTTCGACGTCGACAAGTATAAAGAGAACTTTCTGAGCTCATTGGGAAACCGAAAGATCCAGGTCTTCTTCGATGGTGAGGTGGCTCCTTGGATCGAGGAGCAATGGGGGTCGTCGGCCTGCCAACCACAGGACGGAGGCGTCGTGCTTACATTTGTCAGTGAAACCCTGGAATTCCCTTCTCGGCTGGTTCTGAGTTTCGCACCCCATGCCCGCCCGGTTAGCCCACCTGAATTCATTGAAAAGCTCCGCCACGACACTAGGAAGATCGCCCAGCTCTACGAGAACGATCTCCCAGCTCAGGGAGTCGGTGAGTAGTGAGCAGTGTGAATCATGAAGATCGGGATGGGATGGAAGACAGTATTTCCCTTGCTGCTCTTTGCGGTCTGTACACCTTCGTCCAATCAACTGCCGAAGAACGAAGAGTCTGGCGGTCAACAAGAAAACAGGGTATAGGCTTTTGGCCTGGAGGCAGTTTCACAGCTTAAGCCCGCGCCTGGGGGCGCGGTCGAAGGAATCGTCAGTCTTAGAGAAACGGATGGCGAGCTCCAGATCATCGCTCACGTGGCCGGGCTTCTGGCTGGGAGGCCACGGCCTGCATATTCACGAGAACGTCGACTGCAGCTCGCCTGACCCCGGAGAGCACTTCAACCCTCACCAGAGCGGACATGGCGAACCCGCCTCGCCCAAACGCAGCATCCGGAGTGCAACCGGCAATTCGAACTGATCGAGGACTTCCGCAAACAATTCGAGGGTGCCGACGCTCCCATCTTAAGCTTGGACACGAAAAAGAAGGAACTCATTGGCAACTTCCGAAACCAGGGACAGGCCTGGAGTCGAGAGCCGGAAGAGGTCAGTCAGCACGATTTCCGCTCTGAGGCCTCGGCTCTCGCTGTCCCCTATGGGCTGTACGAGCCGGTGCCCAATCTCGGCACGATCATCATCGGCCTCTCGGCGGACACGCCGGAGTTTTCGGTCGACTGCCTGGACACCTGGATCCGCCAACGGGGTTGGGCGGCCTACCCCCGCATGAAGGAAATCCTGCTATTGTGTGACAGCGGAGGCAGCAATGGCTACCGGCCCCGCTTTTGGAAATACGGCCTTTACCAGACCATTGCCCGAGGCCACGGGCTCACCGTCCGGGTCTGCCACTACCCTCCCGGTGCCTCCAAGTGGAATCCGGTCGAGCATCGGCTGTTCAACTTCATCAGCC
>CAUZIZ010000299.1:0-3132 GCA_963579905.1 Acidobacteria bacterium UBA6911 | reverse complement strand
GGCTGATGAAGTTGAACAGCCGATGCTCGACCGGATTCCACTTGGAGGCACCGGGAGGGTAGTGGCAGACCCGGACGGTGAGCCCGTGGCCTCGGGCAATGGTCTGGTAAAGGCCGTATTTCCAAAAACGGGGCCGGTAGCCATTGCTGCCTCCGCTGTCACACAATAGCAGGATTTCCTTCATGCGGGGGTCGGCCGCCCAACCCCGTTGGCGGATCCAGGTGTCCAGGCAGTCGACCGAAAACTCCGGCGTGTCCGCCGAGAGGCCGATGATGATCGTGCCGAGATTGGGCACCGGCTCGTACAGCCCATAAATGAGTTCCTTCTTTTTCGTGTCCAAGCTTAAGATGGGAGCGTCGGCACCCTCGAATTGTTTGCGGAAGTCCTCGATCAGTTCGAATTGCCGGTTGCACTCCGGATGCTGCGTTTGGGCGATGCTCTTGCGGCTGACTCGCAGCGCGTAGTTCTGGTCATTGGTCGGATCGTCGGCCGTGTCCGCTTGCATCACTTCTTCCAGCAGGGCGATCACCTCGGTTTTTTTAGGGGCGGACGGCCCGCCCCCACGGCTCGGAGCCGCTCCGTCGTGATCTGCCGCTGCTGTAACTGTCGCCGTCCCGAGGCGATGGTCTTCACATTGACGCCACTCATCCGGGAGATCTGCCGATCGCCCCCACGTCCAAGTCGCAGCGACTCCAGTCCCAGGTACAGACGACGCTGCTGCTCGTCCAGGACCGTCAGCAACCAACGCATGCTCTCGCCCAGCTCGTCTGGCTCCTCCCGCTCCGCCGATCCCGACGCCTGGGCCCGTCGCATCCGCTCGTAACGCTCTTGCAGTTGCTCGGCACCGGTCCTCGGGGACAGATACAAATACTGATCGGCCAGCTGCTCTCGACTCAAGCGACCGGCCCCATGCAGCTGGGCCAGGGCGTTGTGCACCCGCACCTGCAACCGCCTCTGCAGCTCGGAGGCGAAGCAACCCGCCTTTGAACGTTCGACGACCAAGACGAGTGTCTCGCCCAAGGTGCCGTGTTGGGAGAACTGCACGCCGCGGAAGCTCCACAGGCCGTCCTCGCCATAGTCGGCGATCCGGTCTAGGGTGTGATAGCGCCCTCCATGGGAGTAGCTGGCCCGGCTTCCCAATTGCGCCAGCTTGCGGAAAAGGGTGATTCGGGCGGGCCTTCCCAAGGCTTCGGCCACTCGATCCAGCGTCAGAATCCGCTCCTTCTCCAGCCATTGAACCAGTTTCGAGGTGGGGTACTGTTCGGGACGCATGAGGGAACCTACTTATGATACCTTTGGGTATTATAAATGGATCATATGCCCAATAGTGTCACAAGTTACCCGAACGGGTCAACTTCAGATCAAGTCAATCTCTATGGGATTATCGCGCACTGTTAACGGAAAGCTGAGCCAGAATAATGATACTTTACTTTATGTAAAGTGCCGATTTATTTTTGCGCAGCCGCTTAGTACAGAGATGCCTACCTGGAGAGAACTACCGCTTTCAATATCGAGTCAGCTCAGTACCAATGGGTCTTTTCGACCAGATCTTGACCGTGATCTCATTGGGTCCGACGTTTCCGCGACCAAGGCGGCGCAATTCTGAACGCCAACTCGGCGAAGTTATACTTAGGGTCTGCGGAAAAATAACTTGGCATTGTGGCATCTCATCTTCACACTATCTTCGGCCGCTCCTCAATCGCTAAATTCTCAATGTAGACCAGGCTACGCCTGCGGTTTCGCTCAATCGTTCGCGGCCGAATCTGGTGCAAATCTGAGCGCAAATTCGACCAAGTTATTCTTGCGCAGACCCTTAGAAGGGGCCCTGGATCCAGCGTAAGTTTCAAGCCTTTCTACACTTCAGCAAGCCTCACCTTTTCGTCTAATCCCTGATTGAACTTCCGAGGAATCAGGTGCCATACTTATCCAGATTGAAAGACCAGCGGAGCTGCAATGTGTGGAAGGTTTTCCCTCACCGATCCTGAAGCTTTGATGGACCGGTTCGAGATCAGCAAAACTCGAATCAGGCCCCGCTACAACATCGCTCCCACTCAGGATGTTGCCGTGGTTCGCAAGGACCCGCAGCTTCAGAAGAATCGGCTTGATCTCATGCACTGGGGTCTGGTTCCCAGCTGGACCAAGAATCCTTCTTCAGGCTCGAGAATGATCAATGCCAGATCGGAAACCGTGGAGAAAAAGCCCTCTTTTCGTAATGCCTTCAGGTCCCAGAGGTGTCTGATTCCCGCCGATGGTTTCTTTGAATGGAAGAAGCTTCCCGGCGGCAAACATCCCTTCTACTTTCGACTCCAGGGCGGAGAGGTCTTCGCCTTCGCCGGGCTGTGGGAACGATGGCAGGCGACAGCATCCCTGAGCCTCACTTCCTGCTGCATCCTCACCACTACACCCAATGACATGGTGGCGAAGATTCACGACCGCATGCCCGTGATTCTACCTTCCCGCGCCTATTCGACCTGGCTTGACCCATCGACCTCGACCCTGAGTCTCAGGTCACTTCTCCTCCCCTATCCCTCCAGTCAGATGGTTTCCTTTCCCGTTAGCGGATTGGTCAACAGTGTAGGCAACGATCAACCGGATTGTCTGGAGCCTTCCGGACCAGCGGAGAGCCGGTTATTGTTCTGATTCTTCCTGTATTCTTGCTGCCCGGACGCCCGCGAATCTAGCCGAAATGCGAACTGTGACCGGTCTTACCGAGAGCGGCTGGGTGCGAGTGCTAGACTGAGCTCCGTTTTGGGACGGTCTTGCCAGGATCAGGTCCGAAACAGAGGGATAGAGACAGGGTCCGATCATCTCCGTTGGAGTTTTCGCCAAGGCCCCGTCCCAACATCGCCCGAAGTAGCCAGGAAAAGACGTTTTCCTCTGTTTGAGAACTAATTCTGGAGGAGCGTCCGTGACATCTAAACCCTCGGGTTATTTCTTCTCTTCTGCTGCCACGCGCCAGCAGTTCTCCTCTCCAGAACCGGAAACTTCGATGAGCCTGCAGAGCAGGCGATAAGGGAGAAACAGAGTGTCAAGAGCAAAGCGAAGTGGAGTGATGGTGTGGGTGGCGACGTTACTGGGGACGGTGGCGTATGCGGATCAACCGCGGCCGATCGTCCAGGTAGTGACGCCGGA
>CAUZIZ010000298.1:0-3232 GCA_963579905.1 Acidobacteria bacterium UBA6911 | reverse complement strand
AAGATGGGACGGCGGACCCTCACGAATTTACCTTGAGTCGTGGTCGCAGGAACAGGAGCTGATTGTCCCCCACCTTCACAACCCGCGAAAGAGTGAGACTTTCGGGCAAAGAGGGTATGGGGGTCTTCTTGAAGGTTTCGAGGATGACCTGGGTCTCCGCCTTCAAACAAGTGAGCCGCCTTACCCGATCGAGCAGTTTCTGGTGTCGTTTGAAGATATAGGGCGGGTCCAGGAAGACGAAGTCCAGGGGCGATGATTTCAGGCTCCGGAGAAGCGTAAAGACGTCTTTCTGCTGAGCCTCCCAACCCTCCTCAATACCACAGAGTTTCAGGTTCTTCTTCAGTAGCTGGACAGCCGCGAAGCTGCGATCATTGAAGTTTATGAATTCGGCTCCTCGGCTGAGAGCTTCGATACCCACCGCGCCCGTTCCACAGAAGGCATCCAGCCAAACCGATCCGACAACGCTCGTGCCCAGGACGTTGAAGAGGCACTCTCGTGCCCGATCCGTAGTGGGGCGAATCTCACCTCGGACGGTCGCCAGGCGTCGGCTTCGATGTTCTCCGCCAATTATTCTCATCGGCTCCCCATAGTCAGCCCACCACGTAGAGACCGTAGCGTTCTTTCCACTGCTCGACAAGCCGCTTCATCAGGACTGCGGGCTGATCCGACTCCCGCAGCATCTCACGCAGGACCTCCTTGGCTTCGACGGCCGCCAACTCCAATGCCTCTCGATCTCGGATAATGTTCCCGAAACGGAATTCGGGTATGCCGGACTGTCGGGTCCCCACAAACTCACCCGGCCCCCTAATCTCCAGATCCTTCTCCGCTATCTTGAATCCGTCACTGGTCCTGCGCATGATCTCGAGCCTCTGATAGGCGGCCTCCGACCTGGCCCCTTCGGTCATTAGAATGCAGATCCCGGGGTGCCTACCCCGGCCAATTCTCCCTCTGAGCTGGTGCAACTGAGAGAGACCAAACCGCTCGGCGTGTTCGATGGCCATGACGGAGGCATTGGGCAGGTCTATCCCCACCTCAACCACAGTAGTGGAAACCAGGATCTGGATGCGGCCTTCCCGCAAGCCACTCATCAATTCTTCCTTTTCTTTGGCCTTGAGCCGCCCATGAATGAGTCCTACCGTGAACTCCTGAAACACGTCCTGCTGGAGATGTTCAGCCATGGCCCTGGCGGCTCGCAAGGCCAGTTTTTGCGACTCTTCTATCAGTGGGTAGACGATGAAGACCTGCCTACGTCTCTTCAGCTCGCTCCGGATCACGTCGTAGACCTCCGGGCGGCTTCCCTCCGACTTGATTACAGTCCGCACTGGCTGACGGTCGGGAGGCATCTCGTCCAGCACGGAGAGATCCAGGTCGCCAAAAATGGTAAGTGCCAGGCTCCGAGGAATCGGGGTTGCCGTCATGACGAGCGTGTCCGGACGCCCTCCTTTGGCCATCAACTGGGACCTCTGCAGGACTCCAAAACGGTGCTGCTCATCGATGACAACCAAGGCAAGGTCCTTGAACTCCACCTGTTGCTCGATCAAGGCGTGGGTTCCGATGACCAGATCGACATCGCCTGCTTCAATCCGAGCCAGGATTGCCTTCCGCTTCTTACCCTTGACTCGGCTCGTCAGAAGGACCACATCGTAGGCGGTATTCTCCAGATAGCTCGTAAAAGTCCGGAAGTGCTGTTCTGCCAGGATCTCAGTCGGGGCCATCAGGGCAGCCTGATAACCATTCTCAATACCCACTACCATCGCTTGCAGAGCCACAATCGTCTTACCGGAACCTACATCGCCATGAAGCAGACGGCTCATCACTTTGGTGCTACAAAGATCATCGACGATCTCCTTGAGAACCCGTTTTTGAGCGTGGCTGGGACGGAAGGGGAGCACCGACTTCAGCGCCTGCCGGAGCAGGTCACTCGTCTGCATCACACGAGTCTTAGGCAAGATCTCCCGCTGTCTCTTGATCAACTGAAGTCCTGTCTGGAAAAGAAAGAACTCTTCGAAGATCAGGCGCCGGTGAGCCTCGGTTCGACTCGATTCAAGACGCCGCCAGAAGGACTCTCGTCCTTCGCCTGGTGGAGCCTCTGGGAAGTGCACCTGCTGGAGGGCCGAAAGCCGATCCAGCAAGCCGTGCTTCTGCCGAAGGCTTGGTGGAAGAGGATCTGTGAGTTCTGACCCCAGGTCGGCGAGCAACCTGAAAAGAATGCCGCGAAGCATTCGCGTCGTGAGCTTTCCGACACGACGATAGATGGGGACAATCCTCCCGCTGTGAATCTGCAGGTCAGAGGCAGAGTCGGCGATCTCCCACTCCGGATTGATCAGCGCCAGGTCCCTGGTATAGTCATCGCGGCGAGGCACTCCGTACAGAATCAGCCTTTGGCCCTTGCGTAGAACGCGACGCAGATAATACTGGTTGAAGAACTTCACCGAGAGCGTGCCCGAGGAGTCCTGGATGATGATCTCGAAGATCTGTACCCCCTTCATGGGCGTCGTGTAGTCGCCCGTAACCAGGATCTCACCTTCGACCAAGGCCTCTTCTCCAGCCCCCAGTTCGCTGACTTTCTTGTAGTTGGAACGGTCCTCGTAGCGGAACGGCTTGTAGCTGAGAAGGTCCTCGACGGTGCGGATACCCGCCTGCGCCAACATCTCGGCTCGGGCGGGCCCGACTCCCTTCACGAATTGCACCGAAGTGTCCAGTTGAACTGCCATTGCTTCGGAAAACTGCGGGTTTTCCCACGCCGGAAAAACCAGACGCCGAGGCCCCAAGATCAGGAAGCCATTCCCAGTAGGCCGCTTTATGATCTTATCAGTCCAAGGGTTTCCCGAGCAGGCCGATTTCGATGGATCATTCAGCGGGGAACTTCGGCTGAGCAGGGGGGAGATCGTGCTGCTGACCGGTCGCTCCTCGGAACTTGGCCTCATATTGCAGACAAGTCGCGTCGTTCGTGGCTCTGTCGGATCGCCAGTGGTTGCGGATGAAACTCGATCGTTCGGCATCTGGCGTTTACAATTTCGAGCTTGTATCTTGTGCGTTGGGCTTTTCCAAGTTTAAGATCAGTGCCCCCCCAGCGGTGCTGCCCCATTCGAGAGCGAAACTTGGATTGAATTCATCACCTACACCGGAGGTGTTATTGCGGGTAGCCCAGGGTTAGCGATGCGGAGCGAAGCGAGCTACCCTGGGTTCAGTCGCCCCGCCTCTTCTACGCTTAAAGCGTTATTTCCAATGC
>CAUZIZ010000297.1:0-3301 GCA_963579905.1 Acidobacteria bacterium UBA6911 | reverse complement strand
GCCTCAATTGCTGGACCTGAGAGCCTATGTAAAGGCGCGTGGCTGGAACCTGTATTGGAATACATAGATGAGGGTATCAGTGGCACGAAGGACAGCAGACCGTCCCTAAATGCTTTGATGAACGATGCCAGAAAGCGGCGCTTTGATGTCGTTCTGGTCTGGCGCTTTGATCGGTTCGCCAGGAGTACCAAGCATCTGGTTCTGGCCCTGGAGGAATTCAAGAATCTGGGGATTGATTTCGTGAGCTATCAAGAGAACATCGACACATCTAGCCCCTTGGGAGCGGCCATCTTTACGATCATCGGGGCCGTGGCTCAATTGGAGCGGGACATCATCGCCGAACGGGTCCGGGCAGGTCTGAGAAGGGCAAGAGCAAATGGCGCAAAGATTGGCAGACCCACCGCCAAGGCAGACAGGGACAGAATCTTAGAATTGCGTCAGGAAGGGCTGAGCCTCAGACAGATCGCTGAGAGGCTGAGCGTATCCAAGAGTACCGTGGCGAGAGAAGGCAGAGATCTCCAGATCTAGGCTGTCCCAAAAACCCTCGGATTCTGAGGCTCTAGGATGCCCGTATTTACTGGGTCCTCAGAAGGCGAAATGACTGTCCCAAAACCACTTGTTTTCTTTACAGGTGCCACTACAAAGACTGTATCTCGACTGTTGGCCCGTCGTGTCAGGCCCATGGAAGACAGTCCGGGGTCCAGGGCAATCGCTCCTAATTGGGTAATCTAGGGCGACCTTTAGCTAGATCGTTTCGGTGGGGTCTAGCGGGGTAGGCTTGGCCTCGCTCAACAGCTTCGCCTCTTCCGGGGAAGGTTCCCGGGAGAACTCGTTGAAGAAGAGATCCTTCGTCGGATCCGTCCCGAACTCCAGACGGTGCCGCTGGATGAACTCCAGGACCGGCGTCTCGATCGTATCGAAGTTGATATGCAGGTGCTGATGCGCGTGCAAGGAGGTCTGGTTCTCGCTGGGCCCCTCTGCCGGCGTCTCCACCTGCCTGGCCCATCGGGCCCGAAATCGGCGCTCCAGGAGCCACGCCGCCGCCTTCCAGTCGCGATCTGATGCCGCTTGGACCTTCCCGACGCTGCTTCTGGACCGGCTCACCAGACCCCACAAACGCCGATGCAGCGGTGAGGATAACCGAGAGCCAGGCGACAAACAGCGCACACTTGAACGGCGAGAGCACACAGCTTCTGAACATCGTCGGGTCCTCGGTCACGGCTGCGGCCCAGTCCTCCCTCAGCTGACGAACTGAAGGGAGTAGAGCGCTGCCGCTCGGATCGCTAACCGCAGCTGGACCGGCTTGCCTTCCAGCTGCGACACTTCTCTGCCCTCCCAGCGCACCTCCTGACGGCCGCTCTTCAGCAGTTGTCTGCGAGATGTTTTCATGAAGAAACTCCTGGACTCGTTTTCTATCGTCCGGTTGTAGCGGCCTTTCTCAGAAAGGCCGAACCCTTTACCCGTCGTCAGCTCGCCGAACCCGCACATGGTCCGGCCGCTCATAGAGCGGCCGCTACAGAAGACCGGATCGCATAAAGACAAACCTAATCCACGAACTGGAAGGCAAACAGCTTGGCCTTGTCCAGGTGGAAACGGAGCTGGATCGTCTTGCCCGTCAGGGTCTTCAGGTCGGACTTCCCTTTCCAGGATACGGTGTGACGGATCTCATCGCCGCCGAAGGGATCCGAGTCGTCCTTCGTGAAGCCTGCCACCGGTTGCCCCGTCGAGCCGTCCAGAACCTCCACTCGAACCGTCCCGTAGTCCGGTCCCACGTACTTGTCCACTCCCGTTGCGTTGATCTCCAACGCCCGCCCCTGGAATCGCAGGGGTCGAGTGGTCAAGGCTCCTTTGCCCGTGATGGCCACGAACCCGTCCAGACGGAGGATGGCCAGGCCCACCTGACCCTTCTGAGGCTCCTGGCGATGATAGAACCAGTGGTGTCCCTGGAATCCCTCGTAGTAGAGCCAGACCTCTCCCACGTCCTCCCGGACGATCCCGCCGTGCACGGAATAGACCAGGTCCTGGTCCCAGGCTCCGGGGGGCCCGTTGGGAATGAAGACCCGCCGGTGTCCCATCCGCTGGAAGCGCTCCCCGTCCCGGCTCCAGAGGAGCTGAACATCCATCTTGTCCATCCAGGGCGACTGGGCATTGCCCGTGTCCATGGCGGCCGGGGCCACGCCCATCATGTTGTGGTAGACGGACGTGAAGCCCACATAACCGTCGAGATATGGCAGGACTTCCAATGTATAGAAGTCACGGCTCCCCACCGGATCCTTCTCGTCGGCATGAAAGGAAATGAACCGATCATCTGCATCTCGGATGGTGGGTGGACTGTCCCAGTTCAGAAAGTCGGTGCTGGTAGCAAAGCCAGCCGTACGGACCCTGGCCCCCTCGGGGTAGAGGGATTCAGCCTCCATCCAGCGGCTCAGCTTGTTGAAGGTTCTGAGGTAGAGGATGTACCTCTCTTTCTTCGGATCCCACATCAAGTTGTTGTTGGTGTCGCTCCAGTAGGGGACCGCTGGGCGATCCACGTCGTAGGCTTTCCAGTGAAGCCCGTCGGAGGAGTAGGCGGGATACATGCCTTTCTTTTCTCCTCGCTCCTCGAAATAGATCATCTTGTACTGGTCCTGGGACCCGCCGTTGGGGTCCCTGAAGACGGTGTTGGCCCAGGCGTCCTTGCCAAAGGAGAGACGGATGAAGTTGGTGTCATGGCCTTCCAGCTCAACCTGACCCAGAGGAGGCTTCTTCCAATGGATGCCATCCTTGGATTCGGCATAGAAGAGCCAGTTCTTCGACCAGTCCCAGTTCACCATCATGCCGTAGAAGCGATAGAGCTTCCTGTCCTGGTCCCAGAAGATCTGGGCGCAGTCGCCGGCATGAGAGAGGCCCAGCTTGTGCTCCCAGTCCTGGTCCAGGCGAATGACGGGATTCCCATGGTACTTCAGGGGCTGGTTCATCAGCCGGTAGACACCGGGCTCCATGGACTGGATGACGTGATCATCCATGAAGATCTGCTTCCGGCTGCCCACGTCCAGGAGCTGGTGGGCGGAGCCCAGGGCAGAGGCCAGCGTCAGGAAGAGGACCGAAACCCAGCTGAAAGAGCGCTTTCCCAACATTTTCCCTCCTAGTCCAGGCGAAACGAATAGAGCTGTGCGTTGCTAATCAGGAATTTGAGCCGGACGGTCTTGTCGCGGACGCCGGAAAGGTCCGACTTCCCTTCCCAGGAAACTTGCTGATAGACATCGCCCTGCTTGCCGATCCGGTACCACGATCCTGGCTGGTACGCGTTGTTGTCCCGGAT
>CAUZIZ010000296.1:0-3375 GCA_963579905.1 Acidobacteria bacterium UBA6911 | reverse complement strand
GTCCTTGATCACAAACCTCAGCCGCACCGGAGTGCCGGCCAGCTTGCTCAGGTTGGAATTACCCTTCCAGGAAACTACGCGTTCGATCTCGTCGCCGTAGATCTCTCCACAGTCGGCTAGTGTGAAGCCGTCGATGGGCTTTCCGAACTCGGTCTGCAGTTCCACGCTGACACTACCCGCGGCGGAGGTCGAGTAGTTCATCACCAACGTCTTCCCTTCGAACACGACGGGCTTGGTGACGAGCTCGCCACCGCTGAAGGGAGCCTGAGCCGAGACGAAGCCGTCCATCCGGATGGTGTGGCGGCGCAGCCGACACCTGTTGCTTCTCACACTGTAGTAGCCTTCGATGACGTAGATCGACAGCTCATCGGGGGCCTCCACCAGATGGGACCCGGTGACGACGACGCCTTTGGCGATGTAGTTGTTGCGACTGACCCAGTTGTCGGCTTGGGGGCCCGGCCGGACAAATGCCTCGGCCCAGCGGCGGAAATGCAGGCCGTCGCGGCTGCTCATGAACACCCCGTCGCTGAGGCCGTCGGTGGTGCCGGGCACGCCTGTCGCCTTGCGTCCTTGCGTGAACCGCTTGGGGAATCCGACCAGAATGTGGGGTGCACGCGCATAGGCGCTGATCGAATTGGTGTACAACTGCTGGACGGGTGCGCCGGGATACTCCAGATATACGGGATCACTCCAGTCCAGAAAATCGGTGGAGCTGGACATCACTATTTCGCGCCAGGTGTACGTCAGTCGTCCCGCCCTGTGGAAGCTGAGATAGCGCCTTTCCACCGGATCCCAGAGTGCCGAGGTGTCGTCACCAAACGCCGGGTTGAGCTTGTTGCCCATCGTCGGGGGAATCACAGGTTGCCGCATCATGGGAGTGAAACGGATACCGTCGGCCGACTTGAAGGCCCAGGCCCCCCGAACCAGCTCCCTCCCATCAGTTTGTAGCGGGCATCCGGAGGGCAGTCGGGATTGGTGTCCTTGAATACCGTGAAGTTGATGGGACTGGAAGTCCGGAACGCATCGGGGTCATCCGTCCCCATCAGCACGGAGTCCGGGACGTCCCACAGTCGCCCTGAATCGGCGTATGACCAGAGGATGTTGTTCTTGCTCGAGCCCTGGAACTCGACCAGGCCCAGCTCCGGCCGCCTCCAGTGGACACCGTCGTCGCTCTCCGCGTAACAGAAGAAGCTGGAGACGATGGGAGGAGGCTTCGCGGGATCTTCTGTAGGTACACACTGGGTGCCACGGTAATACATGCGGTAGAGCGGCCCGTCCTGGAAAACTGTGTGAAAGAGCGACGTGTTGCCTTCCCAGGGGACCGCATTGTGATCGAGTGCGATCTCCCGCGCCACGGGCTCATGCAACGTCAACTCGGCGCCTGCCATCGTGTCGATCAGATAGTCGTCGACGAACAGCTCCAGCCGGGAACCGATGTGGATCGGTTCTGCGGCCGGGCAGATCGCCACCAGGAGCCAGGACACGAATCCCAAAGGTAGGACGCTCGACCGTCTGACTGCCCTGATCCAATCCCCTCGGCATTGATTGATTGCCATGGGCTCACCTACTTGGTTGTCACGATAGCATACCTCCTGCATCCACGGGGATCTTCTCGATCGACTGCACGACGATCCCGAGCAGGATCAGATCGAATGCCGCATTCCCAAAGGAGTCCGCCACACCCTGGACGCCCCGGACTGGATCGCTTTGGTGGACCCCCTATCCCAGGCCCGCGACATCAGCTGACCTAGAGGTGGAAAACCACGATCTGACCGTGCGAACCGTGTCAGAGCAGATCGTCCCTGATCGGCCGCAGGTGAAAGCGGTCGTTTGATTTAGATCAAATCGGACTCTGTCTGTAAGATCGGATACCGACAATCACAATCGAATTCTGGTTCGTCCGAAGTGAGCCGGGTGTATGTGCTTACCAAGGGCGACAGCAATGCGGGGGGAGGGGCCTATTGTCTCTGGAACGTGAGGCGCTGCGGACCACTGAGGCCAGCTTTTCTTTTCGTCCTAGTTTGGGGGCCTTATAAAAAGGAGAAAATTCAGAAGGGACGTATTTAGCGGGCAATAAGGGGGATAGGATAGCGGCAGTAGCCTCCAAGGCTTTTGGTTCAGCTCCTCAGCTCGCTCCTGCCAGCTCAAGCGTCTGTCCTTGCGTTGTCCCGGGTTGGGATGGCGTCTGTTTTCTTGACCTTACTGCCTGAGTCGGCGTCCCAAGAGAGAAGACAAGCGGTAATAAACCTCCTCTCAGACCACGTGAGTGTTCAGCGGAGACGATTTATGACAGGTACGATAGGAAGCGCGAGGTGAGGCAGGCCCCCGGAAGTCGTTTATGATGGCATAAGACATCGATGCTAGGACGTGGAGGCTGCTCTGGAGCAGTTCAGTGCGATCTATGAGGACCTAGGTGAGGAGTCCCTTATGACAGAGGGAGACTTGTAGTTCAGGATCTCCTTGAACCCAAGACTATGTGATAGAACCTAGCTCCCCTCAATGGTCACATGCTACCTTTATTCATTTACGATTCCTTCGAGCTTGTTTGTGTCTTGTATCTTCTGATTTGATCCTAGCTAAATCGGTTCGACCTGACCCGATTGGCAGGCCCGGCGGACCGCGTCCAGGATTGCCATGTTCTCGAGACCGCTTTCAATCCTGGGGTCGCGATCGCCCCGGCAGGCAGCAGCAGCACCAGAGCCAGGGCATGGGCTCTGGAGGCCTGGTCCGCAAACGGGAAGTCACCCAGCAGGTCCTCAAAGATCAGGGCCTTTGCCCGGGCCAGGTCCTTCGGAGCAGGTGAGCGGGGCACCTCGGGGAGCTGGAACCCCTGGGGTGGGGCATAGTAGATCGGACTGCCTTCTGAGTACCCCGGTTCGGTCTGCAGGGCGCCGTCGCGGGTGAGGACGGGCAGAGGGGGATCCGGGGTGGCCAGCATGTCGCGAATGACGTCCAGGGGGGGGCATTCCCGGCGTGATGTGGCCCTGGCGGTCCGTCTTGTGGAATCGGGCTCGCCTGGCCAGTTCGTGACGCAGCCGGTAGAGCGTCAGCGTGCGCAAGAGGGGCGCCCCGTCCTCATCGGGCTCGACTCGGGACAGGGAGCCGCCGGTGCGGAACAGGTCAGGGGGCTGGTTCTGCTCGATTAGGGCCTTCCAGGCCAGGCGGGTGGTGTGGGCGAGGTCCTGGATCCCGACGTCGATGTTCAACAATCTCTGGGGCCTCATGAAAATTTTTCTGGGTGTACCAAAAACGAGTGGTTTTGGGACAGTCATTTCGCCTTCTGAGGACCCAGTAAATACGGGCATCCTAGAGCCTCAGAATCCGAGGGTTTTTGGGACAGCCTAGGTCTGGAGATCTCTGCCTTCTCTCGCCACG
>CAUZIZ010000295.1:0-3397 GCA_963579905.1 Acidobacteria bacterium UBA6911 | reverse complement strand
GCCGGCCCCCCGGAGAATCTGTCGTCACTCTTGTCCTACAAGCCAGAGGAGCGCTGCGTTTCGTTGATTCGTTTCCCATTTGTTGCTCATTCGGGACCATCCCCTGACTGGCCTATCGCTACCAAAATATTTCGGCTGTTGTAATCAAGAACACCTGCTTCCCGCATGGCAATCGGATCAATCAGGACGTCTGCAACAAAGGGCTTGGAGTCGACGGATCCAATCCGCACAATAACGTAGACCTCCTTTCCGCCGTTGTTGTGGCAATCGTACGCGACCTCCTGCCGGCTGATTTCCAGAGTAGGCTGGGCGCACACCTGATCGGGTTCAAAAAGAGGACTAAGTGATTGGAATAAACTGGAAGCAGGGAACCTGGGAGCGTGACCAGGAGAAGATGCCGACACACCAAATCCTGGTGGCGGGAGACTTCTATCCGAGACGAAACCTGGAACAGCTCTCCATTCACAATCCGGCTGCCTTGTACGATGACCTTCTTCCCATTCTCAAAAGTGCTGACCTCCGCATCGTGAATCTCGAGGCTCCTTTGTCTGACCGCGGCGCACCGATTGCGAAAGACGGACCGAATATGCGACTTCACCCGGCGACCGTCGCCGGGCTAGCAGAGGTTCCGTTCGACCTCGCGTGCCTAGCCAACAATCACATCATGGACTATGGCCCCCAGGCCCTTCAGGACACGTTGGATAGCCTCGGTGACAGCGGAATCCGCAGCGTCGGTGCCAGCTTGACACCGGAGCGGGCATACGCCCCGCTCATTCTCGAGGCCCCCGGTTTGCGTCTGGGGGTGGTGAACTTCTGTGAGGGCGAGGACGGCACGGGCTCCTCGGACGGCCCCGGAACATTCGGATGGGAGCCGGATCGAGTCGTACGAGCGGTGGTGGAGCTTCGCGACAAAGCCGACGTGGTGATGGTCATCGCGCACGTCGGAAAGGAGTACGCCCCGGTACCGCCTCCCTATGTTCAGCGTCTCTTTCGCAGCATCACCGAAGCCGGCGCTGACATCATTGTCGGCCATCATCCACACGTCCCGCAGGGGGTCGAGATTCACAGAGGCACCCCCATCGTCTACAGCCTCGGCAACTTCGTCTTCCGCCCATGGGGATCGGCGTTTCTACATCGAGGACTGCTACTGTCCGTAGGAGTGCGAGAGGGAACGGTCTCGGGATTCAGGCTGATTCCATACTCGATCGACGACACGGGCGTACATGGGCTCGCGCGGCTTGAGCGAGAGTGGTTGTTCCGACAGTTGAGGACGGCATCCGACGCCCTAGCTGATCCCGAGCAGGTCAGGGAGGCCTGGAACGCCTTCATCGACAGCTTCGACGATGACTTTTGGCGTGAACAGGCCGGTGGTTCGCCGCGGCAGTTGCTCCGGGCATTCATCGCGGCTCTTCTGCGCAAGGCCCGTCCGAGCCGGGACCCCGCGCAGAAGACCGCTCATCTTCGGAACCGCTTCATCACCCCCGCCCACCAACATTTCCTGGCCGATGGCCTCGCGCGGTTGGAATCGGGAAGGCTCGGCACCTCCCAGCCATGGGCCAAGGAACTCGTCCAGCGTTGGCAGCATCTCGAAGAACCGGACTTCGAGCCAGCTATCCCTTCCGGGAACGGGAAGTCCCTGAATGACGATCATCAATAGGGGGCACGCGTTCGTCTATCTGAAGTCCGAGAAGACGGCGGGCACGGCCGTGGAGGCCCATCTGCTGACCCGGACCCTGCTCGGCGGGGACATCTGGCATACCGCTCCAAATATCCATAAGTACGACCTATCGCGCCGCAGAAGGTCGCTCGTCGTCGGCAATCTCGGTGGAACGCTGCTCACCGTCCGCGAGTTCGGGCCGCTGCGCCGGTTCGGGCCTTTTCAGAGCATTCTCGAGCATCATGCCGCCGCCTCTTTGGCTCCGCTGCTTGGGGCCTTCTGGGACCGGGCGATCAAAGCGACGAGCGTCAGGAATCCCTGGGACATCATGGTGTCCGCCTGGCAGTGGCGACGAGACGGAAAGGGCAACTCCCCCCCACTCACGGCCAGCTTTGAGGAGTGGTCGACGGCGTGTCTGAGCGGTGACGCTGAGCGTCAGGACCGTGTCCACGGCTACGATGCGAAGGACTTGATGTATCCCTACGTCTTCATCGACGGCCGACCCGCAGTGGACGTCCTGATTCGGCAGGAATCCATCGACGAGGGCCTGGGCGAACTGGGGGAGAGGCTCGGCGCCACTCTCCCTCCGCTCACGATACGCGAAAATCGATCGTGCCGGCGGAAGGACTATCGCGGCTACTACACGGACAAGCTCGCCGATTCAGTCGGTCGGCACTTCGCCGAAATCATCTCTTTGTGCGGATACGGTTTCGACCCTTGAAGCCCGGGGGCGCAAGGCTAAAGCTGACAGACATTTTGTTTTCCAGCTTGAGCCACACTCAGATCTGCATTTATTAAGATCGCGCTGGTCAGTTTCCCCTCGCCGCTTCTCTCAGGATCTCCATGTCGAGAGCCTGCTCGGCCACCATCTTCTTCAGCCTCGCATTCTCTTTCTCAAGAGCTTGTGGAAGGTCGTGAGCGGTGTGTGGGTTAAAGTTTGGTTTGGTCTTGCATTGTCCGGCTCATTAGGCTGACCTCTTCACGTAAATGTAATCCAAACCAAGGGGGCTTTTCAAGTATCTGGGCTATTTATTGTGGCCAATCAGCACTGTTCTGCTGGTTTGTCCAAGGAGGGGCTGACCCTCCCGTTATTTGTATCAGGATGAGTGAGGGAATCGGGGTCCCATCGGTCTGAGTTTTCAATGCTGACCCCGGCCCCAACCGAGCACGTTGGTATATAGTTATCTCGCTCCCATGCGCCACGGGTATGCGGTGCAAATGCGACCACTTCCTGCACATTGGCGTCCTGGTTTCGAATTTCGCTGGATCGCGATCGAACGGCAGCGGAGACCACACAAACCACGCACCCGAGATCGTTCGACACAGGCCAAATTCCGAACGTTGGTGACCCCTGGGAGAACGGCTACGTGGAGAGCTTCAACGGCAGGCTTCGTGATGAGCTTCTCAATGGTGAGTTGTTCCTGAGCTTGGCTGAGGCACGCTGGGTCATCGACCGCTGACTGATAGGATTTTTGATTTCCAAGCAACTCGAGACTAACCAAGAGAATTTGGAGAATCAAGGGATTGAAGAGCGGCAGGGGCAGCATGATCAGTAAAGCAGGGGCGTGCCTGGACGCTTGATGAACGCAGGTGCATCCGCCGAGACCCTGATGGTCATCATGTGACACAGGAACTTTGCTGCGACGAAGAAGTTTTACGCGGCAAGCCGGGCCGCTCAGTCCGCAGCAGCCGAGATCCATCAACAACTCGCTTCTTATGTCGATTTGAACGCATTGGAGG
>CAUZIZ010000294.1:0-3525 GCA_963579905.1 Acidobacteria bacterium UBA6911 | reverse complement strand
AACGGGCGGAGATTGATGTGGATGGGAGCATTGCCCCCACTAGCGGCGAAGGCAAGGAAGGGATGGAGATCAGCTACGACGGGCAGTGGGGCTACGCGCCGCTGATCGTGACGCTGGCCCAGACCTTGCCCGCTCCACTTCACGACCTACTGCAACAGCCCCAGCCCGCCGTAACTGACGGCGTGAATCTTCTCCGAGACTTCGTAGCTGATCCCGTCGGACGAAAGGACCGTTTTCCGAGCTTGACCATTCCAGCTGGGACTCAACCGAGTGGCCACCTCTGCTTCCCGTTTTCGGAGGATTGCGCTATGCTTTTTCTTCACCTGAAATGCCTCCTTTCGGGCCTCTCTGAAGATTCTTTGTCGAACTCCAGAATACCCGTCAGATCGGGCATTTCAGGCACGTGGTTGAATCCACTTCCATCTACTTGTTTTGGGACTAGATGCCTCGAAAAGCGTTTCTACTCAGCGGGCTCATTGGTGCGGGGGCTCTTCTGGTAGGGATCCTGTTGGGTTTTCTGCTTTCCAAGCCGGGCAGTCCAAGCTCACCGGGGTCAGACCTCAAGCTCGGACAGTTTCGGTTCGTCGAAGAGAACTCCATGTATACCCTGCAGGGTGAGTCCTCTCGCTTGCAGGTCGTGCCAAAGGATGACTACTGGTGTGTTCAGGATAAGATTGACGCCTACGTCCGGGAGCAGCAGGAATTCCTCGATCTAGACGCGCAAGGTGACGAGCTCGGCGAGGAAGCTGTCGAGGCATGGTATCGACAGACGGTGAACCACTTCCTCGAATCTCTCCCGGAGCGGCCCTGTCCGATCAGCGGTGAGTTGGCTCCCGTATTCGAAGCCACCTTCTCGAACAATCGCGAGGGGACTCTGGCGGTATCGAGCCTGGAGTTGATAGTCCTTCGCACCGATCCGCCCGCGGAAGCTCCTGGGGAGAGGCTGACGTATGGAATGCCGGATGCACCGGCCCGATATGCTTTGAACTTGTCCGAAGCAGCGATTTACCAACGACAACAGGACAAGTTTCTCCGGCTGCCCTTGGACCCGCCTATCGGAGTCCCGGAGGGTCCAGCTGTCCAGATCGAGTTCGCCTTCTACTCCGACTGGCAGGAGGTGGAGTGGTATGAGGTCCAGTTACGTTTCGAGGTTTCGGACGGCAGCGTCGTTACGACTCCCATCTTCAACATCGAGATGTAACGTCCACTGCAGTATTCTCATGTTCTCGAGCCTTTGGCTCGAGCACTGCGGCCTGGAGACCACCACCATGCCCCCGTCACGGCAACGCGAAGGCGACGAGCTTTCCCCCGGCGGTCTTGTTGTAGTCGTTTCCCCCACCGGCGGCGATGACCACGAACTGCTTACCGGTCTTCTTGCCCAGATAGGTCAGGGGAGTGGCGTGGCCGCTCTCCGGTAGTCTGGTGACCCACAGTTCCTCTC
This sequence comes from Acidobacteria bacterium UBA6911, assembly GCA_963579905.1. GTDB lineage: Bacteria > Acidobacteriota > UBA6911 > RPQK01 > JAJDTT01 > CAUZIZ01. The sequence continues at coordinate 2,084 of CAUZIZ010000294.1, read as the reverse complement.
CCGTATCCTTGTCGAATGCCCGGAACCGCTTGTCGTTGGTGGCCCCGATGAAGACCAGCCCGCCCGCAGTGACGATGGGACCTCCCAGATTGGGCGCACCCGTTTTGGGGACTCCACGCTGTACCAGCTCATCCACGACCCCCAGCGTCGACTGCCAGCGGAACTCACCTGTTTCTAGATCGATGGCCGTGAGCGATCCCCAGGGTGGCTTCTGACAGGGATACTGGTTCGAGTCCCAGAAACGGCCCCACTTGGTGCCTCGCACCCGGTAGGGTGCCTTGGAGCCCTGGGGACGTTTGACCATTCGGTACAGACCACCCAGATCCATGGAGTTGACGTAGAGAACACTGGTGGCAGGGTCGAATGAGGCGCCACCCCAGTTTCCTCCCCCATTGGTGCCGGGAAACATGACGGTGAGCCCGGTACCTATGGGACGAAACATGGGGCTCTCCACCACGGCGTCCTTCACCATCTCCAGGCACTCGGCCCGGGACTCGGGCGTGACATCCGTGATGTCGTCCATTGTCATGGTCTGCCGGGCAAAGGAGGGAGGTTTCACTGGAAAGGGCTGGGTTGGAGAGGAATGTTCACCGGGAATCTTGCTGCGGGGTACAGGGCGCTCCTGGACCTCGAAGAGCGGCCGGCCGGTGAGCCGATCCAGCAGATAGACAAAACCGAGCTTGGTAATCTGGGCAACTGCGGGGATCTCCCGGCCGCTGCGACGTACGGTTACCAGGCTCGGCTGCGCGGGTAGATCCCAGTCCCACAGGTCGTGATGAATAGTCTGGAAATGCCAGCGCCTGCGTCCGGTCTTACAATCGAGAGCGACCACGCAGTTGGAGAACAGGTTGTCCCCTTTGCGGTCTCCTCCGTAGAAGTCAGTGCCGGGTGACGTCAAGGGAACGAAGACCATTCCCCGGGTCTCGTCCACACTCAGGAGGGACCAGGAATTCACTCCAGATCGATCCTTCCAGGAGTCACCTTCCCAGGTGTCGTGGCCGAATTCTCCCGGACGGGGCACAGAGTGGAAACGCCAGAGTTGCCGACCGGTCCGGGCGTCGAAACCGCGGATATCTCCTGGCGGACCCTGGGGCTCGCTGTCGCTGACCCGGCTCCCTGCTATCACCACATCTCCGCACACCGCAACCGGCGAGGTGAGGTAGTAGCGAAGATCGGGGAATCTCTCGGTCATTCCCCGCCTGAGGTCCAGCATGCCCTGGTCGGCGAACTCCGGGTCGGGCTTGCCGGTGGCGACGTCCACGGAAAACAACCGGCCCATCTGATCGGCCAGGAAGAGCCGTCCTCGCTCACCATCGCTCCAGTAGGCGAGCCCCCGACTGGTGTAGAGGCTGACCCGTGCCTTCTTGTCGAATTCCGAGTCGAACGTCCAGAGCCGATCTCCGGTCTCCGGATCGAGGGCCAGCAGCCGATGGAATGGGGTACTCACATACATCACTCCGTCGATCACCAGCGGAGTGGCCTCGAAGGCCGTGAAGCGACGGAGCTTGGTGCCGTCGCTGAAGTCACCCGTCTCATGCTCCCAGGCGACCTGGAGACGAGTGACGTTTTCCCTGGTGATCTGCTTCAGAGAGGAGTAGCGGCTACCGCCGGCATCACCTCCGACGTGGGGCCACTCCTGGGAGTGAACAGACAGTATGAGCAGGAAAAAGGGACAAAGAGCGGCCGGAAGTATTTTACGGGTCAGGGTCACCTCAAGATTGAGCAAATCGATCAACTGAATGATTTTGTCATCTGCCCCAACGTTTGTCGACAGATTCGTGGATCTGCCGGTTCAGAAACCACTGATTTCGGGGAGCAAATCTCAAGTGGCTGTTCGCTTGAGGGGCGCTTTTGCCGCAGAGACGCTATCACTTTTATGTCCCGAATATTCCAGCGGCCCAGTTGGGAACGGCGGCGGTGGTTCGGGAAAACAACCGGCGCTGTAACCAGGAGAACTTCATTGAGCAACTCAAGAACGGAGTGGAGGCGCTGCGGATGCCCTCCGATACGCTGGTGGCCAACTGGGACTATCTGGTGATTGCAGCCCAGGCCTGGAATCTGAAGGCCTGGATGGGGATGGTTCT
>CAUZIZ010000293.1:0-3602 GCA_963579905.1 Acidobacteria bacterium UBA6911 | reverse complement strand
TGGATCAACTCGGAAAATCCCGGGAGGACGCCGTGGAGATCGTTTCCTACGGCCATGCGACAGCACCTCTGGACGAAGTACCCGATCCTCTGGTTCTGTCCACCGCGGAGCGCGCAATCCAGGAGGCTTTCCAGGATGCCAATGTTGGACCTGATGACATCGGAGTGATCGAAGTACACGACTGCTTCAGTATTACAGAGCTGTTGCTCTACGAAGCCCTCGGGTTCGCAGAACGGGGTCGGGCCATCGATCTGCTGAGGGACGGCGCCACCGATCTGGACGGGCGGCTACCGGTAAACACGGGAGGTGGGCTCATGGCCTTCGGCCACCCAGTTGGGGCCACCGGCGTGAAGCAAGCTCTAGAGATCTTCAAACAGCAAAAGGGCCTGGCTGGCGAGTATCAAATCGGGAATCGACCCAAGTACGGTACCGCGGCAAACTTGGGGGGAGACGATCGCACCGCAGTCGTCACGGTCTACCAGAACCCAAACTGAGTCCGACCCCTCGGCTGCAAACCGAGGGGTTCAAAGAGATGTCGAATCGAATTCGACTCATCCTGCTGACCTTCGTCGTGGCGGTGGTCTCCAGGCCGCCGTTGATCGAGCTAACCCGCATTTCTCATCGCTTGTCGTAGCGAGGCGCCGGCAGGGGCCGTCCTGGCAAGGCTTGCGCCCGAGACCACTCGTGGCGAGCCCCGGCAGGCGTACTCGTGCAGTACGTCGAGGAGGCCGACAGAGCGTAACGACGCCAGGACGGATGTTTGCGGCGACGCAGTAGACCAGCGATGAGAAATGCAGGCTAGGCTCGACCGGCTACACTTCGGCCTGGAGATCGAAGCCACGTCAGAGACCGACTCTACCACTTTCAACTTCACTCGAAGATGACCCTACCGTCCCTGCGGGACTTCGGGAACCTTCTCTTCGACTGAAGGCGAAGGGTTTCCAGCCTCCCCAATGAGGCCACTGATTCCGGACGGCTGCAGGCCGGCCGCCCCGGTCCGAGCCATGACCTTTTTGAAGCAAGAGCTAATAATTCTGGGCCCATCCCGCTACAATCTCCTGACATGGCATTAGCCGATCGTTTCGGGCAGCGGGTCGTGACCCTATGCGCTCTCTACTTCGCCCAGGGGCTCCCCTGGGGATTCATGACCATTGCCTTGATCTCGTTTCTGACCTCTCGAGGCATGGGAGAGTCCGAAGCGGGGGAGCTCGCGGCGATCGTCCTTCTTCCCTGGACCTTCAAGTTAGTCTGGGCTCCCTTGATCGACACCGTCACGATTCGCTCCATGGGTCGCAGACGACCCTGGATCATCGGGGCGGAACTGATGATGGCGGTCACCATGCTGGGCCTGATCCTCATGGGAGACCTGACTCACGATCTGAAATTGCTAGGATGGATGTTCTTCATCCACAACTGCTTTGCCTCCCTTCAGGACGTCTCTACGGATGCCCTAGCCGTCGACGTCCTTCCTCGTTCAGAGCACGGGCGAGTCAACGGGTTCATGTGGGGATCCAAGCTGGTAGGAAAAGGAGTAGGAGCGGCTGTGATGGCTCAAGTCATGGCGGCATGGGGTCTCTCGGCCGCAGTACTGCTTCAGTTCATCTTACTGCTCGTCATCATGTTGGTTCCGCTCATGGTCTTGGAGCGGGCCGGGGAAAAGCGCTTTCCCTGGAGTGCCGGAGGCGCGGACAAGACGGCTCAGGAGGCAAGCCTGTGCAACCCCTTAGAGGTGTTGAAAGACCTGGCTCGAGGCTTCGCACTGCAGGCGACCCTGGCCTTCGCCGTCGTAGGCACTGTCAAGACGATCGGTCACGGTCTGGCGGAAATTGTCTCAAAGACACTCTACACCCAACAACTTGGCTGGAGCTTCGTGGAGTTATCGGTATTCATGGGCTACGCCGTCATTCCCGAGTTTATTGGGGCCGTTGGTGGCGGCTTCCTGGCGGATCGCTTTGGCCGACGCTATTTGCTCACGATCAGTCTGGTTTGTTATGCGGCCTTCACCATCGCTTTCGGCTCCTTCCCCAATCTTTGGACGGAGACCTGGTTCGCCACCCTCTACCTCGTCCTCTACCCAGGGATATTCGCCGTTGTCACGGTGAGCTATCTTTCGCTCTCGATGCGAATCTCCTGGACACGCTCGACGGCAACCATGTTTACCACCTACATGACGCTGTCCAACGTCGGCCATGTCATCGGCAACTGGCTGGCGGGGCCTGTGCGGGGGTCATTTTCTTTCGAAGCTTCGTTCGTGTTGGCTGGTGTCCTCACACTCGTGACCCTGTTGCCGCTGATGATGGTTACGCTCCGCCAGGTGGATGAGCAACGGGCTGCCGATAGCTCTACCTAAACAGTTCCGAACTGAAGCCAATATGGATCGGTGTACGATTGGTAGAGATCTACTCTTGGTGTCGGGGAGAATAGCGATTCAATGATATCATGCTCGGGAATGACGTTTGACGTATGCTCGTTAGGAGCAGGAGAGTCAAACCCTGAGATCACCGGGTAGCAAGGCCCACCTAAGCAATTGCAGTCCAACTAGCAGAACCATCGGTGAGAAATCTAGCATTCCAGCGGGTGGAATAAGCGAGCGAATCGGCGCAAGCACCGGATCTGTCAGTCTGCTGCAGAACCCAACCACAGGATGAGACTGAGAACACGCCCATCAACGGAAGGATGAAGGTCACCACGAGGACTAGCGAGTATATGTTGACTAATCTGGCTAGCGACATCTGTGATCCTATCTGAGCTCGCGAGCTCACCTGAAAGTTTACGACCTATCATGACACTCTTCCCGTCAGAAAAGGGCGATAGCGAACACGGTCCCGGGACCGTAATACCTTAATCGGCAGTGAATGGGCGAGCCATTCGGGCCTGAGTTCAACGCGGAAGTTCGCGATAATGCACTTGGAAACAAGGGTCTACGGGAAAGACAAGGAGGTGCTCGGAGGCTAGGAGTCGAACCTAGATCGGCGGCTCAAAAGTCCGCAGCTTTGTCTTTCAACAACTCCACCAATCCATTTAGTTCTAATATTTTAGAGGCCTATTAAACGCGGGTAATAAAACCCGAATTTACCAGGGATTCCTATCTGAAGTGGCAACAAAACGGAAACATTGGTCCGGTCTATCGTGCATCCAGCAGACCCAGACACAGACGGTACCTGCCACATCTGCGGAGAGCAGATAGCCGAGGGCCATTCTCTCGAGTGTGACGCCTGCGAGAGCATCTGCTGCGGAGATTGCTGCTGGGAGACGCGGTGGCCTACTTCGTCAAGCGGCGACACCAGCCAGTGTACGAGTTGCCGCGACAAGGCATGGAAGGAAGTTTGAGGATGAAGAAAAAATCAATTTACGTGTTTGAGGAGACTTCGCTGGCGGGCCTGGAAACCCTTAAGCGCATCGAAAGTGTGCCGCCATTTCAAACGACAGGGAAAGCGCAGCGCTGGATTGAGTTGAACCAGGGCCCAGGGAAGTTCTATCGAGTGGCGATGATTACTTCGGACAGGTTTGAAATCCAAGAGAAGGTTAAGCGCCGTCTGGTGGTTTGTGATGAGGGTAAGACGGCGACAGCTACGGAATAAACACCAAAAGCCTGAGAGTGT
>CAUZIZ010000292.1:0-3669 GCA_963579905.1 Acidobacteria bacterium UBA6911 | reverse complement strand
TGTTTACTTTGAGCACCTGGAGCTCGGTCTGTTCGATGAACGGCTGGGAAGGGTGCTCCCTGCCAAACGATTGAAACAAAAGCCTGCCACCCGAGTCCACCATCTGTGTCGCCTTTGTTGCCTCTCGACTTTTGTGAGCTGATCTTCTTTCAGCCGCCGCGTGCACCAGGCTTTGAGCTGCTCCAACACTTCTTCGGAGCCATGTTCAAGGGCAGTTACCACAACATGGACGTGTTGTATGCGGCAGCGGACGGCATGTATCCACCATCCCGAAGGCGTCAATGCTCGTCGATGGTCTTTTCTACAATATGGCGTTCTTGAGGACTGAGAACCAACTCCGGCTCGGTCATTCTCATCTGGTTGTGGGATTCTTCGGTTGCGTCTGGCGCCATCCACTTTCCGGGTTTTTGGATCCAGCCTCGTTTGTCTCCTGGCAGCCAGGAACCGTATGTGGTCCAGGTCAGGAGATATGCCAATACTCTGTTCACCTGCTGCCTGCTTCCACTCTCCGTTGGTTAGATGATTATCGCTTTATTTCTTCAGCTGTTCCCAACCCCTCGCTTGCGCTTCAGGCTTCCATGGTTGAGTGATTGCGTTTGGGGTCCCTAGAAAGAAACGTCGGTTGTCGCTTTTCTACGAAGCGATTCCTCGAATCTCCAAGGTGACAAAGATCAGACTGGCTTGTCGCTGCACATGGAAGAGCACTGCCGAACCCGCCTCCAGGCCCTCCCCAACCGTGCGCAGCCTGGCGATGTTGGCTACTGGTTGGTTGTTGACGGCGTAAATCACGTCCCCTGAAAGGAAGCGCTCACCCCAGGCTGGTCCGTCCTGCACCATGGCCGCGACCACAACGCCTTCATCCTGGCGTAGGGACGGCAGCATGTTTCTAACCTTGTCCGTGAGATCTACGGCGAAAACCCCAAGCTTCGGAATCAGGTTGTCTTCTGGTGTCTTCAAATCCAGGAAACGATCCTGCTGATCCTGGCGTTCCGTAACCGGGACTTTTACGCTGTGCCTTTCAGAACCGCGAAGCAACTCCAGGGAGACCAGTTCACCCAGAGGACTCCGATAGATGTTGACTTCGAACTGGCGTCCATTCTCCATTACCTTTCCGTCCAGCGTCAGGATGACATCGCCGATTCTGAGATTGGAGAGCGTGGCCAGACTTCCAGGGGGGACATCTGAGATGATGCCGCCCCACTCTTGAGCCAGTCCCAGTCCGTCGGCTAGGGCGGGCGGTCTGTACCTGAATACCGAGTTGGCCACGCCTGACCCGTCCATTGCTGCGAATCTCGTCGAAGACATGGCGTACGATGTTACTGGGCGTGGAAAAGCCGATACCCTCACTCCCTCCCGATTGGGAAAAGATCAAGGTATTGATGCCCACAACCTCGCCAGCAGTGTTCAAGAGGGGACCTCCGCTGCTTCCTGGATTGATGGATGCATTCTCGGTTTGTATGTAAATCATGGGATCGTCAGACCGAAGCTGCCTGGCGGTGGCACTGATCACTCCCAGCGAGGCTGAGTTTCTCAGGCCAAGAGGACTACCAAAGGCGATGACGATCTGGCCTGGTCTGAGTAGGTCGGGGTCTGCCAAGGGTAGTGCCGGCAGGTCCCGTCTCTCGATTTTCAGCAGCGCCAGATCCGTTTCGTCATCTCTACCTACGAGGGTAGCTTTGATTCGCCTTCCCCTGGGCCTCAAGATAGATCGACCCGGGCCGAGCTTCGCCACCGGCGAAGCGAGTAGCACTTGAACCAATCGTGCTCTTTCCACGACGTGAGCGTTGGTTACGAGGTAGCCAGCCGCATCCAGGATAACCCCACAGACCCCACAGCATGCTATTTGGACAGACTGGCGGCACTCAGAAGCTCTCCGCCTCGATCGGTGAGAAGCTGGTTGCGAAAACCTGGACCACGGAGGGGCCGACCCGTTGCGCCAGTTCCTCCAGGGGCTGGCTGAGTTGACTTAGCCCCCCCTGCTCGGTCGCACTTTGGTTGGTTGGTTTCTGCCCAGGCAGTGAGTTGGCGAGGAAAAATACTGCTAGCAGGACCGAGTAGATTGAAACAGTATGCTGCTTCGAATGCATAGAGGAGATCTCCGTTCCTATCTTCTTGACACCCCAAAATATCGCGCCAATGGGGGTTTGGAAACACGCGTCAATGCGGATGCCGGCCGCGCCAGATCTTTCAGGTGAGCACTTCAGACTCTATCTGATTTCTTATCGGAAACCTGTAACCCATCGAAGTTTCAGCTCACCTCTATGGAACTCAGTGAACACTCTGGGGAGGCATGTATCTTTCATTCTTCAGATGATAGGCTGGATGGGGAATGCGATTGTTGTTCGGTCCCAGAGGAAGGCAGCTGGCCTTGATGGTCGTCGCTGGCGGCTGCGCACCTTTCATCTTTTCGTCCTGCTCCCAGAGCAAGCCGCGCCCCCCAGAGCAGGTTGTCGAGATCGGAACCCAGACACAGCTTCTGATGGATGATTTCGTGCTGGAATCGACCCAGGCGCTGGAGCGAAACCTCAATCCCCTGCGCAAGCATGAGGGAAACCCGCTGCTCCGCCCGGAACGCCCCTGGGAGGGTCAGTACACTCTCCCGAGTACCGTCCTCTACGATGAGTCCGATCGCCTCTTCAAGATGTGGTATTCGTGTCTGGAGGAGCGATGGAATCCTCACAGCCGGAAATCTCGATCGGCCTACGCTTTCTCCCACGACGGTATCGCTTGGGAACGGCCCCAGCTGGGCCTGACCAGTTATCAGGGTTCGCGCCAGAACAATTTGCTCTCGTACCCTGTCGGTCGTGTGCTCCTGGATAGACGAGAGGCTAGGCCGTCCCACCGTTTTAAGTCGCTCAGTTACGGCCGAGTGAAAGAAGAAGAGCCCGCGGGACTCCTGATCAGTTTTTCGGCCGACGGTCTTACTTGGACTCCGCACCCCGACAACCCACTTCTGAGTCAACCCCGCGGTGGAGGGACCCATCCTGGTATCGGAGACACACACACCATCCTGGGTTGGGACGATCACTGGGGCCGCTACGTTGCCTATATGCGGCCCAGCAGCCGTTTCAGGGACATCGGTCGATCCGAGAGCTCCGACTTCATCGATTGGAGGCTGCCTACCCCGGTTCTCGTCCCGGACGAGTTGGACCCGCCCGGGACTCAGTTCTATGGAATGTCCGTACTCCGCGATCGCGGTATCTATCTTGGTTTGTTGTGGGTTTACCATCCCAATTCTTTGACGTTAGATGTGCAACTGGCATTTAGCCGCGAGGGGGTGGGCTGGCGGCGTCTAGGCCGGCGGCACCCGATCCTCACCTACGGTCTTCCCCATGAGTTCGATTCCCACATACTGTTAGGCCTGAAGCCCCTGATAGTAGGGGATGAGATCCGGGTCTACTACGCGGCAGAGAATGAAGCTCACGCCCTGACACAGCAAGATTTGCCACTGCTGACTCACCCACCTGCGAAGCCTCCTGAATCTCTGTCCGAACAGAGCTGGCTGGAGCGACGCCGCGGCTTCGGGGGACTGGCCATTTCCCGTCGGGACGGGTTCGTCTCTCTGGACAGCGGTTCTCCCCTGGGAATCTTGGTGACCAAGCCCTTTACTCTTCGGGGCCAGAAGCTGTTGATCAACGCCGACGCATCAATGGGCAGATTTCGCGTCGA
>CAUZIZ010000291.1:0-3675 GCA_963579905.1 Acidobacteria bacterium UBA6911 | reverse complement strand
TTCGGTCATCAGTTTCACTCCTTCGCTCATTACATACGTCTCTTTCCATGACATGACTCCTCTTGTAACCTATGTGCCTGGGAGAAACTGTTGCCTATGTGCCCGGAACATACCCTTTGATCTCAACCCTGTAGGGCTGATTTCTGCGTTGTCCTTGCCTTTCCCAGGCTTCGGAAACCCTGGGCCAAAATCCGCACGTGTTGCCTAGATTGAGGAATTGGACTGACCGTTTTCGACGCCGGTGCACGTCTATATCGGATAGATAATGATACGCTCGAAGAACGCTACCCTGCTGCTGTCTGGTCTCCTCGTCTGGGGTCTGATTCACGCTCGAGACAAGGGAGAGCTGACGCCGCTATTGGTAAAGGGTCAGGCCTACACGGCACCCTTCCAAGCCGGGGAAATACTGCGCTACGAGGTAAATTGGAAGCCCCTCTTCATACTCCCGGATTTTAAGGCGGGCGAGATCAAATTCGAGGTTGGAGAGTCGCAACACGAGGGCAGATCCGCCTATACCATCAGCATGGATGCGGTCTCGGCTGGACGTTTGGAGGAAGTCGCCAACATGGAGGTACGGAACCGTTTCGAGTCGATCATCGACCGCAAGAGCTTCCAGTCCTACCGGATCCTGAAGAAGACGAGGCAGAGCAAGCACAAGCGAGACATGCTCACCGTCTTTGACTACCGGAAGAACTCTACCTGGCTGCGGGAGTTGGATGCTGGATCAGATCCCCCCAAGCAGCTCCGTAACCAGACCATAACGGGGATTCCAGGCCCATTGAACGATGTGATTTCTGCCTTCTATGCCATCCGGCTGCATCGTCTGGAGCCGGGCCGCGAATACGCACTCAACCTCAGCGATAATGGAAAAGTACGAGAGATGCGGGTAGTGGCGCAGAAACGGGAGAAGGTGGAGACTGGAATTGGAAAATTCGATGCGGTCAAGCTGGAGGCGCAGGGAGGAATCTTCTTCGAGGGTCGCAGCCTGCGTCTTTGGTATTCGAGAGATCGACTTCGGATACCTGTCAAGTTCGAGGCCGACGTCAAGTTCGGGACCGTTTTCGGCGAACTGATCCAAATCGAGGCCGGATCGATCGGAAGGGGTCTCATCCGGGTCAAGTAACTGCGCCCTCCCCTTTGCCTTTACCTTTGCCTTTTGCCCTGACCTCAAGTCAGCACCGTCACGATCTCAAACAACCTCTTATCCACCCTGCAAAGGCAGTCAGGAAAATGCAAGATGAAGGCAAAGGCAAAAGCAAGGGCAAAGGAGAGGGAAAGAGGAACAAACGAGAGATAGGTGGAGTGGTAGAATGGCGGGGCTGGCAAGTCGGGAGGGTGATCGCCGCCCGAGTGTAATACTCGGGGGGAGGAAAGTCCGAACACCACAGGGCAGCGTGCTTCCTAACGGGAAGGGGGGGTGACCCTACGGAAAGTGCCACAGAAAACACACCGCCAGGGAGGGCAACCTCTCGGGTAAGGTTGAAAAGGTGGGGTAAGAGCCCACCGCTTCGATGGTGACATCGGAGGCATGGTAAACCCCACGCGGTGCAAGGCCAAATAGGCTCCCCAAGGGCTGGTCCGGCCCATGCTCGTCGTCTTCGGGCGACGGAGGGCGGAGCGGGTAGGCCGCCGGAGGATTGAGGCGACTCAATCCCTAGAGGAATGATCACCACCTTTACAGGTACAAAATTCGGCTTACATCCCGACTTGCCGGCAGCACCTACTCGTCGGCAGCCACCCCAAAAGCTGCCAATCGGGATAACCCTCATTGGGCAACCGAAGACCTACTCCATGCCGCCCCCCGCTGCATCCCCTGAAATCGAGTACGAAGGTGGCCTGACCGACGTCGATGGAATTCGCGTCGGACACGCCACCGATCCTCGCCGCCCCACCGGTTGCACCGTGGTCATCGTCTAGCAGGGCGCGCTCGCGGGCGTCGACGTCCGAGGCTCCGCTCCAGGAACCCGAGAGACCGACCTATTGGATCCGGTCCCTTCGGTTCACAGGGTCCACGCCGTGGTGCTTTCGGGTGGCAGTGCCTTCGGCCTGGACAGCGCTTCTGGAATGGTGCGATACCTCGAGGAGAAGGGCATTGGCTACCAGACCTCGGTGGCGCTGGTCCCGATCGTCCCGGCTGCCATCCTCTTCGATCTGGCCCTTGGGGATCCGAAGATTCGCCCCGGACCCGAAACCGGCTATGAAGCCTGTGCCGCAGCTGGCACCGGACCGATTCCGGAGGGGAACGTCGGAGCCGGCGCCGGTGCCACAGTCGGCAAGCTGCTGGGCCACGAGTTCGCCATGAAAGGGGGCCTGGAGAGCGCTTCTATTCGGGCCGGCCGGCTAACGGTTGCAGCTCTGGCGGCGGTCAACGCGGCAGGAGATGTGGTAGATCCAACAACAGGATCTATTCTCGCTGGTGCCCGCTCCAAGCAGGGACATGGCTTTGCCAACACGGCGCACATCCTACGAACCGATCCTCAGCTGCTCCGCCTGGGGGGCTCCGCTGAAAACACAACGCTGGCAGTGGTGGCGACCAACGCCGCCTTCGACAAATCGGGCATGACGAAGATCGCGTAGATGGCTCACGACGGCTTTGCACGCTGCATCAATCCCGCACACATGCCCTTCGACGGAGATACGGTCTTCGCGCTCTCGACCGAGTCTCTGACGGGTGCCAACCTAGGACAGGTCGGCGCTCTGGCAGCCGAAGTGACCACCCGAGCCGTCATCCGAGCCGTTTTGCAGGCAGCAAGCATTCCAGGATATCCCTCCCACTCAGACTTCAAGTGATCGATCCGATCGGAAGTCCGCAGAAAAGCCACAGTCACCATCACAGCAGCGCAGCTGAAGCGGATCTACCACAAAGCGCGATAGGATTTCTGGTAGAATGAACACCTCGGTGGGGACGTAGCTCAGTCTGGAAGAGCACCTGAATCGCACTCAGGAGGTCAAGGGTTCGAGCCCCTTCGTCTCCACCAACCTTAACTTTATCTATAACAATAGTTTATATCTATTGCTGGTGAATCCGAAACTACCACGTCTACATGCATAGGTTCCATATAGGTGCCATTCTCCACTTTTTGGGTTGGGTTCCCTCTTCGCCCAGGAACCTACGATTTCTTCTTTCTGATCTTTAGGTTAAGGGCAGTCTCGACCGTATTATCGGCAGATTCTCCGGAGACCTACAGGAGATCTGGCGATCCTTCTTCCTCGGAATCTCCAGGAGGTGGGGTTGAAGGGCATGGAAAGGCCCTCCACAGGGAATCTGCTGACCTGGAAGGCCCGTCATTGCTGGGGCTGCGCTTTTAGGATCACCCTGCTGTTCTCACCCTTTCCTGGGTTCTCGAACTGTTATCTTCTGGGGGGGACAAACCACCTCCCGTCGCGGTTCCCGAAACAGAGTGGTCGGGCAATCGGTTGGGATTGCCGGCGTTAGAGCGTGTCAGGGCGGAATGGTGCCGTGAGCGAGTCGACTGCAACTGTTTCCGACCGGCGGGATGGGGCTGCGAATCGATCACCTGGAGCCGGAGTCCCGGAGGCCGCACTGGGACTGCCACTGCCCCCTGAGACCGCTCCTTAATAACTAGCCCGGGAGGATACTGTACCCCCCAACGGAGGTGGCACTCGGACCCTTTGCGCCTGCAGCTTCACGAGGCTCCTCCGGAAGACGGCCGC
>CAUZIZ010000290.1:0-3692 GCA_963579905.1 Acidobacteria bacterium UBA6911 | reverse complement strand
ACGCGTGAGCACCGACCTAACACGTCTTCAGTTGTTGAGCCGAGCACCGACACTGGGCGTGAAGCTTTCGGCGCTGCGTTGGCTCACACTTCCATCGCCCTCCTACTTACACCGCGAGTTGGAGATTGAGGGTTTCTGGAAAGTCGTGCGTGAGTATGCTGCTCGATTCTTGCGCTGGTGCGCCAACTGAAAGAAAAGCTCGCCTTGATACACCTTCTCAGATTACCAATCAGTCCCCTGCCCCGCTGGATCGTTCGACGGGAAACTCTGCTTAAGAATGGCCGAGATTGCGCTGTTGTCCGCACTCTCCTCGGTAGTTCACTAAGGGTCTGCGCAAAAATAACTTGGTAGAATTGGCGCTCAGATTTGCGCCAGATTTGGCTGCGAACGATTGAGCGAAACCGCAGGCGTAACCGGGTCTACGTTGAGGATTTCGCGATTGAGGAGCGGCCGAAGATGGTGTGAAGATGAGATGCCAAAATTCCAAGTTATTCTTGCGCAACCCTAAGTATCGGACAATTGACAACTCCTCGTTCTTCTGTGACAGTCCATCCCAAACGACGGACAGCAGCAACGCTGCCGCACCCAAGTACACTCGCCTCAGTTATTTGGCCCTGGGGCACACGGCTGTGCTGGGCTTGATGTGTCTGCTGCTATTCCTTGTTCATGAGAGTACGATCCCCTGGTTTTTCAGGTGGTCTAACATCTACCTATTTGGGGGCCATTTTTCCCCCTCTAGGAGCTTTGATTTTTCAGGGCCTCGTCATCACAGCTCAGCCTTTTCCAAGAGTGTATGAGAGGTTGACTGTAGGAGCTTGTCTGGCGTCTGGTCTCGTGCTGCCGGTTATTGGCCACCAGCTACCATCCTACGAGCTGATCGTCCTGGCACCTGCCCTGGGCTTGCTGTTTCTTTGCCTCGCCAAATACCGAGCGACCCGAAAACGTGAGCTGCTGTTGACATACATCGCGTGGGCGCTTCTCACCCTACTCCTCTTCCTGCCAGAGGTGACCTTGTCCTTGCTGACAGGTCGGCAGCCAGGTAAAAACCGGCTGTTAGTGCCCGGCAGTTTCGAGAAGTCCTCGAGATTGCGAAAACCGGACGAGTTGGTCCTGAATTTATAGGGACGCCCCCCTCTCACATCGGATTGTACGAGCATGTTGAGATTTGGAGCGAGGCGTCCCCCGGGTCCGATAAAGGGTTCCTCAACGGGAAAAAGATGGCTGAAAGTGGCTTGGTCGCCCCAGCGTGGAGCTACGCGTCCTAAATCTTGGAGATTCCTACTCCGTCGGCTACGGAATTGACCAAGACAGGTTTCTGGGTCCACTGCTTGAATCGAAGTGGCGCGACGAGCTCACTAACCACAAGGTTACGGTGATGAACGCAGAGGTATCGGATCCTGCTTACGGGTTGCTGTTTTTGCAGCGCTTCGGACTCGATTATCACCCTCGGTTTGTGTTCTACAGTCTATGTGACAACGATCTCAGACAGACCCATCTTACTTTCTCAGCGAGGATAATCTTCTCACTTGATTCGAAAGCGACAGTCCTGACCCATCCCATCAAACCGTCTATCGCTCAAGAGCGCCTTCGAGCAACCCTTAAGGAAGCGAGCCTGTATCTCTACCCGCGCGGAAATAATTCGTTCGATTCGCCGATCAACATGGGCCTGAGACTCCTGAGAAACCCGTGGCAACTGTTCAATGCGAGCCTGGGAGAGTTTCGGATAGTACACTGGTTGCTCGGTTTACGGCCTATTGAGTCAAGAGGAGATGAACTCAAAGCTGAGCTTAGGAAAACCTTGGAGGACCGCCATTCATCTGGACAACTGCGTCTGACGGGTTTTGGGTCAAACTGGGGGGCCTATACAAGAAAACCCTGGATCCGGTTGCCGAATCGTATTCGACCCTGTTTTCCGTTCTCAAGGCATACAATCTCAGTGCCAGCAGGAAGGATGCGGTCTTTGTTCTGATCTATTTCCCGCTCCGTGAACAAGTGCAAGAGCGAGATTGGAAGCTCTTTTGCGACTTCTGGAACCTGGATCCCAATGATTTTGATCTCGATCTTGAAGCCAAGAGGTTACAGGAATTCTGTGCGGAGAATAACATTCTCTTCTGCGATCTGACGCCAAGTTTCCGGACAGCGGCAGCGGCGAAGAACTTGTTCTTCTGGGAGGATTCCCACCTGAACGAATACGGGAATCAGATCGCCTCTGAGGCGAGAGCAGACTTCATGAAACCACACTGGTAATGGCACAGTCAGATTTCATCGTGGGCACTTACCTCAGGTCTTCGATCGAGGAAATCGGCTCCAATCAAGGCTTTCGAGTAGCCTTGACAAGGTCGAACCGGTGTCGTTCCCTACGAATGCCGTATGAGGTTGCTCGCTACGGAACTAGGCGAAAGGGCTTATGAAAATACTCTGCTGGACACAACACTTCTACCCCTACATCGGAGGGGTGGAGATGTTGACAGCCAACGTCTTGCCACATCTACAGCGCCGTGGCTATGACTGTTCAGTGATAACCTCCCAAGGCTCTTTCGACTTGCCCAAGAAGGATCTTTACCTGTCAACACCCGTGTATCGGCTTCCCTTTCGGAAGGCTCTCGAATCCGGAAACCTTCAGTTGCTGAGCGAGCTCGTGGAGAGGGTCGCAGCCTTGAAGCGTCAACTCGCCCCCGACCTGATACATGTTTTCCTGAGCGATCCAAGTTTTCTGGTTCATCTTCTGACCCAGCAAGCCCACCCATTACCTCTCGTTGTCTCCATTCAAAACCTGGGGTTTGACCCAAGCACTGATAGGGACTCACTGTTGCGGAGGCTCTTGATGACGGAGAATCGAGTTGTGGGAGTCTCTACCTTCACCCTCCGCCGGCTCCACAAGCTCGTCCCGGAATGTGTCGAAAGCTCTTCCGTGATCTACAGTGGCGTGGCAAGACCTGGGACTCAACCAAGCCAACTCCAAATTGACCCACCATGCATTCTCTGCGTCGGAAGAATGGTCAGGGACAAGGGATTCGACCTGGCGCTGCGTGCTTTGAAGACGCTTCGTTCCCGCTTCTCCGGAATAAGACTGCAATTGATCGGTGACGGTCCTGCCCGCCCTGAACTCGAGGCCCTTACTCTCGACCTGGGTCTACAAGATCACGTCAGTTTTGCTGGTTGGGTTCCTCCAGAACGAATTCCTGCGATCATAGACTAGGCCTCATTGGTCGCGGTCCCCTCTCGAGATAGCGAGACAATGTCGCAGGTCGCGGTCCAGGCTTCCCTTCTGGAGCGCCCAGTTGTGGCCCCTCGTATCGGAGGTCTTCCTGAGGTGATCTTGGACGGTACGACAGGATTACTTGTGAACAAAATTACAGTGACGATCTGGCCTCCGCTGTGGCATCACTACTTTCCGATCCGGGGAGAGCCCGGGAAATGGGGGCCAGGGGCGAGAACACGTGGGAAAGAAGTTCTCTTTGAACCACTATATTGATACCGTGGACCAACTTTATAGAGAGACGCGATCTGGAGGGCAAAGCTGCACGACCATTAGAACCAAACTTCGAGCAAATTAGTGTCCCCATCGGGGATGGTGAAACCCCTCGCCTTCAGGCGAAGAGAGGGTCCCCGAAATCCTGCAGGGACGGTAGGGTCATCTTCGTGTGAAATTGAAAGTGGTAGAGTCGGTCTCTGACGTGGCGGTGGTCTCC
>CAUZIZ010000289.1:0-3761 GCA_963579905.1 Acidobacteria bacterium UBA6911 | reverse complement strand
GCTCCACACCCCCTCCTCGGCGGGCCGGGTCCTGGACTTCTACAAGCCCTGGGAGGGTACCACCTGTTTCTATGTATCGGTGGTCCACGGGGAGGGGCTGTATCGGATGTACTACCGAGGCCACAGCCTGCCCTCGGAGATAGCTCCATCGTTGGTTACCCCAGGGGAGACCGTAGTTCCGGAGCACAAGGAGGTAACCTGT
This sequence comes from Acidobacteria bacterium UBA6911, assembly GCA_963579905.1. Lineage (GTDB taxonomy): Bacteria > Acidobacteriota > UBA6911 > RPQK01 > JAJDTT01 > CAUZIZ01. Next base: position 3,559 of record CAUZIZ010000289.1, on the reverse strand, counting down.
TACGCCGAAAGCCGCGACGGACGGATCTGGACAAAGCCATCTCTGGGCATCGTGGAGTTTCAGGGATCGAAGGACAACAACATCATCTGGGACGGTTTCGGTAGCCTCAACTTCATGGTGTTTCGCGACACCAACCCGGCAACCCCAGCCGAGCAGCGCTACAAGGCTCTTGCCACGGGAAAACCCAACCGGCCGCAGAAGCGGGTGGTGGGAATGGTATCGGCCGACGGAATCCACTGGAAACCCATTCGGGAGAAGGCACTGTTGACGCAGCGCCCCACCGACAACGGTGGGGATGGGTTCCTGTGGGACAGAGTCCGGGGAGAATATGTGGCTTATCTTCGTGTCTGGTATCCTTCCCGTTGGCAGGATCCCAAGAATCGGCGTAGGCCAACGATTCGAGCTATTGGCCGGGCCACCTCGCCCGATTTCCTGAACTGGAGCGATCTGGAGGACATCGACCTGGGTTGAGCCCCGAGGGACCATTTTTACACCAACGGAATCACTCCCTACTTTCGGGCACCCCACATTTTTCTCGGTTTTCCCAAGCGCTTCATCCCTTGGCGAACGGCAATATCCGACTCGCTGGAGAATGGGTCTTCAGATACGGTCTTTATGAGCAGCCGGGACGGTTTGCATTGGGATCGCATCTTTCTTGAGTCCTTCATAAGGCCGGGCCGGGACCCAAAGAATTGGATCAACCGCAACAACATGACGTCGACAGGTGTGATGGAGACAGGTGAGGATGAGATCTCACTCTACGTGCTTCGCAACTACAAGTCTCCCAGCATCCACATGGAGCGCATGACGCTGCGCACTGACGGCTTCGCCTCCCTGCGGGCCAGATATTCGGGGGGGGAGAGGTCCTGACGAAGCCGCTCAAGTTCGAGGGCAGCAACCTAGTCCTGAACTTTGCCACCTCCGCAGCCGGGAGCATCCGTCTGGAGATCCAGGACGCCAACGGCAACCCTTTGCCTGGCTTCGCCCTGGAGGAATCCCCCCTGATTTTTGGAGACGAGATCGAGCATACGGTGCGGTGGGAACGGACTCATGCCAAGGCGGCTTCTGACAAGCCCCTTGCCAGGATAGCCGGGAAGCCGGTCCGCCTGCGCTTCGCGTTGAAGGATGCGGATCTCTACTCGCTGAGGTTCCGGGAGAAGTAGGGTGGATACCCTGGATCTAACGATCAAGGAAGTCTAGCCAAAGATCCCATTGAGTAGCTTTGCCAACCTCACTCCCCCCTTCTTGAGCTGCTCTTCAACGACGCCGATGTTGACGGCAAAATAGTCCTGACCAAGCTGGCCGTTGCCCACCTGGTAAGCGTTCGATAGGGCGAGCTTGTAAGACTCCGTGGCCCAGTCTGACGGAGCTCCATCCCAGGACCTTTCATCGTTGGGGGTGATCGCACTGTTGAGTCCGTTGGCGTAAGTATCCCAGCGTCTATTCCCCCGACGCTGTTTGATCATGCCGGAATCCCACAGGCGGTGGAGATTCGTGTCACGTCTGAAGAATTTCACCCTAATTCGATTGCCGCCCCGATCCTCAAAGTGACCCGCGTGAAGTGGCTGGTGGAGATCCCCCACAAAGTGGACGAGAAACTTCAGAGCCTCCTCCTTCTTTTCAGCGGACGCGTTGGGGTTGCGCAGTGTGGAAGCAAAAGCGTCGATCGCCTGGACAACACAGCTCTTCGGACAGTCCCTCGCTGCATCGTATCCGGCGCTTCCTTTGGCCACGTTGACGAAGTGCAGCGGAGCCGTCCAACGGTACCTGTTGGTTCGTCTAACGCCGTCGGCCCAGACCGCTACGGAGGAAAGGGTTTCCTGACCCAGGATTCGTGCAACTGCCTGTTTGGCTTTTGGCGTCAGGTGCTTCTCCGCAATGCGTGCGACTACCTTGTGGCCGTCCTCTCCCCAGGCAAGGGCCAATGAGGGAGATAGGAGGAGCAGGATGGTTGTGATCGCTATGGGCTTTTCGAGTGCGGGCAATGCCTTAGGGGCTACCATAGATGATGCCTTGCCCGCTTTGGATCAGACTTGGCCCCATGGTGTACTTCTTTATCGTGCTGGGTTGTGTAATCAAAGGAGCAAATCACCCACATCATTCCTCGGGGGAGACGCACGGACAGAGCCCGAAAGTGGTAGGAGGCGCCGAGGAGGGAGAGGGCGCGCCTGTCGTGGCTGAAATAGAAGAGCCAGGCGGAAACCGAGGATGGCAGGACTGCCAGTTCTCACGGAGTAACTCAAGCCATCGTGCTCCCAGGCCGCCGGGGCGAGCAGCGATGGGTCGGGCAGGCGGTCTCGACTCTGGTGGACTGGCCGGGCATCCTTCTCCTGTCATGTCCATGTCGTCAAGGCTCCTAAGCGCGGCTTACTTCCAGTCCCAACGATTGGGGCTGATCCAGTCGGCGTGATCGGCCATGTCTGGCGGCTTGTGATCACCGTCGTCGCGGTAGCGGCTGCTGTTACGGTCAACGAAGAGCCGGCGAACGGGATCGGGTAGCAGGGACAGATCCTCTGGGTTCCAGGCAGGAACCTCCTCCTTTATGGGACCAGCCCAGACAGGTCGGTACCCAAGCTGCAGCATCTCCCTGGGACGGTCACCCACGTTGGGATAGTTTCCGTGGAAGACCCGAGTGTGGAGGATCAGAGCCGATCCGGCGGGAGCCGTCACCATCACCAGATCGGGGTGATCCCGATAGCGATTGTAGGAGCTGGCTTCCTGGTGCAGGGAGAGATGGGAGCGGGGCAGAATGCAAAAGGGTGAGACCTCGGGGGTCAGATCGTCCAGATAGTAGAGAACCTTGACCATGACCGGACAACTGCACTCGTAACCGAAGACCTCGGAACCATAGGGTTGGCCGTCGGTGTGGAGGCTGATGCCGGGGTGTCCTGGCTCAGAGCGAGCGTACAGATAGGTCATGAAGACAATCTGATCGCCGAATAGCTTCTCAAGGAAGTCCACCATGGGAGCATGGGCAATCAGGTCGGTGATGGCGCCCCCCTGCTGGCCAAATCGGTAGGGTTCCCAGCTGGAGCTGGGGTACGGGTTGATCCCCGGATGAAGCACCCGGTCCCGTTGGTGCTCACTGTAGGGCATGGGAAAGGTCTCCAGACGAGCGGTCTCAGACTTAAGCCGCTGCACCTGCGGCGCCGAAAGCAAGTTCGGCATCAGCAGATAACCCTCGACCTCGATCTGGCGGATCTGCTCTCCGAGAGTCAACGCACTCCAGTCTCTGTCGTCGATACGAGCTACCTTCATTAAGACCATTCTACTCGTGCACCATGACCGCTATTGGGGACCGGATTATGAGACAGAGGGCAGCACGGATAAGAGGACAAGAACCGCCTGAGAATGCGCTTACACTCCAGGCAGGGCTGAGGGCTCCCTGCCTTGAGTCTGAGGATATCTCTCAGGGCTGAGACCGGTGCAGATGCTGAATTGCGGCATTCTGAGCTCCGGGACTTCTGGGGAAAACCACTAGGGAGCTGGAGGCGTGGCTCATCATTTTCCCTGTGACCCTAAGAAAGACCAATGCCGCCGCAAAAGAAGGGTTAGCCCG
>CAUZIZ010000288.1:0-3766 GCA_963579905.1 Acidobacteria bacterium UBA6911 | reverse complement strand
CAAGGCCTCTTGCGCCTGCCGTTCAGACTGGGTCAAGACGACGAAGTCGTCGGCATAGCGGGCGAATTGATAACCCGCCCGGTTAAGAGCCCAGTCCAGTTGGTTGAGGACGATGTTCGCCAGAAGAAGGGAAATCACCCCTTCTTGTGGGGTACCCAGCCTGCTTCTAGTTCAAACCAAGTCCTACTACCAGACCAACGGCCAATCCGAGACTGACGAACATGGAACCGACTACGATACCCACCGACACATTCCCCTCAGACAGCTGTTTGGACGTGTTGAACGGCGTGATCCAGTCTAGCAACTTATAGCCGATCAACATCAGGGCAATGCTGAACAATGCCCCTACCATTGCGTAAAGGAAATTTGCGATCACAATTTGGAATTCCATATAGACCTCAATTCAGTACTCTTTTCACTTTCTTGATCTTGTCCACGTAGCCGATCGTTTCCTTACTATGTCCCCCGGTGACTGATGGCAGAGTGGATTCCATGGTCCGCCAGCGGTTGGGATCCAGGCCTCTTTTCTTGGCACGCCGTTGGGCTTGAAAAATATTTCCCTTGCCAGCGTTGTAAGCGCCAAACATGAAGTCCAGACGGTCCTGGAATGGCCTTTTTTCCTTGAAGAGAAGCCAGATAGAACGATTGTAGTCAATGCCGGCGGCGATGCTCCATTTGGGTTCTTTTCCGCTGCCCCTGATGTGGCGATTCCGCTTTACGATTTCTCTATAGGTGGTAGGCATGATCTGCATCAGTCCTACCGCGCCGACCCGAGACCTGGCATCTGTCCGTAAACCGGATTCCGCCACCGCCTGAGCCTTGAAATACCGCCAGTCAAAGGCTGGGCCGAAACTGCGCTTGGAATACTTGGAAAAATGCTTGTCGTACTGCTTGACTTGATTGTAGCGGGCGAACTCTTCGGCTCGTAGGTTCAGGCCACACAGAATCAGAAACACTACCGCAAACCTGACCAACATCATCGTTCCAGCCTCGTCAGACCTTCGACTTCAGGCCCTTCTCTTACTGCCAAAAATCCAGTCTTGTTCCCCGTCTTCGAACTTTACGGTTAGAGTCCTCTCCAACCTGTGCAACAGCCCGTTGTGCTCGGCCGTAGATGCCACGTAGGCGCCAAAGGCGCGGACATGCAAGGGATGATCCCAGAGGGAATCCATACCTTGACGGTGTCTCGTATGTCCCGCCTTTCCTTGGCCTGTGGCAGCTTCCCCAGGGCATCTGAGAACTGGTGCCAACGTCGATAGGTGCCAGAGTAATTTCCGCTACCCTCATCAGCGTTGAGCTGAATCAACTGAGAGAAGGATCTCGGCAGCGGATTGGGCCATCGGGCCTCGTTGTGAGCCCCGTCGACGCCCCTGTCCTCTAGCCTGTTGGCGGCGTACGAGGCCCAGTCTCGGGGTTGACTGGAGGCGGGATTGGACTGGCTCTGCATGAGGTGAAACTTCCACAGAGGGGCGTAGAGATCTTCGCGTTGCGGAATCAGGTTGCGAGCTTCGATCATTGACCAGCGTGGTGTAGCTTTCGCCAGTGATCGTGCCGCCCGATCAATGTTGTAGGGGGCCAGCAGGGGGAGGAGCGTCTCGCAAAGCTTCTCGTCGGCAGCCAGGTGCAGACGCACTTCTGCTCGTTTGCCGATGTTGGGGGCGAGGTCCTCGCGGACTCGGTTCGCGTGATCGACGCCCAGGACCCCCCAGATGGTTGCCTGGTCCAGGTAGTCAGAGAGTTCTTCCTCGGAGAGAGCCTGCTCATCCCAGATCCATTCCATCTTGAGGCTGTACTGAAAGTCGTCGCGATCGAAGCGGTCGGAAAAGTTCCTCATCTGGGCGCTGATGTCCGTCATGTAGCTGATGGATCTTCCGAAAGCCTGGGCCTCGTAACCCCTGGCTCTTCGGAAGGTTACCCGTTCCTTGCCATCGTAGGGCTGTTGCACGATTCCTACGAGCTCTCGCTTGTCGTCTCCGCCGTAGTTCCATCTACCCAGGCCCAGGGAAAGACCCCAGGTCTTCGACTGGGTCAGTTGTCGTTGGTGAAGGAACTTGTTGAGCTCAATCTGGTTTGGGTTCTGGCGCATCCAGGCCAGTATCACTTGCAGATGGCACTTCAGCAGGGAGTCGTAGTGGCCGATCACGACCTCTTTGACCAGGTCCTCGACGCGCTTGACCAGGGAACCCCAGAGCTCCCTGAACCTCTCAGCTCGTCCTGCCTCATCTGTCAGTCCCAGTTTTTCAATCAGCCTCGCGAGCAGATTGGACTCTTCCTCGCTCAAACTGTCGAAGTTGGTCGGCTGGAGCAATCCCTCAATCTGCTTCAAACTGGCATCGCCGAGAACCCCCATCAGCTGGGCTACAAGTTTGTTTAAGGCATTCTGGTTGTTCTCGGAGTCTACCAGGATTGCCACGGCTCCAATCGAGCCACCGATACCCAGCTTGTTGGTCTTTGCCTTCTTGGTAGCCATCCTCACCCGGCCAGGGGTTGGCCGGGTGAGGATCAGGATGAAATCATCTGCTAGCTCGACGTCGAATTTGAGGCTGGCTCCGGCATCTACCGCCAGCCGGAAGAGTCCACCCACCTGCAGTAGGCTGAACAGACCGCCCAGATTTGCCGTAAAGAGGTCTGACCAAGATGCCTCGACCCGCAGCGAGAGCTTGCCGGGTACGCGGTAGGAGATTGCCTCCTGATCCTTGAGTCTGTCCAGGGATTTCACATCGACTGCAAAGCGAAATTCTCCCAGGTCTCTGCGGGGGGATGGCGTCCCCCACCCGGGTGGAGCGGTCCTGGTGATACTGGTGATAGTGGTAGTCATAAAGCAGCATCCTGCGGGAGACCGAGGCCTCGAGATTGAGCGCAGAGACATCCCCGCCGCCGGTGGCCGTAACGCCGGATTCGAGCTCGTACTTGGTCCAAACACCTTTATCCCTGAACTCGATCTGATGATCCAACCTGGCCTCGTTTCCGGCGACCTTTCCCTGTCCCAGCACACCTATCTGGTCCGCGTCCTTGGACGGATTGTTGAGAAGGTAGAGCGTTGCTCCTGCATGAGGCTCTACGGCGAAGCGCACACCGGCCATCTGGAATGGAATCTCGTAGCTGCCGGCAATGTCGAGTACCGCTTCTTATCAGGAAGCTCATCGTCTCCGAGCTCTCTTGCTGCGTTTTGCAAAGGATCGATCAGGTCATTCAGGCTGAAGTCGGACATTTCAATTTTCTCCTTTCACTGGAGCTGAAGTCCGTATTCCTGATGCCAGTCTACTACGGGGTCGCCGTGTTGGTCGGAAAATTCCAGTCGAGTTCAGGTCAATCCTGCCCCCGGCTTCGAGCCGGATCCCAGGAGCCCGCTTCAGCGAGCTGGTGCGAAGCGTCATAGACCGGTCCTTCTCAGAGGGTGTCGTAGAAGTCCACACGAGGGTCCGGACAGTGAAGCCTAGCCTATATCAATAGGCGGTGTTGAAGGGTCTTCAGCGTCCTCAAGTCGAGGTCAATCCCAACGGGATTGTGTATTTCAGCCCAGGGTTTCCGAACCCTGGGTTGTCGGTTCTCTTTTTTCCGGGAGTCAACCCTTCAGGGTTGGATCTGAAGGGGTATGTTCCGGGCACATAGGCAACAGTTTCTCCCAGGCACATAGGGTACAAGAGGAGTCATGTCATGGAAAGAGACGTATGTAATGAGCGCACGAGTGAAACTGATGACCGAACATCTGGAGGGGGACTAAGGAATTACGGAGTTATCGCAGGCCTATGGGGTGAGTCGGAAG
>CAUZIZ010000287.1:0-3864 GCA_963579905.1 Acidobacteria bacterium UBA6911 | reverse complement strand
GAAGCACCCAGGGAAGCCACCATGGCAGCTGGTTACAGACAAGCTTCGAAGCTATCACGCTGCCCATCGTGAGGTCTTCCCCTCCGTGACTCACCGAACCGGTCAATACGAGAATAACCGAGCCGAGGCTTCTCATCAGCCCACGCGGCAACAGGAGCGGCAGATGCGACGATTCAAATCGGCAGGTCAGGCTCAACGATTCCTTTCTGTCCACGGTCCTGTTCAGAATCTATTCCGGGTGGGTCGGAACCATCTCAAGGCAATTCATCATCGCCTGCTTCGCGACCGAGCTTTTGCCTATTGGAGGGAGGCGACGTGCGTCCGCTGAGGAGGAGCAAGGCTGGGGTGTATTCCGGCTCCGAATCGCTCGGCGAACATTAACTTGACAGCACCTTTTGAAGCTATGAGCGGGCCCGTTTATACGCCAACTATAGCCGGTCCAGGGCTGGGCAAAAGGCCACCCATCGAGTATCTTTCAGGTAGAATCCCCGCTGGCCCTATGTGCTAAGCAGGGCCCGGTATTGTGCCCGCCCGGTGCTGATCGTCATTGATCAATCGGTGGTGGGGTATCGGCGGTACCGGAGGCAACACGAACAGCATGGCCACGGTCCAGCCGAACAGTGGCTAAGCGCCTTTGGGGTATACCCTCGCTAAGCAAATCGAGAGGAAACGATGAGCGGATTCGCAGACACCGATGACTGACCCAGAGCGACCTTTGTCCGAGCTGCCGGACGGAGATGTCCACACGTCTTCCATATGGGGGCTCGATCCGGACTGGACCCTCCTCTTTTTTGGCTGGCTCATTGCTTCCGCATCGACCCTGGGCAGTCTGTTCTTCAGCTATGTCATGGAGTTCGCTCCATGTGTTCTGTGTTGGTACCAGCGGATATGTCTGTTCCCGCTGGTCATCATCCTCGCGCGTGGACTCTTTCCGCTCGATCGGCATGTCGTCAAATACGCCTTGCCATTGACGGCCGCTGGCTGGCTACTGGCTGCGTACCACTGCCTGCTCTATGCGAAGTGGGTTCCGGCCAGCATGCAGCCCTGCGGCAAGGGTGTATCATGCACTGAGGAGTACCTGGAACTGTTCGGTTTCCTGTCGATCCCGTTCCTTTCGCTGATCTCGTTCACCGCGCTGATGTCCATCTTGATCGCCCTGAAGAGGAGAAGTCCCGAATGAAGCGCATCCTGTTCGCCGCAACATGCCTTGTCCTGATCGCGGGTTTCTTTCTTGGCGCCTCGTACTACAAGACATGGCGGGCAGCAGAACTCGGCTTCATGGCTCAGGAGCACGCCTCGACATTCGTTCGGCCTCATTCGCCCACGCTCGGGAGCGACGATGCCAAGGTCTACATCGTCAAATTCACAGATCCCGCGTGCGAGACTTGTGCGTCTTTCTCGCCGTTCGTCAAGCAGGCTATGGATGCCTCTCCGGGCCAGATCAAATTCGTCATCCGCTATGCCCCCTTCCACGAGGGGGCCGACGAGGTCGTCCGCATCCTGGAAGCGGCGAAGAGGCAGGGGAAATTCTGGGAAACCTTGGAGTTGCTCTATCGGCGACAGGCCACCTGGACTCGGCACCACCGTGTGCTGCTTGGCGAGGTCTGGCCGTTGCTGCCCGAGGTGGGCCTCGACGTCGAGCGCGTGAAAGTGGATATGAGGGATCCGCGCATCGCAGCCGTTCTCGAGCAGGATCTGGCCGACGCCGAGGCGCTGGGCGTGCGCAAGACGCCAGGCTTCTTCGTCAACGGGAAACCGCTCGAGCCCTTCGGGCCCCGGCCCCTGGCAGAACTGATCAAGGCTGAAATCCGGGAGCAGTATCCCGAATGAATATTGGGTATATTCCAATGCCCAAAAGGTACTAGCGACCGTAGGGCCCGAATTTGCAAAAGAATGGTTTCATCACGGGGACCAATTTTATTGCATTGATCGTCGTCCAAGGGGGCCCGAACCGGCGCAGCCGGTTTGTCCGGAGCGAAACAGCGGCGGGCACTTGATGATAGATGAAGTGGGCAAATCGTCCTTTTCCATTTTCCCGTGAATAGGAGTTTCCTTTTAGATGGAGTCCTAGGAAAAGGGATGAGGAAAAGGGATGAAGTGACCGAAAAGGGGCTGAAATGAGGTGGATGGGGAGCCTGTTGTGGCAGCTGCCGGAGGTCGAGGTGTTGGAGGATGTCTTCCAGAGGCTCAACAAGCGGGTTGACGAGGGGTGATTCGTTCGCACCACGTCATCGCAGCGACGCTGGTCGTGTGCTTCAAACTGCCATGCCTGTCCCTGTTCCCAGAAAAGGCACAGCACTTTTTCAGCCACAAGCTTTTCGTGATCGCGTGACCGCTGGGTCTGCGTCGAATGACTGCTTTGGGCTCCGGTAGCGGTCGTTCGTTTGGACATTTCACGGGAGAGTTCGAACGTCCCCTTGTAGGCGAAAGCAGCCTGTCAGGGGCGATCTACCCTGACACTATTTGTACGGTCAGATCTGGGCTATTACAGCGCCGTTCGATTTGATCGCAATCGAAAAAGTGGACGTTCAAACAACCCCGAAATGCACTGCCGCGAAGGGCGCAAGACGGCCATAAGCTGCGTAGACCGGGAGGCGCTGCAGCGTCGTCGCCACTCGCTCTCCCCGACGGCTCCTCTACCCAGCGCATGTGCACACCGGCTGAAATATGGGCAGCGGTCGCACTATTCTGGCGCTCCGTGTGCCTCTTTCTTGTCTCTCCCTTTCACCTCCAGTTCACCTGGGCGACACCGAGTTCTTTCGCCACCGACGACGAAGACCAGCCGGACGGACTCCAGCATTGCCATCATGAGCCTTGGGATGGCACAGACCGTGGATTTTCACCTCCGTGACGCCATGGGAGATCCTGTCGCCGAAGCCACTCTGGAACTACCTCCGAAAGGGCACGTGGCAAAGTTCATCGGTGAACTGGAGTGGGATAACCCGCCCGACTTCACGGATTTCCTTGGTTCGCTGTTGATCGATAGTGCCCATCCATTCGCTGCGGTCGGCATACTCGTTACCCCAGGAGAATTCGTAACCCTTCCCGTGAGGAAACTCGATTAGTCCACCGGAGCTTCCCCCCGCCCCCGATTCAGCCCCCAGTGCTAAACTCGGCATGTGAACACCTCGGCTCCTTATCAGCTCCGGGCTCGATTTCACGGAGCCCTCGACTGGATCTGCTGCTGGTGCGGCAACCTCCACCGCTCTAGAATCAACCGGACCCAGTGGCAAGTCCAATGCAAGGCCACCCCCTGCCGCCGCCGTTTCGCTGTCGGCATGCTCTTTCACTCCATGGCGCATCTGCAGCGCTCCGGTCGTCCCTACCTCCCTCCTGCGGATGTAACTTTTCCGGTCGCCAAGCTGGACTACTGGCAGTCTGGTGGTCCGGTCAATCGCCTCGTACAAGACCCTGAGGATCATCCTGTAGAGGACACCAATGGCTAGTAAGGGTAGGGGCAGAAAACGGCTCTCACCAGCCAGAAAAGACACCATGCTCCGGCGGATCGAGACCAGTGTCGGTAAAGAAGAATGGGCCTCGATTCTAAACTGGAGTTCCGACGAGCGTGCCGGGCGTCTTTGGGAGTTGCTCTTTGATCCAGCCTACCAAAAACACAGCATGGCCAAACTCTCTGAGAGGGTCGGGCTGAAGAGTAAAGACCTACTTGAGTTATTTCGCAGGTTTCACATCGACGTGGCCGTGATCATGACGGCCCGCCACGCACCAGAGGTCATGAAGGATGTGATCGAGGATGCCCTGAATACCACGGTTGTCTGCCACCGCTGTGACGGCAAACTTCAGGTGCAGAACGATGATGGCAGTGACCGCGTGTGTCCAGCATGTCAGGGCAAGGGGACTGAGATA
>CAUZIZ010000286.1:0-3920 GCA_963579905.1 Acidobacteria bacterium UBA6911 | reverse complement strand
GATCAGAAACCCACCGAAGAAAACTCCGAGCACACACCAGAGGCGAATTGCCCACCCAGGAAACCGCTCGAACCGGTCGAGCAATCGGCTGGTCCGATCTCGACCCGAGACCAAAATGACGATAGCCTTGATGATCATCAGCCACCCGAGGACCTCGAACCCAACCGGGAACTTCGACCCTGAGGCCGCGAAGATCATCTGGACTCACAGGCTGCTAAATCGTACGAAACAGTCGATCTAGAACAGTTAGTTGCAAAACAGGAAATCGTCAATCTATTCCGAACTGAGGCCGAGTCAAAACAACGCTTCGAGACGGTTGCGAGTGCGACGAATCATCCCGATTATCCTGTACTAGTCAGTGCGCCACCAGAAACATGCAGGGTCATAAAGGAGAGACTCGGCAAGCTTCTGCGAGATGCCGATGCGATCTGTCGCGATATCCATCAATGGGCCAGTAAAGCCGTTCGAGAGATCCTGGGGGATCACGACCATGCTTGGCGAGAACTGTTGGAAGCAACGAAGCTTCAACTGTTGACGTTAGAACCACGGGTCAGGGAGGCCGAGAAGCTGCCGGTATCAGGGCTTGGAGATCGCGACCGGAGGGCAGTCAGAGCTGACGCAGAGGAACTCTTGTCCCATCTCGAAAGTGGTGGTCGCCTAGGTTGGCGCTTCCTGCGCAAGACGATAGTAAAACAGCGCGCCTACCTATTTGAAATCCGAGCCGGAGGTCGGCGTTGTTCCGACGTTTCTGCGCTTCGGAGTCTAATCCTCAGGCTAGGTGTGGAAGAGGAACTTACTTCACTCCGGGATCGATGGGAATACCAACCATATGGGGACGATCAGGGCAGGGCTTTACCCCTACAGGTTCAAGACTATGCAGCTCTTTGCCAACCTCTACAGGCTGCACTCACGCTGCACGATGAAAAGATACACATCCAGAAACTCATAGCGTCGATCCCTGAACTTTCCGATCCTACATGGCACGATCTTAAAAGTTTGAAATCTCTTTTGGCTGCCATTGACGCTGTTGAGCAAGAACATGCCTTGGCGGCTGCTTCCAAGGCGGTCGAATCCTCAGTTCCATGTCTGGAGGAAATGAGTGAGGTGAAGCAACTCGATCCTGCTTTAGCTGATCTCCTTGCCTCAATCCGGCAAAGAGATCTCGACCAATACGCGATGTCCTACGACAAACTCATAGCTAACAATAAAGCTAGAGGAGCTCTCAAAAGGCGTCGTCAGCTTTTAGAGCAACTTCGGGAAGGGGCACCTAGTTTCGCTGAAGAAATTCGGAGGGACGGAAGAGATCCTGTCTGGACGCAACACGTCAAACGGTTTTCTCAAGCTTGGAACTGGGCTCGGGCAAGGCAGTGGATTCGGAGAATGTCACAACCCGATGCCGAACGGAAGCTACGTCTTTCACTGGACACAGGGCGCATCCGAAAGTGCCTAGCATCTGCTGCTGCAGAGAGAGCTTGGGGACATTGTTTCAGAAGGATGACGGAACATCAGCGACAGCATTTGGTGGCATGGTCAAAGGCGATGAAGAACATCGGAAAAGGGACGGGGAAGCATGCTCCGAAGCATCGCAGAGCAGCTAGAGAGCATATGGAACAGTGTAGACAAGCCATTCCAGCCTGGATCATGCCGCTCTACCGTGTCGCGGAGACAATCCAGCCGGGAAGCGACATTTTCGATGTTGTGATCATAGATGAGGCAAGTCAATCAGGACCTGAAGCACTCTTGCTTACCTATCTTGCCCGCAAAATTGTCGTCGTAGGTGACGACAAACAGATAGCTCCGGTTTCATTTGTTAGGGGCGATGATGTTGAAGTTCTTCGTCGTCGCTACATCGCCGAGTTACCTCACAATGATCAGTACGGCATCGATAACAGTTTTTTCGATCTCGCCGAGATTCGCTACGGAGGGCGCATTCCGTTGCGCGAGCACTTTCGATGCATGCCGGAGATTATTCAGTTCTCGAACAAGAATTTCTATCGTGCTCAACCACTGATTCCCCTTAGGCAGTATGCTGGGGATCGGCTGGAGCCGGTCGTTGTCACCACGTATGTCAAAGACGGTTATCTCGAAGGCAAAGGGAGTAAGGTAGTCAATCGGCCAGAAGCAAATGCCTTAGTCAAGCAGATCGTGGATTGTTCTAGAGACTCTGCGTTCTCGAAGAAGAGCTTTGGAGTTATCAGCCTTCTAGGACATCATCAGGCGCGCTTGATTGAGCAGCTACTTCTAAAGAAGCTCGGCCCGGAGGAAATGGAGCACCACCGGATAGTCTGCGGCGATGCCCACCACTTTCAGGGTGATGAGCGCGACGTGATGTTTCTCAGTCTAGTTGCAGCACCAACCGGGGATCGGAGCATTAGAGCTCTGAGCGATCAGAAAGCGGAGCGCCGGTTCAACGTCGCGGCGAGCCGGGCACGGGATCAGATGTGGCTCTTCCACAGCGCTACATGCCAGGATCTCAGTGACAACTGCCTCCGACGGAAACTGCTGGAGTATTGTCTTGACCCGACTGCTGAACAGCCCTCCCCACTGGAGATCAGTCTGGACCAGTTGAGCCAACTTGCCAACACACCGGACCGCAACAAGACGCCCCTCCCCGTTCCTTTTGAAAGCTGGTTCGAGATCGATGTTTTCCTGCGAATCAGTGATAAGGGGTATCGCATCGTTCCACAGTACAAGGTTAATGGTCGCCGCATCGATCTTCTTGTTGTGGGAAATGAGCGTCGAGTAGCGGTGGAGTGTGACGGGGAGTACTGGCACAATCCCGACAGATACATCGAAGACGGTAGACGCCAGCGGACGCTCGAAAGGTGCGGCTTGGTTTTCTGGCGTGTGCGGGGAAGCTGCTTTGAACTTGATCCGGAAGAGGCACTGCAAGAGCTCTGGGAGACACTTCACCAGAACAATATCTATCCTGAACGGAGCAGAGATTCTGGGGATTCTGAGCGTTTTGCGGAGGACAGTGAGCAGGAGAGAGGGCGGGTAATTGAATGTGAAGCGGCTCGTTCAGGTGAACCGAAGCGCGAACGGGAGCAGAAGATGGATCTTGGGGACAGCTCCTCGCCAGACCGAAGGCAAAGTGGACCCCAAGGTACAGCGATAGGCAGATCAGATCCGGAGTCGGGCAAGATTCTGTTTAAGGTGGCGTACGACTCTTGGACAGCTGAAACGTTGCCCGACCCCAGAGGAGCCTCGTCAGCAAGCGTTTCAAGGGGGCTCGTGGCAATTGTTGAGCGAGAAGGACCCATTTTGTCCCAACGTGCGTACCGCCTTTTCGCAAAGGCTGCTGGCATACACAAGGTGGGCACAGCCGTTCAAGAGGGACTAGATCGCGGGCGCAAGCTTGCGCTACAGGACAGACTGCTCAGTCAGAGAATCGAAATTGATATAACAGAGCACCAACAGAGCGTCTTATGGAAGGTTGGGACTCCTTCAATTGTCGTTCGGGCGCGAGGGCCCCGACTCTTTCAAGAAGTGCCAGCCTCGGAAGTTGCTACTGTTTTGGATCGATTGCGTCAAAAAGACCCGATGGCAGACCAGGAGAATCTCTTTCGCGCTTTACTGGAGCACTATGACATCACGAAGCTCGGGCGGGGTATTCGGATGCGGCTTGAGCTGATTGATCAGCACCTTCGCGAGCTTGCAGCCGGCGGTTAAGGGGAGCACCCCCGGCAGCTACCGGGCTCTTGCCCCTGTCGATCCACCCAAGAAGGACGAATCACTACGGATCCCCTAGCGTAGACTAGATGGTGTCCAGCCTTGGTAATCGATTCCCGGACCCAGCCACGAGGACCTGCAATGAAAGAAAGATCTGCCGGCCTCATGCTCATCGCCGCCATCCTTGTGGCACCTCTGCTACTCTCAGCCTGCTCTTCGTCTTTGCCCGATCATGAGGCAGGGACACC
>CAUZIZ010000285.1:0-3942 GCA_963579905.1 Acidobacteria bacterium UBA6911 | reverse complement strand
TCCTTTTGTGGCATGTCCCGATCGGTGATCGGGACCGCTCCTTTGCAGTCACGGCTCTGTCATTGGCGGTAGCGACAATCACGGCAGACGTAACCGAAGTTTCGTTCTCGAATGGGGCAGCGCCGCGGGGGCGGGACTCACCTGAAACTTCATTCGGCTACGGTGGGTCGACGTGGGTTCGGTCTCCAGGCCGAAGTATTCTTCTTTTCGAGCTTTTGGCTCGACACACGGCGGCCTGGAGGTCACCGCCACACCCCTCGACTAAGTTTCTTTCTCCAATGATTCGGCTCCCAGCCGGAGGCCGGACTAGGCTGCCCGACTCTACTCTCAGGATGCAAGTTTCTATGAAAGGAGTGTCTGCCCCCAAACAAAGGGTTCTTTCCTTGCCATCGGAATCGTTCTATAGGATGATTCCGCTTCATGTGCAGCCCTCATCGTCTCCTGTTCTGGGCTCTTCTGTTTTCGATCTCAATGCCGGCGATGTGGGGTCAGTCCTATCGCCATCTCGATCAGGAGCACACTCCCAAGTCCTATGCGAACCTGGAAGAGTGGCTGGGTCGTGCTGAGGAGTTGCGTCAGCGTATTCTCATCAGCTCCGGCCTGTGGCCCCTGCCGTCCAGAACTCCACTCAACGCCAGCCTCTCAGAGCCACTGATCCGGAAGGGCTATACGGTTCAGAACGTATCCTTGGAGACCTATCCCGGATTCCATCTGGTGGGGAACCTCTACCGGCCGTTAGGGAAGCCGCAGCCCCATCCTGCAATCCTTTCACCTCATGGACATTGGAAGAACGGTCGTTTCGAGGACAGTCCACTATCATCCGTCCCGGGCCGCGCCATCAATTTCGCGCGCCGAGGGTCAATCGTCTTCTCCTATTCGATGATTGGCTACAACGAGACCAAAGATCTGTTTCCTCACCGATTCGAAGAGCCCGATTATGAGCTGTGGGGGTTCGGCTCGCTCGGGCTGCAGCTCTGGAACAGTCTGAGAGCCTTGGATTTTCTGATCTCGTTTCCCGAGGTGGACTCGGATCGAATCGGTCTCACCGGCGCTTCGGGCGGCGGGACCCAGACCTTTCTGTTGGCCGCCGTCGATCAGCGTGTCCGGGTCGCCGCGCCCGTGAACATGATCTCTGCCCACTTTCAGGGCGGCTGCATTTGCGAGAATGCGCCGCTTCTCAGACTAGGTGCCAATAATGTCGAGATTGGAGCCCTCATGGCTCCCCGACCCCTGATGCTGATCTCCACCAGTGGCGACTGGAGCGCCAGAACGCCAGCGATTGAGTTTCCGGCTATCCAGGCGGTCTACCGTCTCTTCGATGCTGAAGACCATGTCGCCAACGCCCACTTTCAGTACGAGCACAACTACAATCAGGACAGTAGGGAAGCCGTCTATGGCTGGTTCTCGCGCTGGCTCCACGGGAGGGAGTCGAGCAAGGAAGAGCCCTTTGAAGTGGAGCCGGAGGCAGATCTATGGGCGTCCTTGCCCAGCCCTCCTCTTCCGCTGGCGGAGCTGTTTGCGAATTTCGCCCTGAAGGCAAAGGGCCAGATTGAATTGCACAGACCTTCCGGCTGGAGCGAACTATCTCGTTATCGCAAGACCTTTGGAACGGCGCTTCGCCACGCCCTCCAGGCGAGTGTGGATCCTGCCGATGTGAAGCTGCGGGCCCTTGCCCCGGAATCCAGAAACCAGGCTACCCGAGCCGTCTTGGTGGTCCACCCTCGGGATGAGACCAGCACTGCCGAGGCCAAGAATCTTGCGGAGTCCTATAGGGATCAAGGCTGGCTCGCGTTCCTTCTGAATCCCTACCCCGAGGGAGATGAGTGCTCACCCCCGGAAGCCGTGAAGTACTGGACGACCTACAACCCTACGGTGGCCTCTCTGCGGATCGCACAGGTTCGGCAGGCGCTCAAGGACATTCTCCGACGGGCCGACGTTCTCAGTGTCGATCTGGTGGGAATAGGTGAGGCCGGAGCATGGGCTCTATTGGGAGGGGCTACGGGTCCAAAGGTACGTCGCACGCTGGCTGACTTGAAGAGATTCTCCACCGCGTCAGACGACCCTTTCTTGAAGAATCTTTTCGTCCCGTTGCTACGGCGTGCCGGTGACTTCAGGACTGCTGCGGCGATGTTGGTGCCGACCGGACTGACCCTGTGCGGGTCGGCGGACGACTCGCTCAAACAATGGTGTGAAGAAGTGTACGAGTCGGTGGGGGCGGCAGACATGCTTCGCTTCGAGAACGATAGCGCGGTCAAGGTCGCCGGCGCCTTCACCCAGGCCCTGGCCGTCAAGCGTAAAGGAAAGGTTCTCTGATGCCATCCGATCTGGACGAGCGCCAGCTGGCACCCCGGGGATTCTGGTCCGTCCTGAAGAAGCTGGGGCCGGGTCTGATCATTTCCGGCTCCATAGTGGGCTCCGGAGAGCTGATCGCAACCACCACGCTGGGCGCGAGAGTGGGTTTCGAGGCGCTTTGGCTAATCCTGATCAGCTGCGGCATAAAAGTCATCGTCCAGGAAGAACTGGGCCGCTACGTCGTCTCCTCTGGGGAAACGACCCTCAGAGGCCTGGATCGGATCCCCGGTCCCCGGTGGCGGGTGTCCTGGGTGGTCTGGGTCTGGTGGATCATGACCCTGGGGGTGATCATCCAGAGTGGAGGAATCGTCGGAGGCGTAGGGCAGGTATTTCATCTGATCCTGCCCCAGCTGAGCGTGGAAGGCTGGACGGTCGTCGCCGCTGCTATTGTGGCGATCTCGCTGTTTCGAGGGCGTTACAGCCTGGTCGAGGGAGCCTGTACCTTCATGGTGGTCAGCTTCACCTTTGTCACCATCGTCTGCGTCGTCCTCCTTGGCTGGACGCCGTATACCGTGAAACCTGCACAGATCATCGCTGGACTGGAATTTTCTCTTCCCGAGGGCGGTTTAGCGATCGCATTTGCAGCCTTTGGGATCACGGGTGTGGGTGCTACGGAATTGATCATGTATCCCTATTGGTGTTTGGAGAAGGGATACGCCCGTTTCGTGGGTGAGAAAGACGACTCGCCCGAGTGGTTGGAGCGGGCTCAGGGATGGATTCGGGTGATGAAGGCCGATGTGCTCATGGCCATGGTGGTCTACACGACCGCGACCGTTGCCTTCTACATCCTGGGGGCCGCCGTGCTTCACAGCATGGGAATGATCCCGTCCGGCTACGAGATGATCGGTACGCTATCCAGTATGTATACCAGCACACTGGGCAACTGGGCTTTCTATCTTTTTCTCCTGGGAGCCTTTTTCGTTCTCTTTTCCACACTGTTCGCGGGTGCCGCATCCAACTCTCGGGTGATCGTCGATTTTCTCGAGCTGGTCGGAGTGGCCAAGATCCAGGGCGAGCGCAGGCTCCAGGTCTGGCGTCGGGGTACTGTGATCGTGTTGCTGACCCTCTACATCATTCTCCACTCCTGGATCACGCAACCTGTTTTCATGGTCATCGTAGGCGGGGTGGTACAGGCCTCGATGCTACCTGTCATTGGCTTTTCCACCCTCTATCTCCGCTACCGGCACACCGACCCCGCGGTGCAACCCGGCATCCTGACCGATGTCCTATTGTGGGTCTGTTCCAGCTTGATGCTGGCCTTCGCGGTGTACAGCGTTATTATCCGGCTGTTGGGTTGAGTCCCCGCGTGCCGAAGCCAGCCCATCAATAGAAGTCACTCCCAACGGGATTGTGGCTGTTAGTCCAGGGTTTCCGAACCCTGGGTAAATGGCTCTTCCCTGGATTTCAACCCTGAAAGGGTTGTGGGAACATGGGTATGTTCCAGGCACATAGGTTACAAGAGGAGTCATGTCATGGAAAGAGACGTGCGTAATGAGCGAAGGAGTGAAACTGATGACCGAACATCTGGAGGGGGACGATGGAATTACGGAGTTATCGCAGGCCTATGAGGTGAGTCGGAAGACGGTGTAC
>CAUZIZ010000284.1:0-4029 GCA_963579905.1 Acidobacteria bacterium UBA6911 | reverse complement strand
GGTCCACTAATCGACAGCGAGAACCTTCGGTTGCAAGAACCTGTGTGGAGGACTGAGACAGAGAAACTCTCAAGGGGGGACCGTGCTTTTCGGAAGGTGAGTCGAGAGTCAGTAGCTGAGAGCGAAATCCGGACTCATAAATGCCGGGATCGGGTGGTCAGGTTACGGGGAGAGCTGTTCGGTTCTAGTAACCCTCCGTTCTCGACTGAAGCGGAGATGTGTCGTTGGATTCGCAAGACCTTCGATGTGCAAGGACCTGGCACGGTGTATTCTTCCTTCGTGACAGCTCCGACTGGCGAAAGGCGTTTCCAGGGCGTCAGGCTCATACGACGATGTCCGCAGACTGGACCTCATCCAGCTTGTCCAGTCCGGGCTCGTGCTCAGGGCAGCAGGTGACAGCAGCGCAAGTACGAACGATCCCACGAGGCGCTATGCTGTTAGCAAGGATGCAGTATCAGTCTTGACGGCATTCGGCTCAGAAGATTGGGGTGCAGCAGTCCAAGGATTCAAGGCAGTTTTTGGCAATTTTTCAGATCGTCTTGAAAGAAAGAGGGTAATCCAGAAGATTCCAGTCGTTCTTCCAAGTGGTCAGGAGATTGCTCTAACGCCAGGACGACACAATGAGTTGCAAAGAGCCATCGTTCAAGAATTCCTTCCCCGCTTCAGCAGGGAAGCAGAGGTTCTCTACATAGGCGATACAGCGAAGCGAGTGCTCTGTAGAAACGACGATCAACTGAAGGAGTTGGGCTTCTCCGAGCTGGCTCATGAAACCCTGCCTGATGTGGTTGCATATGAGCGGGATCGGAATTGGCTTTTTCTGATCGAGGCGGTGCACTCTGCAAACCCAATTTCTAAGACCCGTCATCTGAAACTTGAAGAACTAACGAAAGGTTGCAGTGTGCCGAGAATATATGTCAGTGCATTCGATGATCGGAAATCGTTCCGAAAGTGGATTACTGAAATCAGCTGGGAGACGGAAGTCTGGCTAGTAGAATCGCCAGACCACCTGAGCCACTTTGATGGCGTGAAGTTCCTCGGGCCATACGAGGACGGTGAGGGGACCTGATTCCATCTTTTGGGCAGCCGCACCAAGAATCCTTGATTGGCATCCTTCGGGGTCGCCTGTAACGGGATCGTTGGTCCTAGGGCTTCTCAGGCGAATTGCGGGGCCTTCCAGGTGGCGTTTCGCTCCGTGAGCAGGACACCCTGGGGGAGTAAATCAGGCTTTCTCTCCTCCCGGAATCGGACCAATGGGGAATAGCCCGCAGCCGCCCGTGTTCACTACCTGAACCTCAGCGAGTAGAGATCCGCATCCTTCATCACGAAGCGCAGGCGGACCGGCTTCCCTGCGATCCTGGCCAGCGGCTTATCTGAAGTCGCCTTGGCATGGCTCCGTTCCCACCGCACCGTGTGTTCGATCTCATCCCCCCAGATCAGCGGTGATTCCTCCAGCGCAAACTCGGGTAGTGGTTTCCCTTGGGCATCCTGGATCTCTAGACGGATGCTGCCTGCAGCCGAGGTTGCATAGTTGAGGATCAGGTTCTCTCCCTGGAAGGCCAGAGGTTTGGTAATCAGCTCTCCCCCGGAATAGCCTGCGTGTACCGAGACGAAGCCGTCCGTCCGGATCACCATGCGCTCCAGGTGGTTGCTGGGGAAGGTGTAGTGACGCTCGACGAAAAGGGAGATCTCATCGGGTTGGGTGGCCAGCAGGCCCCAGGCTGGTGTGTTGGACCGGTGGGACCAGTTGCGCACGTCCAGGCCTGGACGGATGAAGGCCGCCAGGTACCGATTCCAGTGGACCGTGTCACGGCTGGACATGAAGATAGCGTCGGAGCAGCCGCCGGTATGGGCCTGGTTGAAGGGCCCCATGGCCTTCCAGGGATGGAAGCGCCTGGGAAAAGCCAGGTAGATGTGGGGGGCGCGGAAGTAGGGCCGGGTGGCGTTGGTGTAGAGGTGCTCGCTTGGGGCCTCGCCGAACTCTCCCCACTGGCCCGGAGTCCAGTTCCTGAAATCCGTGGACGTGGCGATCTTAATGGTGCGGACCCCGTTGACGAAGTCCCGGTAGACGGCGACATAGCGCTCCTGGACAGTGTCCCAGAAGGCCAGATTGGGCGAGTCGAAGGCGCCGTCCGTGAGGATGGGTTCCTCTTGCATCTCCCGCCAGTGGATGGCGTCCGGGGAAACGAAGGCGTACAACGCTCCCCTGTCAGGACCCACCGCCTTGTAGCGCTCCTGGGCAGGGGCCTCGGGATTGGGGTCCTTGAAGGGAAGGAAAGCACCGGAACCCTTTCCCCTCCAGACGATGTTGTTGTCCTTGGAGCCTTGGAACTCCACGATTCCCAGGGAGGGACGGGTCCACTGAATGCCGTCCCGGCTCTCGGCATAGCAGGCGGCGTAGGGGTGCTCGGCGATGACCTTCTCACCCGGCTCCAGAAGGGACTCCAGAGCATAGCCGGCATGGCTGCTGCCCCGGTAGTACATACGGTAGAGATCTCCATCCTGGAACACGCCCACCGAGTTTCCGCTGGTGACCCCCTCCCAGGGCTTGTCGAAGGTCAGGACCTTCCCGGCAGACCGGGGCGAGTGAAGCTTGTGCTCCAGCCCCTCCAGGGTGTCCACCAGGTAGTCGTCGACGAAAAGCTCCAGCCGGGAGCCGATGTCCAGGGGCTCTGGGGAGCTGGGCTGCTCTGCCAAGGTATTTTCCGCTGTCAGGGGTAGGAGCACAGAAACCAGGCAGGTTGAGATCAGTCGTATCTTCATTCTCTATCCTCCTTTTCGAGGGGAGTCACCGACTAGTTGAGCTGAGTGTCAGTGCCATCATGGGGCCTCGCTTCTGGCTAGTCTATACTCCGCCGCTCTACTAATTCTCTTTCGACGCTCTCTGCCCCTTCGTCACAGAGCCGATCAAACAGCTGGCTCAGGGCCTCGTTGTCCTTGTGCCGGGGGAACAGCAGGTTCTCCGCCTGCAACGTCTCCTTACCAACCTCCCAACCCAGCATTCCGAGAGCCTGGAAGTCCTCGCGCATGGCTGTTTCTAGCTCCTTCCGGAATTCAGGTTCCTCCGTCACCTCGACGAACTGCATCTCCTCTAGCGATCCTTGGGGCGCTGTATCACGCGCGGCTTGCTCAGGGCCTCACGCAACAAGTCTTTCGTCTCCACTTTCGGTACTTCTATTCGGCTTCGGGCCGCCGGGCTGAATCCGAATTCCTGAGCGAACCTCCTCATCTGTTCCAGGGCCTTGTCCCTTAGAGTTACCTCGGGCCTGGCGTTGTAGAAAGCCCCACTTCGATTCGTGACTTGGTAGGTCAACCCGTGCACGTTGATGAATTCCTGGCAGCATTTGAACGTCGACCAGTTCTCGCAGTAGCCGGCCAAGGCCCCGCGGTCCACCATCTGATAGAGCCGGGTCTTCGCCAGCGGTTTTATGACTCGCTTCCACTCCAGCTTCGCTGCGGGCGACAAGCAGGATGGCGGGCGGAAGGCACCTTTTTGAGCTTCGCCATATTCGGGTTCCCGCGAAAGATCGAGCCTATCTTTAGATTCATGCGTTGGATTTCCCTCCAGAATCTTCAGCGCTGTGGGTTTTCGGGGTCTTCCTCTTCCAGGCATTTTTTACCCCATCCAATTAACAGGACGGCAAGAGAAGGTGGCCTCCTTGATCCTCAGAGCGTTACCGCACAGAGATTTAGTGCCCCCTCCCCTCCGGTCAGTAGTCGCCCGCTGTAATCACCTAACTCTTTGACGTCATTGTACTAGGACTCGGTGACCCAGACGACCAATTGAGAAACTACCTGCGACACATCTGCTACTGCCGAAAGAGAGGGGCCCACGAGTGTCCAGTACTTGCGCTGGAGCGACAGCCTCTTCACCTCATAACGGCGCCCTGAGTCGAGGTGCCGACCGGGCTAACCCTTCTTTTGCGGCGGCATTGGTCTTTCTTAGGGTCACAGGGAAAATGATGAGCCACGCCTCCAGCTCCCTAGTGGTTTTCCCCAGAAGTCCCGGAGCTCAGAATGCCGCAATTCAGC
>CAUZIZ010000283.1:0-4046 GCA_963579905.1 Acidobacteria bacterium UBA6911 | reverse complement strand
TCGGCAATAACCCCTCCGGGGTAGCGCATTTTCTGGCACGACCTTGACCCAGGGCAGCTCGCTTCGCTCCGCATCGCCAACCCTGGGCTACCCGCAATAACGCCGTTGGCGTAAGGACGTGCTCCCGGGAACTTATAACTGCATTCCAATTTCACTTCAGTGTCAGGTTAGACAATCGCCTCAGATACGCCCGATCCATTTCTCGATCAATGGGTTACGCCCTTGTTCCATCCAGAGCAAGTAAATGAAGTTTTCGCTTAGTTTTGCCCCCAGGAAGCCCTGGACTCACTCGAGAAAGAAACTTCCGGCTACTGGGGATTTGTGCGTCACTGCGTGGGGAAGAGTTGTCCGGCTCTCTCCTCGGGACCTGGGATCATTTTGCTAACGGCTCAAGTCGTTCGCGGCTCTGTCGGACTTGGCTTCGTAACGCTGGTAGTTCACCCGTTGGCGGTACCTTCGGAGGACAGGAGACGTCAGACGTTCAGACGTTCGGACGTGTGACGAATTCTTGAAGTTTCAGGTCAGCAGACAAGGCAGACCCCAGCATCAACTATGTTAAGATGTGCTTGTGCGCCACGCTTTGATCCTCCTTCTGCTGATAGGTGCTTCTTGCACCAAAAGTCTCGAAAGACAGGTGCGAGACGGGGTCCGCACATTCGACACAGCAGAGTTCTCGAAGAAGCAGGTCAAGGTAGATGAGATCAAGTATTTGGGAAATCATGCCGTAGCCACAGTGACCCTTAAGACGGCGGTCAAAATGATCAAGCAAGACGAGCAGTGGGTGATCGATGAGGTACGCATCGGAGATCGCCGCTGGGAAAAGGCCGAGTTCATCATCGCAGTGCTGAACGAAAAGAGAACGGCACGCACGCGTTCCAATCTGAAGACGCTTTCCTCGGGAATCCGCCAATACCTGAGCCAGCACTCAAAACTCCCTCCGGCTAAGGACTTCCGACAACTGATCGACGCCCTCTCCCCCGATTACCTCGAACAAGTGACACGCCTGGACGCCTGGTCGAACCCGTTTTCCTATAGAGCCTCATCAGCCTCTGGGTACGATCTCCGCTCTGCAGGACCTGACGGCACAATAGACACAGCAGACGATTTGAAGCCTGGAGACCAGTAATGAGGAAAAACGCCAGTATTTTACTGACCCTGCTCGGAATCTCCATGATTGCCTTCGTCTGTTACAACATCTACGAGTCGGTCCCCAATCGATTGGGCTGGAAATCCGACTACGAAGAGGCCTTGGGCGAGGCACAATCAAGGGACCAGCTGCTTCTCGCCTACCTTTACACAGACTGGTGTTCCTACTGCAAGAAGATGGACTCCGAGACCTTTCGCGACTCCGAGCTGATCGACGAAATGTCGGGTAGCTATGTCTGGCTCAGGTTGAACGCCGAGAAACATGAAGATGGCGTCCGGTTGCAGAGAAAGTTCGGGATTACGGGGTACCCCTGCACCATCATCATGGACCAGAGCGGTGCCGAACTGGACCGGATTGAGGGCTACGTTCCGGTCGGTCGCTTCAAAAAGGCCGTGGAAAGCGCCTCGAAGGCGCGCAATGTAGCCAACAGTGAGGTCTGCGATTCCGCAACGGGCTGCGCCTGATTGGGGAGCGGACCGGCGGCTTGGGGTTCGTGCAAGAACGAGCCCTAAGAAGCCAATTCTAATCCAGAAGATGCCCCAGTTTTTCTTTCTTGGTCCTTAGATACTTTTCTGAGATCGGTGAAGGCTCGACGACCAGCGGGATTCGAATCACCACCTCCAGCCCTTCTTCTTCCAGCCCTCGAATCTTTTCCGGATTGTTCGACATCAGCTGAATTCGGGTGATTCCAAACGATTTTAGAATTTCCGCACAAAATCGATAGGATCGGAGATCGGCCTCGAATCCCAGCTCGGCATTGGCCTCGACAGTATCGACACCTTGATCCTGCAGCTGGTAGGCATGGAGTTTGTTCATCAAGCCAATGCCCCGGCCCTCCTGCATCTGATAAACAAGCACACCGCTCTTAGCGGCCGCGATTCGCTCCAGGGCCTGCTCCAATTGGTCCCCACAGTCACAGCGAAGCGATCTGAAAATATCGCCGGTCAGGCACTGGGAATGGATACGTACCAAGGGCAGATCCTTGTTCTCCAACGGTCCTTTGACTACGGCCACAATCCGCTCACCATCTCGATCGTTCTCGAAGCCGTAGATCTCGAAATCGCCATATCGAGTCGGGAGCTTTGCCTGAGGCACACCCTTCGTACCCGGTCGAGCCTTCTGCATGCGACTAGTATATCACGCGGGCTTCAGCGGGCTGAGCACCCCGGATCTTGGAGCCAGAAGTCCATCCGCGTGGGTGCGGTGGACGCTTTCCTCTCAGGCTTTTAGGGTTGTCGATAAGATCAGAAACTCCCAGAATCACTTAGATCAGTCCTAACCCGTTAGGTAGGGACGAGTTGGTAGAAGTCTGCATTTTTTCGAAGGACTGACCTAAGGGATACAACTCATGAGGGCCACTCTCGAGACCAATGCACCGGGGGCAGAAGGGAAGCGTCGGCGTGTTCTCTGGCTGCAGCAGTCCCTGCTGGCTGTGTTGGCCTATTTGACCGTCCTTGAGGACCCGATTCAAGGCTTCGGCCTGGACGAGCTAGGAGTGATCACCCTGGCTGGCTTGACTCTCCTGATTTCCTTCTTGCCGATTAAATACTTCGCCGCCTCGGAGCTGGACTGTGGGCTACTCCTTTGCAACCTCTCCTTCGCCGGAATTCCGGTCCTCCTGACGCCAGAAAGACCTCCCGATTCCTCCTTCTTTCTGATCGCGATCCTGGTGGTAGCCGTCGCGGCCCAGAACTTGACAGCGGCGATTCTGGCCATCCTATCTTGTACCCTCTATGACTGGGCTCTCCACTCCTCACAGCAGCCGCAACCTGCACAGATTCTACTGCAGCACCTCCCTTTCTTCTTTCTGATGGGCTTCTCCTACGTTCTTCTTCGGAGTCTTCTGCGGGAAGAGCGGAGAAGCTTCAATCCGAGTCAGTTTCCAGCATCGATCTCCCCGAGTTCGGGAAGGCCCTGGCCGACTCCCAGGACCTTGAGATTCTCTACACCCGAATTCCCCGCCTTATCAAGACTGCATGAAGGCCGCCGCCTGCGAGTTGGTGACCGTTGAGGAGGGGCTCATTTCCCGCCGCATTATCCGAAGCGATTCCAGACCTGAGTTGCCTTCAATCGGGATAAACCAGAGCATTCACGTCAATAGCTTCCAGACATCCCAGGTCTTCGTCGCACACGACTTCAAACGGAATCCCGACTTCAACACGAAAGGGGACTGCTCGGCGTACGAGTACTCCCAGTACATGGCAAAGTCGTGGAAGGATGGATCTCGCAGTTCGGGGGTACTGGCTCTCTTCTCTAAAAACCCTGCCCCACCGATCAAGAGTGAGATGAAGAAATTCCAGTTCCTCGTCGAGCATTCGGTTCTAGCGCTACAATACGTCAAGCTGCTGGAGAAGATGGAGCTTCAGGCACGCACCGACGGTCTCACCGGAGTCGCCAACTACCGTCATTTCTGCGAGAGGCTGGAAGAGGAGTTTTCCCGCGCCCGCCGACGCAACTACCACCTGAGCATCGTCATGATCGATGTCGATCAGTTCAAACGACTCAACGACAGCAAGGGCCATCCCCACGGCGATCAGATCCTCCGAGAGCTCGCCAATCTGTTGGAGACAACCACCCGTCGAATGGATCTGGTGGCCCGTTCGGGCGGAGATGAGTTTTCGATCATCCTGCCGGAGACGAACTACAGTCAGACAAGAAGAACCTGTCAGCAAATTCTCGATAGCGTCCGGAAGCTAGCCCCAAAACAAGTAGATGGAAGTGGATTAAACCACGTGCAAACACCTGGAATGCCAGACCTGACGGGTATTCTTAAGTTCGACAAAGAATCTTCAGAGAGGCCCGAAAGGAGGCATTTCAGGTGAAGAAAAAGCATAGCGCAATCCTCCGAAAACGGGAAGCAGAGGTGGCCACTCGGTTGAGCCCCAGCTGGAATGGTCAA
>CAUZIZ010000282.1:0-4349 GCA_963579905.1 Acidobacteria bacterium UBA6911 | reverse complement strand
TTTTGGAAATACGGCCTTTACCAGACCATTGCCCGAGGCCACGGGCTCACCGTCCGGGTCTGCCACTACCCTCCCGGTGCCTCCAAGTGGAATCCGGTCGAGCATCGGCTGTTCAACTTCATCAGCCTGGAGTGGGCCGGCCACCCGCTCCGATCTTTGGAGCTCATGAAGAAGTACATCGAAGGGACGACCACGAAAACCGGTCTCGAAGTCACAGCGCTTGTCAATGAACGCGCGTACACCAAGGGCAAGAAGCTCTCCAACCGTCAGTTCAAAGAGATTCCCCTATCCAACCACTCAGAACTTCCGGCCTCGAACTACACCATTGGGCCGAACTTAACACCGCAAAATGCCATTTGATTTTTACGCAGCCGCTTAGATAGCCCAGCCCTGGATTGTGGTTGTTGTCTTCGAGCCTGGTTTGCACTGGACCGGACTCGGCAGGGAACTGGATACCTACTGCTCTATGACTCATCGGGACTACCTCACGCTAGAACTAGTCCCGTTATCGGTTAGAAAGGCTCGGATCTTTAGCTCAGACTGAAGAGCCCTTTCTTGGGGGCCAGAAGTTAAACCCGAGCCAATACATCGTCCGCAAAGCGGCGAACCGCATCAATCGTTGAATCCGTGTCGCTGGCAGCCACCGAAAGAACCAGATAGTCCAGGCGCGCATCTTCGTACCGGCGGATATCGTCACGGACATCGCTGGTGCTTCCCGTCAGCAAGACCCTGTCACCGTTCGCAGTCCTCTGAACCTCGTCCAGAACCATCGTGGCCCTGAGAGTGACGTCCACCTGCTTTGGATCCCTCCCGTAGGTCTCACATAGAGAGCTGAGTCGCTCCCGTCCTTGCTGCACTTCCCCAGGACTGAGCCTGATCCCGTGCCAGGCGTCGCCCAGCCTGGCCGTTCTGCGGATCGCCAGACGTGAATTACCTCCGACCCAGATCGGTGGATGGGGTCGCTGGACTGGCTTCGGGAAAAAGACCATACCGGAAG
Organism: Acidobacteria bacterium UBA6911; assembly: GCA_963579905.1. Taxonomy (GTDB): domain Bacteria; phylum Acidobacteriota; class UBA6911; order RPQK01; family JAJDTT01; genus CAUZIZ01. Next base: position 3,352 of record CAUZIZ010000282.1, on the reverse strand, counting down.
TCTGGAGATGCTTACCCTGGTACTCGGCCACATCCTCGACGCAGAGAGCCTTGAACATCTCTATATGCTCGTCGGTCAACGCACCACGGTGTTCATAGGAGGCACTCATGGACGCAAACTCCTCGGGCATCCAGCCAACACCTATCCCCAAAATGACACGCCCACCCGAAAGCACATCGACGGTCGTGATCATTTTGGCATTGAGTATCGGGTTGCGGAAGGGCAACACAAGCACGCTTACCCCCAGGCGGGCCTTCTTCGTCATGCCTCCAACAAAGCTTAGCGTAGTCAGCGCCTCCAACACATTCTGGGCCTCGGGGTCAGCCTTACCGGGACCAAACATATCGGGATAGCGGGTCGGCAGATCGGCTGGGAACACGGTTCGATCACTAACCCACATGGAGTCGAACCCCGCCTCATCTATGGTGCTGGCCATCCTCCTGACGTAATCGGCCTGGGCCACCGGCGTCACCGCCGGGTTGACTGAAGTGGTAACGGCAACTCCAAACCTCATCTATTATTCCTTTCCCAAAAATCATAGCATTCTGTCACGGAGTGAGTCTTTGAAAGAGGTCAACTCTCAAAGAACTTGACCTCCACGGCGAACGATGGAACTCTAAGCTGAAACTTCATTTGGTTCCAGGTTCAGGATTCCCAACCGTGGCACGGCCTTCCAGGCCGTGATTGTCGAGTCTCTGACTCGACGGATCGGTCATCACGGGCAGGGATGCCCGTGCCACTGTAGGACACTGAGGTTTCTTTCTCGAATGGGGCCAGCGCTCTCCTGGGGGCGGGACTGACCTGAACCGTAAAGGAGTGTGGGGCCGAAGCAGCCTCGTGAACAGATATGTTGGGAACCAGCGCCCTCTTTTTTTGTGCTCTACTGGCCTCGTCTCCAGAGCCAGAGAAGGAGAAAACCGAGGAGGAACCACCTCCAGCACCGAGTGAAACCGTCGTTGTCACCGCCACCAGGCAGAAGCAGCCACTGTCGGAAGCAGTCTCTCTGGTGAGCGTCGTTTCGGCCGAGGACCTGGCTCGCTCACCCTCATTGGTACTGGACGATACCCTGCGTCGGATACCCGGGTTCAGCCTCTTTCGTCGCTCTAGCAGCCTGTATTCCCATCCGACGGCCCAGGGGGTTTCTCTTCGAGGCATCGGGCCCAGTGGGACCAGTCGCAGCCTGGTCCTATTCGACGAGCTCCCGTGGAACGACCCCTTCGGAGGCTGGATCTACTGGAATCGAATACCAACTTCGGCGATGCAGTCGGTCGAGGTTGTTCGAGGAGCCACCAGCTCACTCTACGGGAGCTCTGCGCTGGGAGGCACGATTCAACTGATTCCCCGGGCTCCTACAGCTGATACGCTCGAACTGCGAGGTCGATTCGCCCACCCTCAGTCCTATGATTTGGATGTACTGGCGGCTGACGACTTCGGCGACTGGAAATACCTGGTGTCCGGTCGACTCTTTGACACCGAGGGGTTTTTCATTGTCGCAGATGAACTCCGGGGAGCAGTCGATAGGCTGGCCAGTTCCAATTTCCAGACCTTCTTCGGACGCGCCTACTACAAGAATTTCCACGCCGGGGTCAACGTCTTTCGAGAGGGACGAGGCAACGGGACTCAGCTCCAGGACAACAACTCGAGACTGGTCCTGTTCGAGACCGGCTACGAGGGCTCGTCCTGGGAAGGCAGCTTCTACACCCAGAGCGGAGTCTTCGAGAACACCTTCTCCCGAATTCTTCCCGACCGATCGGCAGAGTTTATTACTGCGGAACAGGAATTTCGTTCTCTGGGCTCGGGCGCCGCATTCAGCTGGAGACCCCGAAGCAATCTGCTGCTGGGCACCGATTGGAGACGGGTAAAATGGAGCGACAATAGTCAGAACCTGGCGGGTATCTTTGTGCAGCAGCTTCTTCCCCTTCACCACCGGGTCGACTTCCTGGCGGGCCTTCGATTCGATTGGTGGCGGGGACAGCAATCCCAGACCAGCGTCAACCCCAAAGTCGGAGTCCTTTTGCGAGCGTCGGAATGGCTCACGCTGCGGACATCCGCCTACCGAGGCTTTCGAGTACCAACCCTCAATGAGCTCTATCGTCCATTTCGCGTGGGCAACGTCATTACGGAGGCCAATCCCGAATTGGAAGAGGAGCACTTGTGGGGAGGTGAAGCGGGGGCTGATTTCCACTCTTTTGCGCCCGTTCTCTTGCGCCTGAACGTGTTCTGGAACTCGCTTCGGGATGCAGTGAGCAACGCCACGATCTCGGTTACTCCGGCGCTCATCTTTCGCCAGCGTCAGAACCTGGGCCAGGCAACAGTGAAGGGTGTTGAAGCAGAGGTGACGATTCCTCTGGGACCGCTCTGGGACGTGTTGGGCGCCTATCTATATTCGGACGCAACCGTAGTGGAAACTGGGCTGAGACTGCCTCAAGTGCCACGCCACCAAGGATCGCTAGGACTCGAGTACAGCGGACCAATCAAGCTGGCGGCCTACGGTCGTTGGGCTGGGGATCAGTTCGAGGATGATCTGAACCAGCTGGATCTGGAGCGCTATTTCTTGCTGGGCCTGAGCCTCAGCCGCTCCCTCTCGGAGACGGTCGAGCTTTTCTTTGCAGCGGATAATCTCCTGGACCGCGAGTATTCCATCGGGCGCACTCCCATCCCCAGATTGGGAAGTCCCCGAATCCTTCAGGGCGGGTTGCAGTTCAGGCTCCACTAAGGGTCTGCGCAAGAATAACTTGGTAGAATTGGCGCTCAGATTTGCGCCAGATTTGGCCGCGAACGATTGAGTAAAACCGCAGGCGTAGCCGGGTCTACGTTGAGGATTTCGCGATTGAGGAGCGGCCGAAGATGGTGGTAAAGATGAGCGCGAGAATGTGAAGTTATTCTTGACCGAACCCTAACCTGAAACTTCATCGGCTAGAAGATCATGCAAGAGCCACCATATCATATGACAGAGCCGTGATCTTCGTAGGATGGGCACTCTTGCCCGTCACTTTCATCGACGGGCAGGAGTGCCCGTCCTACAACGGACAGAGTGCTATCGATGATCTGGAAATGGATAGGGCGTACTTCAGACGATTGCCCCAGAACCTGGCTTCGACTGGCAATTCTCGGGGTGAGCTACAAGCCGAATTGGGATGCAGTTAGAAATCCTTTGAGACAGGTCCTACGCCGCAGGCGTTAATGCGTGTAGTCCAGGGTTGGCGATGCGGAGCGAAGCGAGCTACCCTGGGTGAAACTCGTTCAAGAGAAAATGCGCTACCTCGAAGGGGTTATTGCCGAGTGGAAACAAATTGCAATAACGCTTTCAGCATAGAAAAGGCAGGCGACTTAAACCCAGGGTAGCTCGCTT
>CAUZIZ010000281.1:0-4424 GCA_963579905.1 Acidobacteria bacterium UBA6911 | reverse complement strand
ATCATAATTGTAAAGGTTTACGAGATTACCAGGGCGACCACTGAGGGGGGGAGGGGCCTCGAATCTCTAGGGTGCTAGGAGCTGCGGACCATTGAGGCCGCAATCTTTCGCCGTCCGGGATTCAGGGTTTCTTTAAAAGAGGTTAGAAAATGCCAAGACCCAGAAAGCCGAGATCGTTGAAGTTGGTGGAAGGAAATCCCGGCAAGGAAGCCAGAGCTAAGCTCGATCCTAGCAGTGAGCCCCAGTTTAAACGAGCGGAGCGCGGCGGGCTGAGGCCGCCCTCTTGGCTTCCCCAAGATGCCAGGGTGGAATGGAGGCGAGTAGCCCCCGAATTAGCGAGGCTGGAACTGCTTCAGGTCGTCGATAGGGCAACGCTGAGTTGTTATTGCTCAGCTTATTCCATGATGAAGCAGTGCCAGGAGTTTATAAGCAAAAACGGCTTAACCTACCGGGTGCCGAATAAGACTGGCGTGGATTTCGTGAACCCGTATCCCCAGGTCGCCATGTTGAATAAGGCGATGGAGCAAATCCGTAGGTTCGGACAGGAATTCGGTTTTTCTCCTGTAGCACGAGGCAGGATCGAAATCCCCAAGATCGAAAAGAAGGATGCGCTCTGGGAAGCCCTGAGAAAACCTAGGAAGATCGACAGACCAAGCGAATAATCTCATCGGAGCTTGGCACCTATCAAGGATAGGCTGTCGCTTAGCTTATTCTAAAGTAAGGAAACGATCGGCTACGTGGACAAGATCAAGAAAGTGAAAAGAGTACTGAATTGAGGTCTATATGGAATTCCAAATTGTGATCGCAAATTTCCTTTACGCAATGGCAGGGGCATTGTTCAGCATTTCCCTGATGTTGATCGGCTATAAGTTGCTAGACTGGATCACGCCGTTCAACACGTCCAAACAGCTGTCTGAGGGGAATGTGGCGGTGGGTATCGTAGTCGGTTCCATGTTCGTCAGTCTCGGATTGGCCGTTGGTCTGGTAGTAGGACTTGGTTTGAACTAGAAGCAGGCTGGGTACCCAGCCGAAGAAGCGATCACGATGAGAAGGCTTCTCGGTGATAAGATCGGCGTCAATTCTCACGACGACGAGCGCTGCATCCCGTTTCTGTCCTTGACGATGTTCTTCAAAGCAGCGTCCTCCGGCACCAGTTTTCCTGCGAGGACGTCGTCGTCGCGGAATTTCGCGAAAAGGATCTCCGCGTGAGTTGCCCGGCCGTGGTCGTAGCGCACATAGATGGTACCGTCAGGAGCCTGGGTGATCTCTGGATAGGACACCTCCAAACTCCGGTCCCGTCCCGGCGTTCGTCCAAGAGCAGGTCACCCTTCCAAGTCTTTCCGTCATCCTCTGAAAGAAACGCGGTCATGTCCCACCGACCCGTCCTTTTCTCGAAGTCTTTTCCGTGCTTGATGAGCAGGATCCGACCCGATTGAAGTCGTCTAGCGCAGCATTTGGCATTCGCATGCGGGAACGCTGTTGACTGTGGTCCCCAGGCGCGGCCGCCGTTCTCGGAGAAACTCTGGGCGATTTCCTTTTTGCAGCGCGACAGCATCCAGAGCCGGCCGTCGGTCAGTTCGACCACCGAATGCTCGTTGAAGGAACTGTCCTTAAAGATGTGTCCCCCGCAGTATCGCCAGTGGACACCCTCGTCATCAGAGACGCAAACGTTCGCGCCGCGCACGGCATAGAGCTCGTGGTAGCAATACTGAAACGGCTTGCCGATGTGCCAGCGTTGTGGTGCCGCTCTTCTCGCATAACCGTAAGGTTCCCCCAGTAGCTTGTTGGTTGTCCCCCGCTGAACCGAGGTTTACACTGGCGAAAGCAATGATTGTGGGGTCCAGCTCGACCGCGGAGGAACCTCCAGAAAGGGACGATGGTGAGAACACAAAGACTGGGCGTACCGAAAACCCTTGGGTTGGTAATAGCAGTTTTTCTACCGCTATGCTCGCATCTTCAAGGGCAGGACGCCCCCAAAATCCAATTGGCAGAAGCAGACCAGACAGCCTGGGACATCTTGCCTCAGATGTTGAACATCACTTATGCGGGCGGGCCGGAGGTCCCCAGTTGTGGGCGCTCGCTGCAGACCAGCAACGGAGGAATCATCCACGACACTCTCATCTCGGTGGCCGGGTTTGGTATTCCCACCACCTGCCCAGAAAGTGAAAAGAAGTTCATCAAGAAGGTCTATGGTCTGAAACTCCGAGGTTCCTCATCAGGCTGGAAGGAGTTGCCCGACCTCCCCGGATCCCGTCGGCAGGCCCATGCGGCAATTCCCGTCGGAAACCGGCTCTATCTCTGGGGCGGGTTCAGCTATTTCGATCCCTACACCTACCGTGACGGGTACCGCCTCTCCAAGGAAAGAGGAGAGTGGATCTGGGAGTCGATGCCGGATCTCCCCTGGGCTACCGGGGGTGCCGGAATCTGTGCCATCGACGAGAAAATCTACATTTTCGGCGGCATGGACTACAACCGCGAGAAGATGTATACGAATGCAGACCGAAACGGAAAGATCCCTCGCCTGGGCGCTAGGCTCCTGGTCTTTGACACACGGAATCCGAATGCCGGCTGGAAGAATCTGACGATCTGTCCAGGGACGGCTCGCTGGTATCCGGCGGTTTCCGCCGCCGGGGGCAAGGTCTACGTACTTGGAGGTCTGAGCGGAGGCGACAACGCTGCAGGACAGTACTGCACTGTGGTGGACAACTGGTCCTACGACCCCGCCCGAAGTCAGTGGGAAAGGCTACCGGATCTACCTATCGCCAGCGGCAACTACCCCAGCGGCCAGATCACCTACGATGATCGGTTCATCCTTTTGGTGGGCGGTTACCAGTACGCCTCGATTCTGAACCCCGACGGATCCGTGAGGCCCTCCTACGGCCGGCCCTACAAGCACTACAAGAAGAAGGGATATTACGCTGACGTAATGGTCTACGACACCAAGACCAGATTGTTCGGCCGAGGAGATCCCTTGCCTCTGAACAACAACATGCCCTCCACGGTGGTGGAGGGAAACCGTTTCCACATGTTCGGCAGTGAAACCGAAGAAGCTATTGTCGAAGGGAAGCACTACGAGCACCGTCCCAATCTCTATCTGATTGGCACGATTGCTCCCATCGACGAGCAAGACTGGCGAGACCAGATCAGATTCCTGAAGTAGCAGGAGAGGAGTCCCGACCAAGATGAGCGTCGAGCCGCGGTGCTCCCGGTGGACGTTCCTGGTCCTGGGTCTGTAACGAGACCCGGGTCCTTGATCCGTCCGTGATCCTCCGTCTTCTGTGTATGGTGGCGCGAGCGGCGCATCCCACGTCTCCGCCTCCAATGCTGCAACAGCTCTTTCTTTAAGGCGCCCCGGGCCTGGATGAAGAGGCTTTTATAGATGGTCTCGTCTGACACCTGAAAGTCCTTGTGATCGGGATACGTGCGCTTGAGCCACCCGTCAATCTGCTCGGGCGACCAGAGCTTCTTCAGATTCAAGGCCACGCTGTGCGCGAGTTCCCGCTTCTGGACCAGCTTACACGTCTTCGGGCGCCGCGCCCGCTCCCAGGCCGCTTGATCGGCCCGGTTGGCACGGTAGCGTAGCCGGCCGCCGTTACGCCCTATCTCGCGACTCACCGTCGACGGGGCCCGACCCAGCGTGACGGCAATCGAACGGATCGAGCCGCCGGCCACCACACCCCGCGAGATATCCTCGCGATCCGATAACGTCAACGCCAGTCGCGATCGGCGGCGCAGCCGCGGCCGGATGCCACCGGTTTGTTTCAGAATACCCTCCACTGAGGAATGGTGGCGGTCAAAGAGCCGAGCGATCGAGCTCAGGGACTCACCTTTTTGCCAGCGGTTCCACATCAAAATCTTCTGTGCTTCCGTGTAATAGATCCTGGTCCGATACTTCATTGGCAACATCCTCCTCTTTATCGCTAGAGAAGAGGTGTTGCACCGACCGATTGAATCCGCAAGGCGAAAGCGGCCATTCGATTGCGATCGATTCAGACAGTGGCCTCTTTTCTGGGTTGCGATAGCGACCGTCAGACGCTCCTCCTCAGTCATACCCAAGAGTTTGTCCTTTGCCAAGGGGAGATTCTCCAAGAACGTCTGCATAGGAGCCTTCCTCTGGCATCGCTTCCCTTGGTGTAGGCGCTGGGTATTACAGCGCTCTAGCCACGCATCCAAGTCCTGCTGCAGCTCCTAAATCGAGGCCTGAAAGGCTGCCTTGCACTTTGCCGCGACCCGAGGCAGCCGTGTGGGGCTCTGTTGATTGCCGCTGCTTCCGGTGCTGCTCGCTGATGACTATCTACTCTAAAGTCTCAGCCCAGGCCCTACAGATTCAGCAGCCGCTTGGCGTTGAGGCCGAGGATCTTCTGCTTTTCCTCCGCAGAGATGCCGGCAATCACGATCTTGGCGATCTGCTGCGCACCGTCCAG
>CAUZIZ010000280.1:0-4459 GCA_963579905.1 Acidobacteria bacterium UBA6911 | reverse complement strand
AAAAACGGCGACATCAAGCAGACGACTCTTGGCGTCGAGTTTTTCCACCGTTCCCACCGCTTCTACGACGAGATACACCCACCGAAGAATGAAACTCCAAGACTCCAAAAGTATAACCTATGTGCCCGGTGTGCCCGGGAGAAATTGTTGCCTATGAATCGGGAGCTACACGATTTGAATAGAGCTATCTCTTCATGGGTTCAGAGGTGACGCAACCGCTTTCAGGGTTGACTCATCGACCATGTTTCCCTGACCCAGGGTTCGAAAACCCTGGGTTGGAAGCCGCAATCCCGTTGGGATTGACCTCTCTTGATGTCCGAAGTTCAGCGCCTCAGTGCTTCCAGACAGGCGGCCTCCTGGAAAGGTTTGCACTCTCGGAGCCTTCAGTGTTTCTCGAAGATGATCACGTGCTGACGCGGAAGGCCGACGATGGTCTCGACCCAGTGCAAGGGTTGCGGAACCATCTCCAGCTTGACCTGTTTCTCGCTCATCTTGTGGAGCCGCTTGATCGGCACGGAAGGATCTTCTGCCCGATACTCGACGAATGCGACTTTTCCTCCTGGCTTCAGGCCTCGGCAGATCGACTGGATCATCTCCCAGGGGTAGGCGAACTCGTGGTAGACGTCGACCATGATCACCAGATCAAGTGATCCAGCGGGCAGCTTGGGATCCTTTTCCTCACCCAGAATCATTTCGACGTTGCTAACCCCGCGTTCCTTGATCCGCTGCCCCAGGATATCCAGCATTTCCGGCTGGATATCGACCGCCAGCACTCGACCCTTTTCTCCGACCCTTTCCGAGAGCAGGAAGGTGAAGACTCCGGTCCCAGCGCCGATATCCGCTGCCACCTGACCGGGACTTACCTTCAGAGCATCAATGGTAAGCAAGGGCCTTTCTTCCTGCTCACGTTCGGGACGATCCAACCAGCTGGCGCCCTGGTGGCCCATCACGTGAGAGATCTCTCGGCCCATGTAGAACTTGCCGATGCCCTGCGGGTCATGATCTTCTCGGTACTCGTATCGAGAGCTCGATTCAGGTTTCTGGGGGGACTTCTGGCTCTCCGAATAGAGCCCGTGGAGACAGGCCAGGAAGACGACGGTCAAGAAAACGAAGAATCGCGTGAACATAGGAGACTACTCGGGAGCAGGACCTTCGTTCCTCCACCATCGGAATTCTAGGGAGCCTCTCTCGGCGCAGGCTGCGATATCCAGATCGGAGTCTCCATCCAGGTCGGCCAGTAACACCTGGTTGGCGTTCTTCCAGTTGTCTTTCAACATGTGTTCAGTCCAGGGAGCGGTGGGATCACCGCTGTTCTCGTACCACAGAACCTGCCCCGGTCTGGAGAATCCGCTTGCCACCACGTCCATGTCTCCATCCGCGTCCAGGTCCCCGGCAACCGCCTCGAAGGCCTCGTTGAGCTGGTCCGAGATGAGGTGTCGAGTCCAACCGTTTTTGTGAACCCCATCGTTTTCGTACCAGACGATGTGGTGGTTGTAGGACTGGGTGAACTCGGGTCTGTTCTTCTCCCGTTCGGGTTTCACCTGGTCTCCCTGGTGCATGGCCCCCCAGGCTCCCAGCGCCATCACGACGTCCAGGTCCCCGTCCCCGTCGATATCTGCAGGCTCCCCGTGAATGGGAGCATGGGTTGCCTCGATGACGTGTTTTACCCATTCTTCGGAAGCCGGGTTTCCCGGGTTCTGGTACCAGATGACCTGGTTCGCGGTACGGCTGGTACCCAATAGATCCGGGTCTCCGTCCCCGTCGAAATCACCGGCGCGGATGGTTCGGGTTTCTCCGACATCGATCTCGATGGCGCGCTTCGTCCACTCGCCCTCCGCTGGTGTTCCATCATTCTCGAACCAGGAAAACTGGTTGCCCAGACGCCAGCTGGAGCCTGCTGCGTCCAGGTCGCCATCCCCATCCAGGTCGACCAGTTCGACATCATACGCTCCGGGCAGCTTTCCCTGGGTGATGATGTGCCTCCGCCACAACTTGCCATCGCCAGGGGTTCCAGTGTTCTCGAACCAGAGGAGGTCCCCGAACTTGTTCTTAACAATCGCGACGTCAGGATCCCCGTCCCCATCGATGTCGCCGATTCGATGTCGCTCCAGACGTTCAGGATCCTTCTCCTGGATGAAGTTTCGTTTGAAGCTGCCTGATCCGTCGTTCTCGAACCAGTACAGGTTGTCATGCGTCTCGGCGTCCGCACTGGTCAGATCCAGATCTCCGTCCCCATCCAGATCGGCGGCGGCGATGCCGAAGGGGTAGGTGTACCCGTCCATGATCAGGTGCTCCGTGAATTGGATTTCCTTCTGCGGCTTCTCCTCTTTCGGTGGAAGCGCTTCGACATCGCTCTGAGCGCAGCTGACCAGGAGTAAAAGCAAACATAGTGCCGCTGAGCCATTTGAAAGCGTCTTGTTCATAAGTCCTTTCCTACCATTCGGAGAGAAATAGTATCCGAAATCTGGGACAATTATCGAGGGGAGGGGATAACAGCAGCGAATAAACCAAGCAGGAGCCCGTATGACAAATATTGTCGACCTTCTGGACGAACCGGATACGACCGTGGCCGTGGTGGGTGCCACTGACAACCCCTCGAAGTACGGAAGTATTATCTATCGCGATTTAAAACGTAAGGGGTACCACGTCTTTCCCGTGAATCCCAATCGATCCACCGTGGACGGAGATCGAGCCTACAATCATCTCAAGGACCTTGCCCAGAAGCCGACCATTGTCAATGTCGTCGTCCCGCCCGAAGTCACCGTAGAGATCTTGGATCAGTGTCTAGAGATGGGCTTGATGAACGTCTGGCTGCAGCCAGACGCCGAGAGTCCCGAGAGCCTGAGGTTCCTGCAGGAACACAATTTCAATTATCTGGCGAATGCATGCATCATGATCGAGAGCCGGATGAACGCTTGAACTGGACCGCCTCTCGGATCGCCTCCAGCTTAGCGTCGCTCAGATAGCCGTAACGATTGACCAGAAACCATAGCGTCCCGCCGCTTGCCCTGCCAGCAGCCTCTTCCGGAAGTCCTCCAGGGGTCCGTAGCCGTGTGTCAGGACCAGGATCGGTGTCGGGCCCGCCTCTTCCTGAGCCCGAAGGATCTTGCGTGACATGGCCTCCAGTCCCACCGGGTGCGGCTCTTCTGTCTCCAGGTAGTGATAGGCGTCTCAGCTGGAGAGTCCCTCGTCATCGACGAGGTCCAGCCAGCTCTCCAGAGCCCCAACCAATGGCGAGTCTGATACCTGTGGGTTGGCCCGGCGAATGCTATCGGCGTAGAAGCGCAGCATCATAAGCCAATGCATGGTGTAGAGTTTGACACTGATGGCTTTGCTGTGAGCTGCCACGCGGCGGTAGTCCATGCCTGAGACCAGATTCCAGGGGAAAGGCGTTGGGGATGAGCTCCATATCGCTGTGGCCGGCCTCTATCAGGGTTTTCCGGGCTTTCTGTAGAAGCTCTTCCGTCAGTATTGCCTTGAACTGGATCCACTCCTCGATGCCAGCTCGGCCGGAAAGAAACCGAAGCAGTAGAGCGCTGCCCCTTTCGGAGCCTGTCCAAGCGATCAGGTCGGAGTCCGTGAGCTGGCCCTGGAGTTGGCGGTAGAGATCTCCGACTTCTCGCCGCATGCCGTTGAAGTCCAGCCCCAGCCGTTTGGCTGCTTCTTTGGCGTGATCGCTGAAGTCCAGGAAGACGTCATCGAGGAAATAGGGAGGATACTCGGGCCAATCCAGGCGCAGACCGTCTATTTTGAGATAGTTCTCTCAGAGGTCTCGAATAAGGGCCTGGAGATAGTCCTGGATATGCGGGCCGGCAAGACTCCCGTTATGGGCCAGACTTCTGGCGGGTAGAGAGCCGTCCGGTAAGCAGGCCGATCGTCACCCTGGGGACCTCTAAACTGAACTCGATAACCAGGGGGGATGGCTGCCTGCATCTGAAGGTAGACGCGCAGATTTCGAGCTCGGGCCTTTTCGATGAACTCGTGTAGCAGATGGCCTTGTCTCCGAGTCAGAGACGATGGCGAAGGCGGCTGGTAGCGCAGTCCGCGATAGAGGGTCTTCGAGGGCTCGAAACTAGGCCCGTACGCACCCAGAGGTCCCGTTTCCCCCAGAGAGGACGGTTTAGCATCCTGACCTTTCCAGCCCCAGCGTCGTCAGGCGGCTCCCGGCTGCCGTCCTGCTCCGAAGCAGGTTCCATCAGGTAGGGCGAAGTGGCAACGGCGGTGGCTCCAGCCTTCTCCAGGTTGTCGAGAACTCCGTCCACGGTCTCGGACTGGAGACCGAAGCCACGTCCCGAGCTTCAGGTCAGTACCGCCCCCGCTGCGCTGCCCCATTCGAGAACGAAACTTCGGTTAAGTCTGCCGTGATTGTCGCTACCGCCAATGACAGAGCCGTGACTGCAAAGGAGCGGTCCCGATCACCGATCGGGACATGCCACAAAAGGGGATGCAATCGGTCACC
>CAUZIZ010000279.1:0-4465 GCA_963579905.1 Acidobacteria bacterium UBA6911 | reverse complement strand
CCCCTTCGGCAAGCTGTTCCTTAAGGGGCTCAGGGATCGTCCCCGGCGCGGCTGTGACGAGGATCAGGTCGAAAGGAGCCTTTTCCGGCCAGCCTCGATAGCCATCCCCTTGCCGCGCATAGACATTGGAATAGCCGAGGTCGGCTAGAACCTTCCGGGAGCGCTCGGCAAGCAGTGGCACGATCTCAATAGTGTAGACCTCCTCAACCAGTCCTGCCAGAACGGCAGCCTGATACCCCGATCCAGTACCGACCTCCAGCGCACGATGATGGCTCTTGGGAGCAGCAAGCTGCGTCATCAAGGCCACGATGTAGGGTTGAGAAATTGTCTGCTCTTCACCGATAGGAAGGGGGTGGTCCTGGTAGGCGAAAGGCCGGATTCTCGCCGGCACGAAGAGGTGGCGTGGAACCACCCGAATCACCTTCAATACAGTGCGGTCCCAGATGTCACGAGCTTCCAACTGGGAAGCCACCATCTCTTCTCGGAGCCGCACGTATTCGCTTTCACCCTGGGATGCCTCGCCGGGAGTGGATAAGGCACAGGAGATGACTGCCAGCGAGGAAAGTGTCAGGAAGGATAGCCACCCGAATCGGAAAGAGCACCTCATTTTCAGTCCGGTTCGAGTGTATCACGGTCGACCCGCTCCAACCGGATTCGACAACCTGGCACGTTGACTGGGAGAAAATTGCGGGGAAGGAGGAAGTTGTTGGGAAGTTGTTGGGGACAGACATCTTTTTGGACATCTTTTTGGGTGCTGACATCTTTCTGGGGGCTTGGCCGCTCTTCCTGAGCACAGCGCGGGTCATGCGACCGCAATGTGTGCCGTTCGCGGCGGCGGTAATCGATACGTCTCCTGGGTAGTTGAGCGGGCCAGTTGGCCGATTCCTACCGAAATCGACCGTAAATTAAAGCGTTCTCAGAAGGAGTATTTGAGGGCCACTTCGATTTCACGGGCATGGCGGGCTCCGAAGATCTTTCCGAAAAGCGTGTTCCCATACACCGCGTTCGGTCTCCGGAAGTTGACATGATTGAAGGCGTTAAACAGCTGTACCCTGAGCTCGACGAAATCGCCGTTTGAGAGCCGCGTCTGTTTGATCATGCTGACATCCCACTTCTGATACCCCGGACCCGTCAGAATGTTGCGTCCGGCGTCTCCGAAGGAAAAGGCATCTGGTTGGGAGAAAGCTTCCGTGAGAAACCAGCGATCGACGGTTTGATCGGAGGAATCCACAGAAGTGGGGCCAAGGAGATCCGGGCGATCCTGATCCACGCCATCGTTGTTCGCATCTCCTGCCAGCAGAGCGCTGAAGGGAGTCCCATCCTGAATATAGGTGATACCTGACAAACGCCAGCCCTGTAGCAGTTGACGAGTCAGGCTGCTCCCTTCTGAATCGAGACTGAGACTCCGACCGGGTGGGAGCTCAATAATGTAGTTGAGGAAGAACTGACGCTCTGGAATGTAGCCGGTGCGAGCCTTTTCCGCACGAAGGTTCCGCGGATTGGAGGGATCACTGAAAACATCGTCGAGGGAACGGGTCCAGGTGAAGCCGGATTTCAGGGACAGCCCCTCGCTGAGGCGGCGCTCAGCAGCTAGGTCGAGTTGGTGGCTGCTCAGGGAACCTCCACTAGTCAGGATCCGGAAGAGTCCGAACTCGGGGTTCGGCCTCCGGGGTTGCAACGAGCCCGAGTCAGGCAACGGAATATTGCTCGCCAAAGTCCGGAGCATATGACTGCCTTTACGCCCGCGGTAGGACGCTTCCAGATTCCAGTACTGATTGACCTCGCCCTGCATCGTCAGCAGCCATCGCTGCACATAAGGGTTTCTTAAGGTCGTCTCCAGACCCCGAACAGTGAGTTCCGTCGGAGCAATGTGTTCAAAAGGATTACCCAAATCCAGGTCGGGGCTGTCCACGGGGGCCTCGGCACTCTCGACATAGTAGAAGGGAAAGTTCTTATTCAGGTAGCGGGCGTAGTGTCCCGCATGGGCCGAGCCGTAGTGAATGGTGTAGGAACTTCGCAGGACAAGCTGGTTGTTCCCGAAGGGACTGAACGCCAACCCCATCTCCGGAGCCCAATCGTTCCGGTCGGGAAAAACCAGCCCTCCGTCACCCGCCTGGTCCAAGCCTAGCCGTCGTGCGTCCTGGCTTCCAGCGATAACGATCTGGCCCTCTGTAGGTGGCTCGAAGAGCAGAGGAAAGAAACCCGAGACATTATCGGACACAGACCGATACGGAGAGGCGTAGCGGTAGAGGACCCCAAGCGTCAAGGAAATTTGGGGATTCACCCTCCACTGGTCCCCAAGCGACACCCCCCAACTCTTCTTTCGTAGATCCGTCCGCTCAGAGCCCACCGGTCGAGAGGCAGCGGCAGGAAGACCGAATAGAAAGTCAGCGAAGGCATCTCCGGTATAGTAACCGTTGAAGACCAATCTCCCCCGTCCCATCCCTTCGATCCGAGTGTCGTTGACTTGTCGCGCTACAACATCGCCTCCCATCCTAAGAGTGTGTCCCCCCATAGCATAGGTGGCAGAACCATCAAAGGAGAATCGATTACTAAGCCACTTGTAGGGGGAGCGCTGATCCCCGACCGACGCATATTCGTTCAACGAAAACTCGGGATAGCCCTCTTGAAGAGGATCATCCGTATCCAGGCCTGCAATACCGAGAGAGTCAAGAAGTCCTTCCCGACCCGAGTTCCGAGAGAGCATTCGGTTCAAATACCGACTGAAGGTCAGTCGGCCCTCGGTCACCAGTCGGCTGCCGACAGTACGGTTGTACGTGACGGTTGTATACTGACTGAAAAGCGTTTGATCGGTACCAAAATCGGGCAAGGGATGCACATCGACTCGATCGGCATCAGTCAGAGAGTACTGAAAATAGATCTTTGCATCTTCGCTTCCCTGATAGTCGAATCTGAAGGAGTACGAATCCTGGTGGCGAACATTCGGCTGGTTGTTGAGAAAATTCCGATCGGGATCGCTCTGGTTGGGGTCGGGAAGTACTTCTAACAGCTTGGTGGCGACGGGGTGGATCCGGCCCGCAGGAATCCGATTCTCCGGGAGGATCTCGCCGGTAAATGGGTCCCGTAGTTCGGTTCCCAAGGCGCCAAAATCGCCCCGCTTCATGTCTGCGGTTGGCACGTGAGAAAGCAGCGTCGACCCTTTGATGATCCTCAGCCCCTCGTAGGATCCGAAGAAGCTCAGATTCTGCCTCACCGTAGTACCAAGACTTACTCCAAACTGGTTGCGCTTGTATTCTGGAAGCTTCTGCCCTAACGGATCGAAAAAGTTTCGGGCGTCGAAATTGTCGTTTCGATGGAACTCATAAAGAGCTCCGTGAAAACGGCCACGTTTCTGGGCAGGAAAAGGGTTGACGATCTCGGCCAGAGTCTTGTCTGAGGAAGCCGTTGGTCGGAAGCCACCCAAACCAATCTGATAGTCCCGGATGGCCGCAAGAGAAGCCCCTTTGGCGTCGGACCTTCGACCAGGTCCGTTTGATTCCGACCCCTTATCGCCTTGGCCACCAATTCTATCCTGCGACACCGGAAGGCGGACAGCCAGTCGCCTCTCCTCACCGGCTCTGAGGCTAACCTTGGCAAGAGTCGATGACTGCCTCCCCTGTTCAACTGAGATAGAATATCCGCCGGCGTCAAGCTCAACCCGAAAGAGGCCATCTCCGTTCGTTTGGGTGACGATGTGCTGTTGAGTTTCTTCCCGAACAATGCGAACTTTGACCTGACCTGCCGGCTGCCCGGAGGCGTCGAGGACGCGGCCGATGAGCGTTCCCGTTGCCCCTCCAAGGCCCCAGGACCAAGTCAGGACCAAGGGAATCAGCAGAGTTAGCAGAAGCCTTCCAATTACTTTGTTCAAAGGGCTAGCTCGCCGTCAAGAAGCATTTCTGAGACAGGAAAAGTGACCCGAAGCCGCTGAGTTGGAAGATTCGCTTCGAAGGTCACTGAACTCTCTTCCTTCGTTATAATCGGCTCTCCCGAAAGTTGCCGCGGAAACACAAATTTAGCCCCCACCCCATCCCTGCGCGACGGGAAATAGGCCTCCAGTTCGACTTGGCTGAGACGGTCGGTCGAGAGAAACGCTCTTGCCTTCATGGTTTCAACGGTCTGGGCGTCCAGAAAGCTCTCCACCCGGCGCTCCTGACGGGGATTGTTCGAGCGAAAAGTCAGACTCACCACGATCCATTGACTGACATCCAGCTTCAAGCCAGGAGAGACGAGCGCTTCAAAGTCCTTCCGCTCATCTTCACTCATCTGTTCATAACCCTGTTGGATCTGCTGAACGCGAACGAAGGCCTTTCGTATCGGTTCGGCTGACAGAAACCGCACGAAAAAGGTCTTGAAGATCTCCTTTTCGCCAAGGACCCCGCTGCCGATCCCAGCCACGACTCGGGTGAAAGTGCGTTGTTGGGCCCAAGAGGACTGGTTGAGAATCTCAACCGCCTCGGCAAGCGTC
>CAUZIZ010000278.1:0-4466 GCA_963579905.1 Acidobacteria bacterium UBA6911 | reverse complement strand
ATAGTCGATCCAATGCCTGAGAAAGATGCCCGGAAATGGAGTACGAAAAGTCAGCGGATAGGAACTTGAGACCGCATTCATCACGCTTGATCGAGCCATCAAAAAAGTTCATCGAAGGGCTGCCGACGAAATACGCGACGAACTGGTTGGCAGGCTTCTCGTAGATCGCGCGCGGCGTCGCATGTTGCTGGAGTCTCCCATTCTTGAGTACGGCAATCCTCTCCCCGACAGTCATCGCCTCTTCCTGGTCGTGGGTCACGTAAACGGTGGTGCGTTTCAGCTGTCGATGTAGTTTCTTCAGCTCTCCGCGCATGTGAATCCGAAGTTTGGCGTCTAGATTGCTGAGTGGCTCGTCCATGAGAAACACGTCGGGTTCTCGAACGATAGCGCGCCCAAGGGCGACGCGTTGCTGTTCGCCACCGCTCAATTGAGTGGGTTTGCGATCAAGGAGTGGGGTGATCTCCAGATTCTCACTGACGTCGGCTGCTCGCCTTTTGATCTCGGCAGCTGGCATCCCGCGCACTTTCAGATCAAACGTCAGGTTTTCGTAGACGGTCATATGGGGATAGAGTGCATAGTTCTGAAAAACCATGGCGAGGTTTCGATCTTTCGGCGGCAAGTTCGTGACATCCTGATTTCCAATATGAATCGCTCCACTGTCGGGACGTTCCAGGCCTGCGATCATCCGTAACGTCGTTGTCTTGCCGCAGCCCGAAGGGCCCAGAAGAATCAAGAACTCACCTTCCTCGATACACATGGACAATCCACATACAGCCTCGGTTTCTCCAAATCGCTTTTGCACACGGTCCAGTCTTACACGCATGTTGAACTTCATTCCTTGATGGCGCCAAAAGTTAGTCCTCGGATTACGTACTTTTGCAGCACAAATGCGGTCAGCAAGATGGGGAAGATGCTGACGGCCGTGAGTGTGAACAGCGGACCGAACCGCGGCTCCATGGATCCAGTGTAGAGCAACCCCGGAATGATTGCCGGCAGCGTGATCACCCGAGAGCGGGTCAACATCACCGCAAACAGAAACTCATTCCACGCGAATATAAAGCAAAAGAGCATGGTGACGGCCACGCCCGGCAGTGCTAGGGGAAGCGTCACTCGCAAGAGCGCCTTAACGCGCGAGCATCCGCCAATCAGGGCCGCCTCTTCCACTTCCTTCGGGATTTCGGCGAAGAACCCTTGGAGCAGCCAAACTGCCAACGGAAGATTGAATGTGGTGTAGATGAGGATCAAACCGAGATGGGTGTCCAGCAGGCGCAGCTCACGAAACAACAGGAAATAGGGGAGGACCAGGCTGATGGGCGGAAGAATCCGCTGTGAGATGATCCAGATGATGAAGTGCTTTCCGCCTGTCTTGAATCGAGCGACACTATACGCGGCCGGGACCGCAAGCACGATAACCAGCAGTGTGTTGAGAACCGCAATAATAGCGCTGTCCCCGATGGACTTGAGGCCGCCGAGCCCGCCCTGGGACCTGGGTGCCAGGGCATGCTCCCAATTCTCCTGGATGGCCTGCGGAATATGCTGGGGTATGAAGACGGGTGGATCGCTGAAGATTTCGATGTTCAGTTTGACTGTCGAGAGCAACATCCACAGGATGGGGGAGGCAGAGAAGGCCAACAGCAGGACGACCAATCCGTAGCGTCCGGCGCGGCTCATCGTCTCGGCATTCGACCGGCGTCTGTAGCTCATTCGACTCGGAACACCTTGAAAAATACGGCGATGCCAACCAGTGCCAACAGGAGCATGGTGAAGGAGAGCGCCGCGCCGTATCCCAGGCGAAAGAACTTGAATCCGACCTCGTAGATGTAGAGGTTCAGCGTTTCGGAGCTGGTTCCCGGCCCGCCACGGGTCAGCAGATACGCGGTATCAAAAAACTTACCGAAGGAATCGATGCCCCGTAGCAGGAGAGCAATGCCGATCACAGGCGTGAGCATGGGGAGTGAAATCGAGCGGAGTATTCTCCATTCCGAGGCACCGCCGATTCGCGCTGCTTCCAACGGCTCGCGTGGGATCGACTGAAATCCGGCCAGCAGAATCAGGAGCATGAACGGTGTCCATTGCCAGATGTCAATCAACATGAGACACGGCAAAGCATTGGTCGGAGTTGCCAGCCATTCCACCTTTCCCAGCCCAATCAGTCCGAGGCAGTAGTTGAGCAAGCCGAAGTTGATGTCGAAAAGCGGCAGCCAGATGGCGCCGACTGCCACCGGGGCGATCATCACCGGGGCCAGAAGAAGTGAACCGATCAGACGCAGACCGCGGACCCCTCGGCTCAGCACGAACGCGCCCGTGAAACCCAGCAGAAACTGGATGCCCACTGTCGTCACGACAAAGAAACACGAACGGACGATGGCCCAGTAGAACCGTTTATCCTGAAGAATGTTGGCATAGTTTTCAAGCCCCACGAACTGGGGCTCCAGGCTCGGTAGCTGCCAGCTGTGGAAGCTCAGATGCAACGCATATATGAGGGGAAAGATACCCAGGATCAGAATCGCCAATGCGCAAGGGAGAATCAGGAGTCGGGCCAGGGTACGATCTCTCACAACCTAGTCGCTGGGCACAAGGTTCAGCTGTTGCATGGCCGAGAGCTGGGATTTCCAGGCCCGCCTCTGCGCTTCCAGACCACGTCGCCGAGTGATGGCTCGCCACTCGGTGGCCACGCCATCGAGTGCCTGCTGGGGACTGATGGATCGTTGGAGGGCCTCCTGCACATGGCGGCTGAGCACGTCATGGTATTCTTCCGCGCCGGGGATCGTGAGTTCTGGAAATCCCACGTCGAGGGCAGCCCTTGAGGCACTCAGGTACTCTTCCAGCCCGTCGAATCTCACCTTCCACAGCTCCGGATGATCCAGGTGATGCAAGCGAAACGGATCACAGTGGGAATTCGCCTCACTGATGTTGGTCATGCTGACGTCCTGGCTGCTCATGAGACGAATGACCTGATAAGCCGCTTCCGGGTTCTGGCAGCTCTGAGAAACAGCCATCACGCGTCCTGAGACCAGTGCCGTTGCCCGACGGATGGCGCCCGTGTCAGGATCTCGTACTCCAGGGCTGGGAGCGAATCCCACCTTCCCCACCACTTTCGACTGCGTTGGTTCATGGGCCGCCTTGCCGACATCCGGCCATCCGAAGATCATGGCCACTTTTCCGAAGAGAAGGTCCTCGCGCACGTTCCACCAGGTGTGCCCCAGTGGGCCCGGCGTATTGTACCGAAACGATTGGACGCAGTGCTCCAGCGCCGCAACGGCACCGGGAGAGTTGATCCGGGGCTCCATGTTCTCATCGAAGAAGAGCCCGCTGTAGCTGCCAAATCGATTCAAGAACCAGGCGTAGGCTCGTGCCCTTCCCCAATACTCTGAAATCCCATAGAAATTGTCCGTTAGCACTTCCCCAGCCAATGTCTCCCCTGGCTTGCGAGTAAAGAACTCTGCGATGTCCAGCCACTCGTCCCAGGTGTCCGGCGGGCCCAAATCATATCCATACCGTTGCTTGAAATCCGACCTTTCCTCCGGGTGTCCGAAGAGATCCTTCCGGTAATAGAGAAGAAAGTAATCTCCGTCGTAGGGCAGGGCGTAGATCCTGCCGTCCCACTCGCTGTAGAGCTTGCGGAACGCCGGCAGGATATCCAGGTAGTCAAGAGGGTACTCCTGGACATACTCGTCCAGAGACCTGAGAAAACCAGCTCCTATGTAGTCCCCGTTGTATCGCGGGAAGTAGACCACGATGTCGAAGGAACCGGTTCCCGTGATGAAATCCGTGAGAATCTTTTCGAATAGCGTTCCGTATTCGAGCGGAACGATCTGAATCTCGACTCCAAGTTCTTCCCTGATCCGTGGCAATCGATTGCGTAGCGCAATATCGACCGGTGCGGCCTCAATACCGACATTGAGAGTCACACCCGAATAGGGACGGCCGTCCACGTGGACTTCCGGCTGGCCGGTTCTGCTACAGGAAGAGAGGCTGATGACGGCCGCGAGGCTCGACAGCAGCAGCGATTGAGTGGGCCAACGCATCTGAGTTTGTATCTACTCTGGCTTGATCTCGGATATGGCTGAATCGCCGCGGGAAATAAAGCCTGCCAAAGGACTCTCGATACGACCGTAGCCATTCCATATCTTGAATCCCAACAACTGCAGGTCGTCAACTGCGTCCCGCGGGGAAAAGGAAAGCCGAAAAAGAACAAGAAGACTGAGCGGAGTGGCCACACCCGAGCCAAGAGGATATCCAGATCACAGAACGGCTTTGTGAAGTGGGCAAGCTGATCGGGATCAAGTGCCTGGATCACGTTGTGATCGGGGGGCAAGGTCGTTACTTCAGCTGCGCTGATCAGGGAATACTAGGCTGATTCCATGGGGATTGCGAGACGCTCTTAGTTGTGCTTCCCTTCTTCACATGAGCGGACTAACCTTCACTACCCAGTCACGGATCACCGGATTTCTGTTTTAAGGTAG
>CAUZIZ010000277.1:0-4496 GCA_963579905.1 Acidobacteria bacterium UBA6911 | reverse complement strand
AGTTTTAAAAGTAGAAGCGCATGTGCTACCCACGGCCTGGGACTGCTGGCTCTTTTCGCGGACCATGAATATGACTCTTCGGCACGCCGATATCCACGGAGGACCTCAGAACTCGAATGAGAATCGGCGCACGCTAATGTGGAGCGTGATTGGGGCAAGTGGCTTGAGATTACAATGACAGACGATTTCTCCACGATCAGAGTGAAAACCTGCAGCACATGCGGTAACGAAATCGACTCTAATGCGTGGCGCTGCCCGCACTGCGAATCGCTCAGACTGAATCGAGCGAGCCGAGACGAAAACCCAAGCGGAAGATTCGCGATGTCAACCTTGAGAAAGGTCACCCCACAGTCGAGGAAGCGATCAGCCGCCTGGACTCGGCAATTTTGAAAGGCCAAGAAAGCGGCATCAAATTGCTGCGAATAATTCACGGATGGGGTTCATCTGGAACACCGTCGAAAATCAAGCCAGCAGTGCGAAGGCATTTGAATCGGCTCCGGCGGCAGTCCCGAATCGAGAATTTCGTACCCGGAGATGATTTTTCTGAACTTACCGTATCGGGGCGACAACTATTGTCAGTTCATCCAGTTCTTCGCAAATCTTTGCAGACGGATAGGAATAATCCTGGGATCACATTTGTAGAGGTTTGAAACCTGCCGCGGAGACAACATGGGCGTCTAAATTGCATAGAGTTTGAAAACCCGTTCACGAATCCTTTTCTTGGATCTAGATCAATAAGATAACCCTGAGTCACGTGGAACTGTTTCACGTCGCCCTTGACCGTGAGCGCCGTCACTCCCGCCAGCTAGCCCCACGACAGCACCAAGGTCCCATCGCTATCCCGGACGTTCCGCTGCCAGTGTTGCAGGAATTACCCGTTGAGGCCTCGGTGATGGTCACTTGTTAGTGATTGCTTTGGCTCCTTTCAGATCCCGTTGCCTGAATCAGTGGAAAGGACTCCCCTTCTTTTGTCTCGCGGCATATTCAGAACGAGTGAGCTTTATTCTCTTTCGAGGACCTCGCTTTTTCTTCGTTGGATGTGCGATTGCTGCCAATTTCTCATTGATCGGATTCTTGCGTTTGGATGGCAGCTCACTTTTCGATTGGGTTGCGGTTTGTTCGCCCTCGGGTCGAGTGCTTTGCCCCTCAATCTTTTGCCCATGAGCACGAGCTCGAAAAAACTCTCTTAAGGTCTTCAGTTCGGCCTTCTTTCTTCGCCTACTTCGTTCGGCCTTCTTTCTTCGCCCACTTTGGCTTCTCTTTCGAGCTTCCCTAAGCCCCTTTTTCACGTCTCGCCGATATTGGTTTTTCGCTGCAGTCTTATACATCCGTGAGTGCTCCCATACCAGGCCTGCCCGTACCCACTCTTATGTTCGTAATTTCCAATGGCCCATTAGAATATATATGCACCCGATGAACTTCTTCAGTCGCCACGACATCCTCATCTTCACCGGCCGGAGACAGAATCATGTCGGACTTCTCCTCACCCAGGAACACGAACCAGCCGGGTTCGATGTCACCGACGCAGTCCTTGAGCCGGACCACGATCCCAGGAAGGATCGGGACGTGCTGGTGCTTTTTGATGGCCTCCTCGAAGAGCATCTTCGGAGTCGAGCCCATGTGTTCAGCAGCGTTAAGCGTCATGACCGACTCTGCTTTGCCTTCCGAGTCGGCCATGATAAAGACGCATTGCAGTTCTGGGTCGTAATGGTTGATCTGCTCGATGACTTCCTCTGGAAGCTCGGCCTCCTGAGAGAACGGGGTGTACGTAAGTGCGGCTTCGACACGACCTTCTCCGTGAACGCGAAACTCGCCCTCCGTCACGATCACCGCGCCGGAGCCGTGCAGGACGTAGGAACCCGTAGGCGAAGGTGGCGATCTGCTGGTAGAAGTCGGTGCCGTCTGATGCGTTGATGTGGATGGTGGGCTCCATAATGCCCGGAGATGGTAGGCGGATCGGGCGGCGGGATCAAGAGAGGCTCTCCGGGACGGTTGAATGCACTCCTCGCCGATCGGATCACTCCGTATGCCATACTGAACCAGGCTGGGAATGTCCAGTTTTGATGTCGCCACACTGCTGGGGTAGGATACCTTCAGGCTTTTTGCCCTGATCAGATCTTATACTGGGCAACGAGCAAACATTGACAGACCAAGAAACGTTTGATGTCGCTGAGGGTCTGTCTGGAGTGATAGGATTGATTTCAACAATGATGGACAGTATCGTCATTCGCGAAATCGATTGCGCGAATAATAAGTTAGCTTGGATACGAGGATGAGATGCCAGACCTAAAGCACAGCACAGTATACCGTGGTGGCATTACGGCCTCCAGATTGAGTTCCGAGACCAGCAAAGTTTGCATTCATGTCAATACCCAGGAAAGGTCAATCGAGTTTCGCTTCAACATCGACTCCAAGGGCGGAGGAGTTACCTCTATCTTGCTTTCTGTCGGATTTGCTGATTTGGGCTACATTTTGAACAGTGCAGCAGAAAAGAGCCATGAGGAATTGATACCGCTGCTGTCTTCAGCCCTCAAAAAAGCGGCCAGGCAACTTCGTGCCGCGGCCAAGCAACTTCGTGCCGATGCCAAATGCACCCGCAAAGTGGCCACTCAGTTGACGAAGAAAATGGAAAGAGTTGAATCCTTCGTCCGAAGCAAATACTGCGCGGCGCCTTCCGAGCAAGACGAGGAAGAACGCGAGATTCTCGAATTGGTGGAAGACATACAGGTGGACCTGTCGGAGATGTCTTGATAGGAATGGCTAATCGGGTAGCCGGGACTGACCCGTGAAGGTCAGCCCCAGCTCCCATACCACCGTACGTGCGGATCCGCATACGGCGGTTCATCGGAGTGGAGCGCAGCGCCACCACTGATCGGCAAGGCAGATGAGTCCTTGTGATTCCAACCAATTATGTTAACAAGCGGCTTCTGCGTATTCGCTAGCGCGAAAGCGCAGACCCTTGACGTTAACAGCAAACGAAACTACCAGTTTATATCAGACTACCGGAATCCGCTCATCCCGAATCGGCTGGAGCCACTCCGAATCATCCAGAATGATCAACTCCTTGAGAACCGGCTCCCCAATCTTCCACGCCTTTTCCCACTCCGCCTCCGGCGCTTCGTACAGCACGACGTAGACGGTACCTGGTCGCACGGAATTTCATTTCTCAATCACCTATTAACGAAGTTGAAATCCGACACCATTATCAAATGATCGCTGACAGAACTGTCCTCGGACTGGACTCCCAGCCGATCAAGTTCCTCCTGATTCAGTTCCGCCGTGCCCAGAACGAACCCGTTCCGGGCCTCCAGCGGTCCCGGCGTGAACGTCACCACATCGAGCAATCCGGGGGGGAATTCATAGCCGCGCCACGTCACCACCGATTCGCCAATCAGGTGAGGCAGAATCCATTGCCGGAAGCCGCCTCCATGGCAAGGTTTCACGGACAAATCGTTATTGTTCGCGGGGCGGTCGCAGACGTATTCGACGATTTTGGCTGACAGATCGGCAAGTCGTATCAGAAAGTAATCTGTCGCCTCGTTATTTCTGGCACAGATTTGGCACAAATCAGGTAGACTATCTCGACAAAAGATGGGGGTGCAGAAATGGACATACTTTTTTTCATCTGGGCCCTTCTGATATTGCTTGCACTGGCTCAGATCGAACACCGCACGTCAAAATTGAGGCGCAGCAACGAGCAAATCTTCAATGCGCTGGAGGATCTAAACGACAAGCTGGAGAAGATAGGGAGGAGCCTCGACCCTGATGGATCGAAATACCATGCATCAATCCAACACGACCTTGACGTAGAGCAAGCCAAAATCCAACACGACCTTGACGTAGAGCAAGCCCAGCGAGACCGCATGGAGTCGCAGGCTGCCGCCAAGAAGCAACACGAGGTCGAGGAGGCCGCCGCAAATGCTCTACGCAAAGAAACACGTAGGCGCGAGAAGGAAGAGAAAAAAGGATACCAACATTTGAAAGGTGAATCAGCCGTAGTGAAATGCCCAGCCTGTGGAGCCTCGCCCGAGATCAAGGATCTCCGCCCGACGACTGAGCACACCTGCCCCTCATGCAAGGCTACGTTCCGCAGCGAGCAAGTCGTGGAGTATGAATAGAAGAAACCCCCGTAGCCTTCCGCCCCTTCGGGCACCAGCCGCCTCTCTTTCGGATCAGTGTGCGAACCGGTAGAACCGCTTGCCCTCGGGCAGTGTGAGGGTCTGGCTCACCCCGGGTCCGGCGACAGGGGTCCATGTAATGAGGTCTTCACTCTCCTCGACGGTGAAGTTCAAGGTCACCGAGCCGGTTTGGGTGTCGACAATCAGGAGAACCGAACCAGGACGTCCATCACGAACCTGCTGGAGGGTCGGACGTTCGGAGAGATCGGCCACCTGCTGCTCCAGGTCCTGAATAGTCGCGGTGTCTGAAAGTTGCGCCACCATAGTTTGTAGCGTTGCTAATTGAGACTCGAGCAAGAATATCCTGTCCTCTTGATC
>CAUZIZ010000276.1:0-4507 GCA_963579905.1 Acidobacteria bacterium UBA6911 | reverse complement strand
CCAGGAAACATGCAAGGAGGGCATCGAGGAGCGACTACACAGTATGGGACTTGGTCAGATCCGGGTGATCACAGGCGATTTTGAGAAGGCCGACCTGGTCTCGCCGCAGGTGCTCCCCCTCCTCCACTACGGAATTGAGGGTGTCAATCGATTCTCGGGCTTCGACTGCGTATTTTGCCTGAACAGCTATTACGTCAATGAGGGTGTGCTAGATAGTGTTCTTCAAGACGTTGTGGCCTCCGACCTGAAGATCCCGACTAAGATAAAGATGGTCGGGAGGCCGCCTCGTAGGTGTGCTGGTGTCAAGAACGACGCCGACCGCTTCTATGATGTCAACTGGCTGGCCCAGCTTGCGTTGATTGAGGAGGAAGCCGCCACGGTGGTGCAAACCGTCGGCCGAGCCCGCCCCTTCACCCTGCCCAGAGAAGTAATCACCTTTCAGTGTGGGGAACTCCCAGGAGTAAACTATGATGCCGAGTTCTCTAACCTGGCTGAGGCACGTGTGCATTTCGGGATCGATACCCACAGGCAGGCGAAGAAAGAAGGGACTGCTGACCGCGTTCGCTTTTCACGCCGGACCGGTCTGAGCCAGAGCCAAACATCCGCAGCACTTGGCGTTAGCCTACGCACTGTTAAACGCCACTGGAGACTATGAGTGGGTGGTGCCACGAAACCTGTACTATACTCATATACAAGGGTTCGTGACACCAGTTGCCTTCTTGAAGGAGTTCCACCAGACCTTCCGCTTTGCCGTTCGTGACGGCGGTGCAGAATCGCTGTAGGCCGAGTGTGTATTGCCAAGGCCGTAAGGCTTGGCAATACACGCGAGGCCATCACTGCAACCTATCCTCCAAACCTTGAGAAGTGACCTTGGTAATCACCTCCACCCTATGTCCCCATGTTGAAAGAGCGTCATACATTTCAGGCAGGCGGTTGTAGCGGTTGTAGACCGCTGTCATGTTGCGATCGACCCAGCTGTGGTTCAGGACTCGAGCGATGATGATTTCGTCGACCCCTAAACGGCCCATACCTGTAGCCGCAGTCCGACGGAGGTCGTGAGGTCTGAAGTGGAACCCAACCTTCTGATGCAGGCGTTGGCTTGTCTTCTGCAGCCATCGAATGCTCCCACCTGTCGAGGAGGGGAAAACCCACTCAGAACGCCCTGTTAACGGCCTCAGTTGCTCCAGAATCTCCAGAGCCTGGCTCGAGAGTGGAACGAGGTGCTGGCGGCCATTCTTCACAATGGCGGCCGGTATGGTCCAGAGATCGCCTTCAACGTACTCCCAACGCATCTGCTTGACCTCTCCTGGCCGTTGGGCGGTCAACAAGATCAATCGGTAGATACTAGCAGTCGGCTCTTTGCGGGCGCTCAGCTCCTTCCACAAAGTCCGAACTTCACCGTCAGTCAGCACACGGTCTCTGCTCTGCTCGTCCACCAGGGGATCAATCTCTACACAAGGATTCAGGAAGTCATCTGGCACATACGCCTTCCTCATGGCAAATCGAAAGATCGTGTGGACCAGGGCCTTCACCCGATTCGCCATCACCGGAGCCTGGCGCTTGAAGGCAATCGCGTCCAGAAGCTGGATGATCTCGGGCCGGGTGATGTCGGTGACCTTCCGAGAGGCCCAGACGGGAAGCAGATAGGTTCCCAAGATCCGCTCGTCCTCGCGGCAACTGGACGCCTTCTTCTTCACTCTCGCATGACGTTCCAGGTAGAGCTCGGCCAAGTCGGCGAACGTCCGCGTCTCGCTCTGACTGACTCCGGCAGGGTCCTGCCCTCTGCTTACATCACCGATGATCTGTCGAGCCCGAGCCCGAGCATCAGCCAAACCCAGAACCGGGTAAACCCCCAACGTCATTCGGCGCTTGCGACCGTTGACACGATAAAAGAGGACAAAGGAACGCCTCCCATGTTTGGAGACCCGGACCGCAAAGGAGCCACCTGAAAAGTTTTCGTCGTAGAAATCCTCTTGTGTCTTGTCGGTCTTCAAGTTCCGGATGAGTCGATCGGTCAGTCTCGCCGTGGCCATGCCTGGGCTCTCCTAGGTGACATATAGGTGCCACAATGTGATTAATCCATTGAACCACAATGAGACGCAGTAATCAACAATCGTATCCTATAAAATACGTGATAACAGCTATTTATGAATGATAGAGAACGCTAGTTAAATGGGATGAAACTGTGAGGATAACTGAATCGCACTCAGGAGGTCGAGGGTTCGATCCCCTTCGTCTCCAGCAATCTTTTCAATAGGTTAGAGAGACCCGCCTGAGTTGTCTTTTTCCACTGTGTCAGTTTTTGTGTCAGTTTGGTAGGCAGAATCGAGGATCTTGAT
This sequence comes from Acidobacteria bacterium UBA6911, assembly GCA_963579905.1. Classification (GTDB taxonomy): domain Bacteria; phylum Acidobacteriota; class UBA6911; order RPQK01; family JAJDTT01; genus CAUZIZ01. The sequence continues at coordinate 2,168 of CAUZIZ010000276.1, read as the reverse complement.
GGCCCTTGCACGGTGATCGGGGGCCAGGTGGGCGTATTTCATGGTCATGGTCAGAGTGGCGTGACCGAGCAGTTCCTGAACGATTTTGACGTCCACTCCGGCCATGACCAAATGGGAGGCGAATGTGTGACGGGAGTCATGGAAGCGGAAATCTTCGACTCCTGCCTTCTGGACTGTGGCGTGAAACTGCTTCTTGACGTCCACCCAGCGGTTCCCTGTCCTGGGGGATAGGAAGACATACCCCTTCTGGAACCGAGAGGAGCGGACGCGAAGGGTTTCGTAGAGGGTGTCATCGATCGGGATCGTTCTCGTCTTCCCGCTCTTTGACTCCTGAACCGTGATTATCCCGTTCTTCAGATCCACATCACCTGCCGCAGCCGAATTTGGTCACAGCGCACTGGGACTCCCCCATCCGGAAAAGAAGTTCGGATCAGCACGTCCTTCTCACGAAGTTTCGGCTCGAACTCTTCCAGTGTCCTTTCAGCCAGTGTAACCAGATCATGGTTCCCGAACTCGTATTGCATCATCCCTGCCTCGATTCGGGACATATCCAAGAGGTTGCCGATCATCGCGGAGAGGCGCTCGGCACTTTTTAGATTCAGCTTTAACAAACGCTCTTGCTTCTCCTCCAGAGGACCAGGGATCCGATCCAGAAGGAGTCGGATGGTCTCATGGATCGACCCCAGCGGCGTCTTCAGTTCGTGAGAAACGTAGGAGAAGAAATCCTTCTTGATTCGGTCTGCCTCACTCAATCGGCGCGCCATGCTGTTGAACTCCACCGCAAGCTGGCCGAACTCGTCGCTCCCATCCTAGTATAGACGATACTCGAAGTTCGCTTTGGCGATCTGCCGTGTGCCCTAGCTCAAACGATCCAGACGGTTCGAGATCGAGCGGATAATGGGAACACTGACGACAAGACCCAGAAGGACGGCGAGGCCTACTGCGGTCAAAGAATGCTTGTCGGCCTGGCGGCCGGCGCGGCCTGCGTTCTGGACCGTGACCAGAATAGAGTTCTCTATGACCTGAATTGTCTCCCCAATAAGCTACTCGAGGCCGTCCAGAAGACTGAGATGTGTGTCCAGCAGCTCATCTTCCGAAAGGGACCCCTCCGAATCCGCTGCTGGAGTGAACGTCTTCCTGCCGTAGTCATCCCAGGCCTCCTCAAGCTCCCGGACTTTCCCGGCTTCGGCCTGGGAAAGGCTAAGATCTCCAAGGCTGTCCAGATCCTGCGCAAATCTGTTCTTCCTTTTCTTCATTTCCTTCCGGAAGCCCTCGTCCCTGGTCACGAAGAACTTCTGCGTGAACTCCTTGATAGTGGATAGATCCTGTTTCAGCTGGTAGCCCAGGTGAGCCGCTTGGAAGTTCACTTGAGACAGCTTTTCACTCATGGAGTTCAGAGAGAAGATGATGGATGCCTGGTAAACGAGCGCCGAGAGCATGAGACCAATGAGGATGAGGTAGCCTGCGCTGATCTTGGTGGCAAGCTTCATGCTATTTCATATCTGTCCGTAGGACTTGAGCTTGTTTCGAATAGTCTTCACATCTAGATCCAGAAGGCGGGCAGCCTCGGCTTTGTTGTTACCTGTCTGCTCCAACGTTGCCAGGATCAATTCCTTCTCCGCCTCGGCCGCCGTGAGCCAGTCGGGGTCCGGCACCCGTACGGGTCTGAAGATAGGGAGGAAACTGGGAGGGTTCAATCCATTTGCCTCCAGCCAGGATGACCGCTCTCTCTATTACATTCTTGAGCTCTCTCACGTTGCCGGGCCACGAATATTCCCGTAGCAACTCCAGGGCTTGATCTCGGATCCCGATGATCCGGGTATCGTGCTTTTCGTTGAATTGGTTGACGAAAAACTGTCCGAGGAGAGGAATGTCCGACCTCCGTTCCCGGAGAGGTGGTACCGGTATGAAAAAACACTCAGGCGGTAATAGAGGTCTGCATGCAACCTGTTTTCCTCGATGGCTCCCTGGGGGTCACTATTGGTAGCAACCAGCACGCGAACATCGAGTTCTATTTCCTCCTGCCCACCCAGCCGCCGGATCCGACCGTTCTCGAGGGTGCGCAGAAGTTTGGCCTGCAATGTCACTGCCATCTCGGCGATCTCGTCCAGGAACAGAACACCCTTGTGGGCTAACTCGAAGCAACCCTGGCGACGACCGATGGCTCC
>CAUZIZ010000275.1:0-4508 GCA_963579905.1 Acidobacteria bacterium UBA6911 | reverse complement strand
TTTCTACTTCTGTTTCTGGTCTCTCTGAACGCCACCGAATCCGCCGAGACGAGAGTCCTGACCAAGCTCGAACAGCTGATGCAACAGGGTGCTCCACTGACCTTCTCTCGACTTCACAACGACAGCCGCTTCGAGAAAGAAGAGAAGGACTTCATCGGGAGGATGTACGAGATCTTGTTCGCGATTCCCAGTTTTCTCAAGAGCGCATACGAACAGACCGAAGCGATTCCTACCCTTCGCAAGATCGCGGATCACTTTGGGGTGACGGTGGAATCGATCGATCTGCTTCTGACGGTCATGGCAGCTGACCGTCGAGTGCCTTCTTTCTTTGTCCGCGACCAGGCCAGTAAGGAGATCACGTCACTGCAGCTGGCCAGGATCGCCGGATTCATCAGAAAGCACGAAGGCGGAGTCCAGGTCACGGGATGGGAGGGCCGGCCAATACCCTCCTTTAGGATAGAAACCTTCGGCGACAAGACCCTGTCCTCGGCCAATTTAGCAGGCACCAACATACTGCTCTATTTCTGGTTCACTGGCTGCCCCCCCTGTGGCCGCATCACGCCACATCTAAAGTCTCTGCATGAGAAATATCAAGGGTCCAACTTCAAACTGATCGGCCTGAATGCGGACCGTGTCCTCGGGCTGACTGCCACCGATCGGGACCGTGCAGACTACCAGAAAAGGCATGGGATCAACTTCGTCAACGCACATATTGACGAAGCGACCCGCGAAGCGTTCGGACAGGTCAACGTCTTCCCTACCCTGTTCGCGGTCAACTCCGAGGGCGTGGTGACCCGACATCTGATCAACTATCAAGACTGGTCCACGCTGGATGAGGCGGTGAGGCAGCTGGTCGAGCAATAAGTCCCAACTTCCAAGGCCCCAATTCACCAATGAACTTCCAGTTCCCAAACACCAAGTCAGTAAGGTAGTGGCCTCCAAGGTGCAGCTTTTCCGCGAACTTGGACTCTCATCCGCGATCTTCCTGGTCGTGGGCAACATCGTCGGAATCGGCATTTTCACACCTCGGGGCCGATCGCAGAGGAGGTGGGCTTCGCGATGTCTCGGAGCTGGGGAAACCGGGTTCCCAGATGGGAGTCAAAGATCGCCCCGATCAAGGCTAGCAGTCCGCCGACGATCCATGCATTCAAACGGTGCCAAGCGGGATAGGAAAATAGGCCGGTCCATCAGGCCCGGGAGTTACGGTTTGAGGTGCATCAGCTTCAGGAAATCTTCGAATCGGGGATCCGAACGAAGACCGTTGAACCAGGGCTCGACCTTGAGAAAACGAACATAATCAGCTCCTTCCTGATCGGCTTCTTCCAGCCACCTGAAGGCCTGATCCTTTTCACCAATGAAACTATAGACCAACGCGAAGTACAGCGGCGGAACATATTCTGTCTCCGCCTGCACTTCGAGTTGCTCTAAGGCCTCCCTGGCCCGATCTCTTTCACCCGCAAACGCGAAGGTCAGGGCCGTGAGCACAGCTTCATGCCCACCCACCAGCTCGACTCCTTTCCGAAACGCCTTGGTGGCATCCTCGAACATCGATTTCTGGCTGAACACCCGGACTGGGCCTGACTTTGGCGGAGCAATTGAGTCCCGCATTCGGAGGAAGGAAGTCGGCGGAGCGGGTTCTCAATATCCGGGATGGAGGCCGTTCGCAGGGTATGGGGATCCATGAGCGAAACAAAAACCACCCCTTCCAGCGGTCAGAGCTCTTGATGAGGATCAGCAAGTCACCTGCCATCTGATACGGGGCCCTGAAGCGGGTTGTAGAGACCGGGATCCACTACGATCAGCTGCCCTTTCAGGCTGCGTTCCACTACGTCCAGATTGATCCGGAATTCCACCTGGTCCCGGTGACTCTGGCCTTCGACCAGAGGCTGATTTCCTTCGAAGAGACACCGGACGGGTACAGAAGAAAGCTTCGAGTTTATGGGTTGTTAAGGAACCTATCCCGGCAAATCGTCTTCGAGTTTGACGATGACATCGAGGCGGTTTTCAGCGCTGAAAGACTGCCCGAGGCACTTGATCTCCCGGGTAGTTACCAACGAAAGCTGGGAATCGCTCCCGGCAAGTACAGGTTGGATCTGGTCCTCCAGGATGTCGTCGCTGGGAAGATGGGAACTCTGGTCTTGGCTATCGATCTTCCCGCAGTCCCAGCCGATAGTGTTGCCACGAGCTCGATTATCCTGACCCGTACTCCGAGGGGAAGAGCCAGTCTCTTACAAGTTCATTAGAGGGGGACTTGGAGAGCGGACGGATCGCCTGTACGTGGCACGGATCATCCAGGCCATGGACCTGTCGGCCGGCAAGTACGACCTCATCTGCGCTGTTCGCGCCGATCTGACCGGTCAGGCGACGATCGCCCGTGCGCCCTTCGAGTTGCACTAGAGTCAGCTATCGAGCAAGTTCGAGAACCGCATCCGTCTCCTCGCAGGACCTTCAGGAGCAGCTTCATCGAAGAGTCACGGCGATTGTGGGAGTCGGCATCCTGACGCAGACTGGGAAGAGTCTGCTGCCGCAGTAACGAAACGAAGCTCGACGCCGCTTCGGCCGAGGCCGATCCTATCCCAGCACGGAATTCAGCGCGCTCCACACGCCGACCGTTGACGTACATTCCTCCGGTACTTCTCAGATCAGCGACGGAGTAGATTCTTCCTTCTCCTCCTTGCCTGATAAACCTGGCGTGATGACGAGAGATGTAAGGGGAATCGAGAACGATGTCGGAATCGGGCTCTCGTCCTACCACAACCTCAGTAGTCGTGAGGGCATGTACCTCAACCTTACCCGCAAGAGTAACCCAAGTCAGATAAACAGAACTCATGTGGCTCATCATGAACTCCTTCCGGGAGTCTGATTCAATCCAAAGCAATCGCCAAGCCACATTACCTGCACATTTTTCATCGAGACAAATCAAGTCTTTATTTATTAGTGTGATATGTGAAATTTTTGGAGGGAGCTAGGGGCAGCCGCATTCGGAAACCGTAGCGGTGCACCGACATGCACCCGGAGCCAGGTCTCACCACTCGGATAGTCGTCTATCCGGTCGGGTCGCTATCGATCAGCGCCACTTACCGGGAAACAGTTACGTCAACCGCAGGCGGACCCAGCGGGTGTGGGTGATCTCTTCCAGAGTGCACCAGAAGTAGACCAGGAGAGCACCGTCCGGCAGCTGCCTTCCCCACGGCCTTCCGAATGCAATCTTCTGATGTTTGTCGATGAAGTCATCCACTGCCTGACCGACCATGGTTTCTCTGCCGGCGCTGAAGACCACGACCTCGTTGGCTGTGTCGAAGGTTGCGAGGTCCTCGGTTAGGGCAACGTGGACTCCCTGGGGTTCGTGGCGATAGTTGTAGATGGCGGCAACCCTGCCGTCGGAGAGAGGAATCGGGGCGCAGAGCTGGCCTCGGAGATTGGTCGGCTGCGGCTCGGACCAGGTCCGTCCCTGGTCCTCGGAGACCACCCATCTATTGCGCACGTCGCGATCCTCTTGCGTGCCCCAAGTACGTGTCCAGATCAGGGTATAGATCCGTCCGTCGGGCAATAGGGAGGGCATTTGGTCTCCATAGTGGTAATGCTCCTCGGGATCATCAGAAACGACGGCCAGTTCCCCCCAAGTCCTTCCCTGGTCACTGGAGAAGATCGCACCCGCCTTCTGATCGACCGGCCCTTCGTAGCCGTCGGGCTTCCAGGTCTCGAAGGGATACATCCAGCGCTGCGGCGAAAGCAGCAGTATTCGCCCGGAGAGGCTGCAGACATAGCGGTCGGCGGGAAGAGGGTTGGGAACTACCTCAGGTCCTAACCAGGAGACTCCCTGGTCGCTCGAGCGGTAAAGGATCATCTGAGCGGGCTTGAGACCCTCACTTGCAGGGTTGTATATTTCCTCGTTGTCCAGACGGTAACGAGTCGCCGCCATGATCAAAGATCCGTCTAGAACTTCGGTGATCACAGGAGCGCGGTAGGACCAACCATCGTCAGGGATCCCGCCATGAATACTCCCCTCATTGACCCAGCTAGATCCCCCGTCCGATGATCGCAGCACCTCGATCATATTGTCGGGTGAGCACAGTCCGCTTCCTACGTGCTGGCTTGCCAGGAGGGTACCGTCCCGCAAGATCGCAACCGATGGAAAGTAAGCACCTCGACCCACATCGCGAGACAAAACACCTTCGCCTACTATTTCGAGCATGAACCTCTCCTTACTGCTTGGATGCTTCGCAATGATTAACCACTTGTTACTGCCGCTGGACTTCGCCTGTCATGGGCACAAACCTCACACTCGTGACCACTTTCTCTTCAAACTTGCCCTTCCGCTTGGTCACGAGCATCAACCGCTGGATGCCCCAGGTCTTCCCCACGGGGATCACCAACCTGCCCCCTTCGGCAAGCTGTTCCTTAAGGGGCTCAGGGATCGTCCCCGGCGCGGCTGTGACGAGGATCAGGTCGAAAGGAGCCTTTTCCGGCCAGCCTCGATAGCCATCCCCTTGCCGCGCATAGACATT
>CAUZIZ010000274.1:0-4547 GCA_963579905.1 Acidobacteria bacterium UBA6911 | reverse complement strand
GCCTCGGTGTCGAAGTCTTTGAAGCGATCGGGCGAGAAGGTGCTGACGTCGATCTGCGTCTGGCCGTCGACGATGTACTCCGACAGCAGAAGGCCTGCCACCGGATGGTATCCGAATCCGCCCGAGCGCAAATCAGCACACACGCAGGTGGTGAAGCGGTAGCACCTTGCAAAAGCAGGTACGCACCTAAATCTCCCAGAAAGAAGAGTTCCCCATTGCCTCATGACATTGTCCGTTTCTCGCTGTGCTTGCCGTCAGGGACTCTGTTGACTGTCCAGATGTCGACTACCGAGTCCAAGCGCATTCTGGTTACCTTGGCTAGTAGTGACCTGCTCGGACCTGATCATGGCTGTAACTCTGTCGAGCACTCTACCGACCGAACTAGCTTTCCACGCTCGTATCTCAACGGCGGACGTAAGTCGAATCGAGTCTGGGCGATTGATTCCTTATCCGGGCCAGGCGGACCGGTTGGCTAGGATCTTGAACCTCAATCCCGACGAACTCTTATACAAGGTTGCGGGCAGTTGAGTCGAGGGAGGGAGCTGAAACTAGCAACCTCAGGAGCGTTTTTGCATGACCCAAGCAGAGATTTCGAGCAAGGATCAAAAGGATAGACGAGGCGTTGAAGGCTCAGAAGAGGAGCTTCAAGCCCCAACTTCAGATGTAGTCGGAGAGACTCGCCGACGGATCATCCTGGAAATGATGAAAACCCTTGACCAGCTGTCCGACAAAGCATTTGGGGCGCTAAATCGTTCCCACGAGCTGAATGAAAGACTGGAAGAGCATCTGGAGGAATTCTCCGCTTTGTTAGAGCACGGAGTGAAGGTTGTGAGCCTATTCAGCCAGAAACTGCTGGAGAAGAACATTCATGAGGCCATGAAAGAGCTAGAGGAGCGGAGGGAGCGAACCAGACTTGTGGATCGCAAGCGTCAGGAACGATGGGGGAGGAAGTCTTGAGCAAGGTGAAGTCACCTGAGGAGATTCTTGAAGCGGCGGGGTTCGAGTTCCTGGACGAACAGACTCCAAGCAAGAGTTTGGAGGGGATGCTGCGCAGTCTGGCCGAAATGGCTCCTGGCTTTGATGAGATTAGCAGAGTCGGAGTTCACCAGGAGCTTGTCAGTCTCCTGAAAGCCACGGGTATCGATCGAGCCGCTCAAATGGCGGATGCGGCGTTAGGTAAGCCGACCTCTCCGACAGAAGTAGATCAGCAACGTCTTCCCGTAGAGCCGGAGCCGTGGCCAAATCCAGTCAACTGCTCGGAACTGTTAGATGAAGTCACCGAATGGATCGGTCAGTATGTCGATGCTGCCAAATCGTCGCTTGCAGCCACCACCCTTTGGGCCGTCGCAACGTGGTTTATCGGTCAGGTCTGCTTCGCCCCGATCCTGGCCGTTTTGAGTCCCACAAAGGGATCTGGAAAATCTCTCCTTCTCGATCTCTTACGTTGGATATGCCTGAAGCCTGTACTGACCTCTGGTGTCGGTGTCACACCCGCAGTCGTCTTCAGACTCAACGAAGAACATCAACCTACATTCTTGATTGATGAAGCCGAAAAGCTATCCGGGAAAAATGGAAATCGTTACATCATTGGCCTTCTGAACCAGGGGTATCGCCGTGGCAGCAAAATTCACCGCTGCCGAGAGGTGAGAGGTCGTCAGGTCGTTGAGGAGTTCGACGCTTTCGGCTTCCGAGCTGTAGCCGCCATCGGTAGTCTGTGGGACACCCTGATCGACCGCGCTGTCGTCATTCCTATGCAACCCAAACCGATCGGCCAAAGGGTCAAGCGGTTCAATGGGCGTCAGGTGGAATCGGAGGGGGAGGAGCTGGCACGGAAGATCGGTCGATTTACTGAGGACAATATCGGGGCGTTCGAGCCTGCCCTGTCGGCTGCACCCCGTCCCCAGTGGCTGAAGGATCATACATGTGACAACTGGGCGGCTCTGTTCGCGGTGGCTCACCTGGCAGGCGAAGACTGGCCAGGATCGGGCGTTAGATGCCGCCAGATCTCTTGACGGTGCCGCTGAGGATGGTGACCAGGCAGAGCAACTGATCCATGACGTGCGTGACGTGTTTCGAGATGCGGGATGGCCTGAAATGATCAAGTCAGGGGATTTAGCGGGGCACCTCAACAACATCGAATCCAGTCCCTGGGGAGATTCCAGGCAAGGAAAAGGGATCAGCGCGAACAAACTGGCAGCGATGTTCAAACCCTTCAAGATTCGGCCTCGTCAAGGGCGGGACACCCTCGGCACCAAGGCCAGGGGATATTGGCTAAAGGATCTGGAAGAGGTGTTTAAACGCTATCCCCCTCGGTCCGAACTGGGACAAGCGGGACAAGTCAGTGCTGGTGCGGGTTCCAGAGATCCCCAAAGTGGGACAGAGGAGAAGAGTTGTCCCAGTTCAAAATTGGCTGAAACCCGCACCAGAACTGACTTGTCCCAGTTGTCCCACTCTGATAGGGGCGATACAAGTCTGCCCTTTGAGATGTACGAGGAAGATCTGTGATCACCTGTGAATCCCTCTTAGTTGAGGCATGGAAACTTGGGGTGAGACTCAGCGTGAATGGAAGCAAACTGCATGTAGAGGCACCTTCTAGACCCCCGGACGACTTGTTGCACAGATTGAGGGAGAACAAGCCAAGGTTGTTACGGTTCCTTTCTTGCTGGATCGACACTCCCTACGGCCAGTCGAAGTTCTGGGGATCTCTCGATGACAGCCGGTGTGGCGTAGTGCTACGAGATCGACCAGATAGGGTGACCTGGATCAGTTGCAGCGAGCTGTGGGTCAAACTAGACCAGGCCGATCGGACTACAACATTGCAGTAGCGGAAGATGTCAGCAACGAAGCCTCCAAAACGGGAACCACTACTGACGGCTGACGACGTGGCGGAACTGCTCAAGGTTCGGCCAACCACAGTGTATGAGTGGGCACGGATGGACTATATCCCACATATTCGGCTGGGCCTGGGAGCCAAGAAACCCTGCCTTCGATTCCGCTGGTCGGCGGTAGAGACCTGGCTCGACCAGAGAGAAAAGGCGGGAAGAACCACCCGTCTACCTTAAAAGTGCTGGGCTTCCGTATATACTATCAGTATCTTTATCCTATGACCGATCCGGTTCGGCATTACGTTAAGGGTAACCCCGAGAGGTTGAAGCAGATCCGCACGCAGCTTGGCTGGACCCAGGCACGGTTTGCGGGAGTTCTGGGGGTTCGTCTCAACACGTTAGCCCGATGGGAGCGAGGCGATCTGGTGCCGCCAAGGGTGGCGGAACTAGCCGCTGAGTACATCCGCCTGAGTAATTCAGGCACGAAAGGAGGGAGTAGATGCAAAATCGATCCAACACTGACAGGGGGCTCTTCAGGCGCCGGGGATCACCTTACTGGTGGATTCGGTTCGCGGATGAGAATGGCCGCATCCGACGGGAAAGTACAGGCACGACCGAGAAGAAGCTGGCGCGGGAGATCCTCGCCAAGAACAAGACTCTCGTGGTAGAGGGCCGCTATCTGGACAAGAAAAGGGTTCCCAAGACAACCTTCTTCGAGCTCTGCAAGCAGTATTGGGAACTCGAAGGCCAACACAAGAGGACCAAGGGACTATCCCAGATAATGGCCCTCTGGGAGGGCGGACTAGGGAACGTACCCACTGCAGAGCTGAGTCAGCAGAAGATTGAGAGGTATCTGAATGATCGCATGGTGGAAAGGGGGCTCAGCGCCGCCACGAGAAACCGGCATGTCGCCATGATGTCCTCGATGTTCAACAAGGGCGTGGAATGGGGCTTGGTGGTCGAGAATCCGACCAGAGGCATCAAGTCACTCCGTGAAAACGGTGCAAGGGTCCGGTTCCTGGACCAGGAAGAAATCCATCGGCTCATCGAGGCAGCCAGCGAAGACTTCCTGCCCATTCTCATGACTGCACTTCACACCGGCATGAGGCGAGGAGCAATCCTGAACCTAAAATAGGCTGATGCGGATCTGAAGAACAGGATAATCACGGTTCCGGAGTCAAAGAGCGGGAAGACGAGGACGATCCCGATTGATGACACTCTGTATGAGACCTTGCGGGTTCTTCCTTCGCGTTTCCAGAGGGGATATGTCTTCGTATCACCCAGAACAGGGACCTGCTGGGTGGACTTCAAGAAGCAGTTCCATGCAGCGGTCGACAGAGCGGGAGTTGACGACTTCAGATTTCACGACACGAGGCATACCTTCGCTTCGCATCTGGTCATGGCAGGCGTGGACATCAAGACCGTTCAGGAGCTGCTCGGTCACGCCACCCTGACCATGAAATATGCTCACCTGGCCCCCGATCACCGGGCAAGGGCTATCAGAATCCTCGATTCTGCCCTCCGAAGTGACACAAAAAGTGACACAGTCAATATTTCAGGGTCTGACCAATCTGGCTAAGTGCTTGAAAAGATTGGTGGAGGAGGGGGAGCACCTGCGGCGAGACCAGGTCGGCCTTCTCAAAATCGCCTGTGATCACCCGGATCTGACCAAGTCCCATACTGTGTAGTCGCTCCTCGATGCCCTCCTTGCATGTTTCCTGG
>CAUZIZ010000273.1:0-4651 GCA_963579905.1 Acidobacteria bacterium UBA6911 | reverse complement strand
ACAGCAGCAGGTCGTCCCTTTCGACCTGTGATCCCGGACCGACGAGGAGTCGGGCAACCTGGCCTTCGTGCTCGGCGACGATTTCTGTCTGCATCTTCATCGCCTCCAGTGTCAGCAGCTTCTGACCCTTGAGGACCTGGTCGCCTTCACGGACCTCTACGCTGACGACCATGCCAGGCATAGGGGCTGCGATCTGACTCGAATCGCTGCGCTTGGCCTTGACGCGGGTGGAAACCTGCCGATTAAGCGATCGGTCGGGCACATTCACTTCACGAGGCTGACCGTTCAGTTCGAAGAAGACCGTGCGCTGACCCTCGGCACTCGGTTCACCAACCGTGATCAATTTGATGATCAAGGTCTTTCCCGATTCGATTTCGACGGCGATTTCTTCGTCCACTTCCATCCCGAAGAAGAACACAGGTGTCGGTAGTACGCTGGTGTCGGAGTACTGCTGCTGGTGGGCAACGAACTGCTGATACACCTCAGGATAGAGCAGGTAGGAAACCAGCTCGCGGCGCTTTGGTTCGCGGCGGAGAAAACGCCGGACTGCGGCGGCCGTCTGCTCGAAGTCCGCAGGTGGCAGCAGATCACCAGGTCTTCCCCGGACCGGCTTTCGGTCGCCCAGAATCCGCTTGCGGACCTTGGCGGGGAAACCTCCCTTCGGCAGCCCCATGCTTCCGTCGAGGAGATCGATGACGGATTGGGGATAGGTCAGCTCACGTTCTCCATTCAGTACATCGTCAGTGGTGATGTTGTTCGCAACCAGGAAGAGCGCCAGGTCACCTACCGCTTTTGAAGTGGGCGTGACCTTCACTATGTCTCCCAGCAGCTGATTTACATCGGCGTACATCCGGCTGACGTCGGGCCAACGGTCGGCCAGGTCGAGTGCGCGTGCCTGCTCCATCAGGTTCGTGTACTGCCCTCCGGGCATTTCGTGCCGGTACAAATCGGCTCCCGCTGCCGGCACCGGACTCTCGAAGGGTAGATAAAACTCTCGAACCCCCTGCCAATATTCGGCAATCAGGTCGAGAAAATCGGCGCGCAGCTCAGTGTGACGTCCTGTGAATCTCAGTGACTCGACCAGCGTGTTCAGGTTCGGTTGCGAGGTGCCTCCCGAGAGCGGTGCAAACGCTGCATCAGCGATGTCCAATCCTTCCCCAGAAGCCTTCAGAATCGAGGCGGACTGTAGGCCGGCGGTGTCATGCGTGTGGAAATGGACGGGGATACCGATCTCCTGCTTGAGGGTCTTGACCAGTAGCTGGGCGGCGTAAGGCTTACACAATCCAGCCATGTCCTTGATCGCCAGGATGTGGGCTCCCATGCCTTCCAGTCGCCGTGCCAGGTCGACGTAATACTGCAGATCGTACTTGGTACGATCGGGATCCAGGATATCGCCGCTGTAGCAGATCGCGGCTTCGCACAGCCTTCCCGTCTTCTGCACAGCCTCCATCGCGACACGCATGTTGGAGGTGATGTTGAGTGCATCGAAAATCCGAAACACGTCCATACCGGCTGCGGCTGCTTCCACCACAAATTCCTTGACGACATTGTCTGGATAGTGGGTGTAGCCGACAGCGTTGGAAGATCTCAAGAGCATTTGGAAAAGGATGTTCGGAACCCGCTCACGCAGGTCGACCAACCGCTCCCAAGGACATTCCTTCAAGAAGCGCATCGCTGTGTCGAAGGTCGCACCACCCCACATCTCGAGGGAGAATAATCCGGGACAGAGGCGGGCGTAGGTTTCGGCGATGTTTAGCAGGTCGGACGTCCGAAAGCGGGTGGCAAACAACGATTGGTGAGCGTCTCTAAAGGTCGTATCGGTCAGCAGAAGACGGTCCTGCTCCAGGATCCACTTCGCGAAGCCCTCTGGGCCCAGGGACTCCAGAAGCTGGCGCGTGCCGGAGGGAATGGAGTCCAGGCTCTCCAGCCTCGATTCGATCGACAGCGGTGCGCTGCCCCCAGTCACACGAGTCCCTCCGCCGGGGTCGAGGTGAAACGAAGGCACCGGGGCTGGCGTCCGCCGGGTGGATCGGGGACGATCCTTCACCAGTGGGTTCCCGTTGACGATCATTTCAGACAGAAAAGTCAGCACCTTTGTGGCTCGGTCGCGGCGCTCAGGGAACTTGAACAGCTCGGGAGTCTCATCGATGAAGCTGGTCGTACAACCCCCGGCTATGAACGAAGGGTGCACCATCAGTTTGGTGAGAAAAGGAATGTTGGTTCTGACTCCGCGAATCCGAAATTCTTGCAGGCTCCGCTCCATGCGCCGGGTGGCGTCGAGGTACCTGTGCCCCCACGCGGTAACCTTCACCAGGAGCGAATCGTAGAAAGGCGTCACCGAGGTACCGGAGAAGGCAGTGCCCGCGTCGAGTCGAATTCCCATTCCCGCCGCGGATCGATAGTGCGATATGCGCCCATGGTCGGGCAGGAAATCATTGGCCGGATCTTCGGTCGTAACCCGACATTGCACCGCGAAACCGTTGGTACGCACGTTGGCCTGCGATGCCAGGCCGATTTCCGGGTCGGAGAGCGAAGCGCCCTGTGAAATCAGTATCTGACACTTCACTATGTCGATCCCCGTCACCTGTTCGGTGACAGTATGCTCAACCTGTATGCGTGGATTAACCTCGATAAAGTAGAACTCGTTGCTATCAACATCCAGCAGAAACTCCACGGTCCCCGCGTTTTCGTAGTCCACCTCGCGCCCGATCGCTAGCGCTGCTTCGTAGATGCGGTCTCGGAGTCCACCCAGGGCCGGTGCGGGAGCGATTTCAACCACTTTCTGATGGCGGCGCTGCACCGAACAGTCGCGTTCGAAAAGATGGACCAGCGAGCCATACTTGTCACCCAACAGCTGTACTTCAACGTGGCGAGCCCTTTCGATGTACTTCTCCACAAGCAACACGCCGTTGTCGAAGGCGGTCTGGGCCTCCCTCTGAGCTACTTCGAAAGCGGCCGCAAACTCGCTGGCCTTTCGCACGATTCGCATCCCCCGACCACCGCCGCCGAGGGCAGCCTTCAAGATGACCGGGTAACCCAGTTTTCCAGATAGCCGCTTGCCTTCGGCCACATTGCGGATCGCCTCTTCGCTACCGGCAAGAACGGGAACGCCGCACTTCTGGGCTACCTTGCGAGCGGATATCTTATCCCCCAGCTGCTCCAATAATTCGGGAGGCGGTCCGACGAAGATGATTCCCGCTTCCCGGCAGGCCCGCGCAAAGCCGGCGTTCTCTGAGAGAAAGCCATAACCAGGGTGGACGGCATCGATCCGCTGGCGTCGGGCCAACTCAATGATTTGGTCAACGTTCAGATAGGACCTTAGCGGCTCGCCTGGACGCCCAACCAGGTAGGCTTCGTCCGCTTTGAAACGGTGCAGAGCATAGCGATCTTCATGCGAATACAGGGCCACCGTGCGAATGCCAAGTTCGTGAGCAGTACGGAACACCCGAATCGCAATCTCACTTCGATTGGCGGCCAGAAGACGCTTGATCAGAAGCATCAGGTGAGATACTCGCTATGATTGGAAGCCGTCGAATCAGAGTGCTGCAAGTGGGAAAACCAGAGCCGACGGGCAGTCTCCCCCAGAACGCCAGCCCGGGCCCGACTACTCAGGGGAAGTACCTCCTGGAAGATTCGCAGGTGCTCGGCATAGGTCAGTTTGGGCGTCCAGAGTTTATTGGGAAAGTTGCTGCCCCAGACACAGCGCTCCCAGCCGTAGGCTTCGATGATCTGCAGTGCCGCAGCCTGCAGGTCGGCGCCAGGATAGCCTGTCTCGGTGCCGGTACTGATGAAGTCCACCTTGGCGTACAGGTTCTTGAAGCGCGCGAGCCGCAGGACCTGGTCGAGCGTCTTCTCATAGGCCGGCCCAGGTTTGATGTCCATACAGTGGCACAAGGCAACCGTTAGATCCGGGAACTCCTGCAGAAGTCTGACGGCTCCTTCGACCCATTCCAGGTTCATCAGGAACAGATCGACCGTGATACCGAGATCTGCCGACTCCTGCCAGAGCCCGCGAACGGCCTGATCGTCAAATGTAGTCCGGGAGCGTCCTGGGATGCTGCGTAGGGACTTTACCCCAGACCCGCGCACGAACTGCTGCAGATAGCCAGGGCTATGAGGGTCATCCGGATCGAGGGTACACACGCCGGAAACCCAGTCAGGATTGGCTCGGGCTACGTCGCACAGATAGCGATTGTCGTAGCCGTAGAAGGAAACCGTCTGGACGGCACGAACCGCCGCGACGCCGTTGGCCCGGCTGATCTTTCCAAGGTCTTGGACCGCACCGCCACCGCCGGGCACGCGCAGGGGGTTCTGGGCGGGCTGATACCGTTCCTCGTCTGGAGCGTATACATGGGCGTGGCAGTCGATGATCAGCATGGCAAACACCTGTCTCAGTCTGTCCCCCAAATCCTATCATGCTAGTCTACCCTGCCCCGAGAAAAACGGAGTCGTTACGTCACGGACTCCTTTAAGCGAAACTCGCCTCGAACCCTGCTCCGGTATCCACTATCCTCTACTCATCGAGAGGGTTGACAGAGACAGGCGATGACTTTCTACTAGGCGGGCGATGTCCGGCCCTGACGTGGGTCCCAGCGAGGAGAGTGAAAGATGACAGGAACAGAAGATTTCGTCCCTCAGGGGGTGATCCCCG
>CAUZIZ010000272.1:0-4659 GCA_963579905.1 Acidobacteria bacterium UBA6911 | reverse complement strand
AAAGTTCGATCTGAGGATCAAAAAAAGTTCGAAAAATTGTGACCGGGAATGAATCATTTAGAGCTCGGGCGGATCTTGCTCGAAAGGATGGGAGATTTTGTCTTTTTCCACCTGGGTGTCGACGCCACTGAATGCTATCTATCGAAGATCCCATTTCGTGGGCCGATTCTTGGATTCCCTTTCCCGCTCTGTAAGCCATTGTTCGATTGCTCGGGGCCGGAATCGCACGCACTCTTTCCTAGGACCTACCGATAAGATGACATGAGGAAGGCGTCGCTCCTTGACCCACTTGTAGACGGTCTGAGGGGCAATCCTCATTAGTTTCGCAACGTCCTGGACAGTCAGTAACTGTTCCATACCGGGTCAGCCTCTGCTGGCTTCTCTTGGCCTTCCTGAATTCGAGTCAGCCTGCGGGTGCTTGCATTCGCAACACTGGTATCTCGTAGCCCCCCCACTCATAAGAATGACTGGATGAACTACGACCGCCTCTTTTCGCGGAAGCCCACCTCCACCAGCCACTAGTGGATCCGAGATCTAGCCTGTGGGTCGGTCGCTCCGCCTAACGTATCGCGCACTAATTCGCTTGTGCAGTTCTTCGGGAACTGGTTCTTCCTTCTGGGACCCAAACGCAGTTGAATTGTCTGTCTCTGCTTTGTCCGTTCGGTCCGATTGGTCCGGTTCTTCCAATAGGAGGAGGCTATCTGCGTGCAAATGCAGCACACTCCTTCTCGCGCCCCCGAGCGCCTTCCTCACCAGCAGTCGGTCTTCCCGATCCTTCGTCAAGAGCAGTCCGCGCTCGTCCAGACGCTTGTGAAGGGTCTTGCTCGAAACCGGCAGTGTTTCATTGGAGTCCCGAGCCAGGCGTCCCGCAACACTGTGGGCTGCCTCCGGTTCCAGGTATAAGTCCTCGCCATAGACCCAACCAATGCGGTCGCCCTGAGGACGCCACTCGGTCTCCCCTTCTTTACCTATCGTGTATTGCCGCCAACCCCACGGCCTGGGGGCCAGGGGGGACTCTCCGTGTTGATCGGCGATGTGCGCTCGTCCGCTTGTTAGTGCCGCTCGCAGCAGTTCCAGAAAGCGTTCGACTGGTTCGCTTGCGAGTTGGAACTGGGATTGCGCCGAGGCGGTCTCGTGCAGAGCTTTTAAACACCGCTGCCAGAGGACCTCCCTCTGGTTTGGGTCGAGAATCCCTATATCATCCAGGAACCCGAGGAAATAACGAAACCCCAGGGCAAGATTAGCGACAATGGTCGCGGTTCTCCTGTGCATTCCCTGCAGGAATGCTTCTTGCCGAAGCTCCTGGATTTCAGGCGGCAAGTCTTTCTGGACGTTCTCATACCGGAGGGAAAGCCAGAAGACATACTCCGCAAGCGCTTGTGAGAAGAGACCGGCTTGAGCGTTGCGTTGGCAGTCACTGACCTTCTCCCACTCCAGATCCTCAGGACCGAGACTGACAGCGAAGAGACGTGAACGGAGGGAGTGTCCCCTTGGGAGATCCTCTCCGGTCGACAAGATCAACCCCCTGGGTGGCTTCTCCGGTCTCAAGGTGGTGTCGTCCCTCATCCGTTGCCGACCTGTGATGTTGCCTTGCGCTCTGAGTACCCGGTCGGCCTTCTGGTTTAAGTGATAGACGTCAGCCCCTGTCCCTGTGGGGACAAAATCATCTATCACCAGAAGGGCATCTTTGGCTGCAAATGCCAGGGCCTCAAGAGCGTTCCCTGTCGAGGACCAGTTCGCAGGCAGGTGGCGGGAGTCCATGCTGGCTCCATAGTGCTGTTGGGCCAAAGCCGCCAATTCTGTCTTTCCCGTACCAGTAGGACCGGCCAGATGAACACTGAAGTCCGGATCCCCAAGTAGAGCTCGCCAGATGGCCGCATAGATGGGGAAGACAATGGAATCGGGACCCAGATCAAGAAACTGCAGGCTTGCTCGGACTGCCGAAGACGCACCCTCCGTTTCCTTGAGTTGATACCGTGTGAGCGAACCCTCAAGACGCACCTCTATCTGAGAATCCGGACCAATCGGACCAATCGCACCACCAGCGTGTAGATAGACCCAGTGCCCGTCAATGTCGCGCCATCCGGTATGGGTGAAGACCCACCTCTTGGGCACACGCTCAGAGAGAATCTGGATGGCGGCGCGGGCGTGGTCCTTCGCCCCAACGTAGACGACGGCCTCCGCACCCAGGTTCTCGGGTACCCACTGCATTGTCCCGAAGCGGTTGGCCGGGACCATGAACCGCTGGGTCTTGCCATCAAGTCCCGCCTCTACTTCAAATAAACGCTGAGACTCAACACCATCATCGCGGATCACTTCCGAAACGATGGCGGCGTCGAAGTTTGTCAATAGTACGTATCCACAACCGGGATTTTGGGCTCTCAGTTGTACGAGGCCACCCGCCTTCCTCTGATAGCCCATATTGTCGGCTCCCAAGGAGCCCTTCTCGAGGGCATCGGATGACAGGTGCTCCGTGCGGCACCTCTCGTAAACTCTCCGGTAGGCGTCCACCTCAGAATTGACAAGCTTGAAGCGAGCTTTGATGTCGCTACGGAGATAGGCCTCGGCAAGGGGTTTATCCATCTGAGCCAGGAGTTTCAGGACACCGTCAAGTTGTGAGGGTAGCTGTTTGCTGTCGGTATCCGGCGGGATCTCCAACAGGAGTGCGGTGATGGCTTCCTCAACCGGAAGTACTTCCCTGGTCATCCCTCCGAATCCTCCTGATCTGTCTGAGTGTCGGCACACATCAGGTACCCGTAGCATCGATCCAGGTGTTGGAGGCATCGCTCGCGCCAGAAGTCATCGGAAACCAGTCGCAAGTTTTCCTGGATGCGTCTCACAAACCGACGGGCGTACTTGATTCCAGGCTTCCCCCTTGCCAAGTGAGATCGGATCACCGGCCACAACCTGGCCGAGAAGGACTGATACCACTGCTCCCACTCCTCGAAGTCCTGGAGAAGACGTTCAACACCTGGCCTGCCTGAGACCTGAAGATGCAGCAAATAGATTGCATGGCGTAGAACCTCAGCCCTGTTCCGATAGGGGAACCGCGGTGAACGAACCACCCTATCGATGTCCTTGGCCCAACTCTTCGGAATGGTGACCTGAACTGATTTGGAGGGGATTTCGGGCGTCAGGGAGCAGGTGTGAGCAAAATCAGGCATCAGTTACCTCGATAATCTCTACCGGTTCTCTTCCTTTCCGGCAGGTCGACCCAGAATCGTTGTCCGCAAGAATGGCCTCCGGGAGAACGTTGAGTGCGCGACAGATCAATGCGACATCAATTTCTGTCGGATCGATGTCTCCCCTTTCGAGTTGACGCAACCAGCTCTGGCTCCTCCCGATTTTGCCTGCCAGATCCCCCTGTCGAAGCCCACGCAAGCCCCGCATGGCCTTCAGCTTGAAATTGGTTTTCTGTCTCATGAACTCTATGCTACGTGGAGTGGTTTAAGTATCAATTCCAACGTAAGAAAAGATTAGGAGGGGAGGGCTAACCTACTGAGGAGGAAAAGATTATAGGGAGATATTTCTTCTGCACTTCCGACTTGATTCGGACTTTTGACAGACTTCTAGGCGGACCTTTTTAAGACCTCTAAGGCGGGTTAGGTGTATGAGCGGTAATAGTTATCTGGTATCAAATCCCAGCTCCTCGTGTCCCGTGCTTTCTTTCGCAGGTAGTAGATGTGATTCTTGAATCCATGGGGATCGTTTGTGTGCCAGGACAGGGGATCTGAGTACTTCCCTCCGGAGTACTGGATGTGCGCTTTGTTCTTTAGCATCCTTGCCAGTCTTCCCAAGTCCCGCTGCCCTGCCTTCTGGTACGAGACCGCGATGCACAGTTCTTTACCCTGCTTTCGAACGACGGTCTGGAGCTGTCCTTCGTCGACTCCAGCCTGAGGCGGCTTGGGGAGTACGGTTCCGGCAGGGTCCCCGTACTCGACTCCCTCCTTGTCGGCGTCGAGCGACACACCTTGTTCGGCAGCTACTACTTGAAGGAACTTCTGATGCTCGACCCAGAGGTCACGCCTTTCCTTCGCGATCGAGTAGGGATGCATGAGAGCCTTTGCTTCGGTCAAAGCTCTCCTATCCCCAGCGTCAAGTCCTGAATCAATCTGGAACACTCTTGTCGTCTCCCCTCCAGTGTAGGGATCGATGACAATCTCATCTCCTTGGATCGCCTGCTCACCGACTGCATCCAAGTAATCTTTCAAAGTGGGTGCGATTCTATAGAGGTCCTGAAACTTCTGCCCGTACTTCTCGACCTCTAGCCCGAGCCTGTCCACCTGCCCTCGTGCATCCCTGTACGTCTGTTGAAGATCAGATGGATTCTCTGAAATGTGCTTTCTCTCCGCTGCCAACTTCTCGCGGAGATCAGCCAGTGCGGGTCTGGAGTGAGAATCTGATTGCGTTCGAGCGCTGGGCTGGCCCTTCGACATGCCACCTCCCATCGTGACTCCCGATTTTGAGGAAGGATGCCGGGCAGGACGGATCGGGAGGACCGTCTTTTCGGGGATCAGCCTATCCCGGCAGCATTCTGTAACTATTGTAGAGGAAAGTGATGGTAGGGCCGAACAACAGCGTGAGTGATTCGGACAACGCGCCTTCCCAGGAGGCGAGATGGGGCTGCGAATCGATCACCTGGAGCCGGAGTCCCGGAGG
>CAUZIZ010000271.1:0-4696 GCA_963579905.1 Acidobacteria bacterium UBA6911 | reverse complement strand
GAACTTGATTCGTCGGATGCTGGCGGCTTCGATGATCTTGTTGAACTCTCGCTGGCCGATGTTGTTCATCTGAAGCGGATCCCCGAGCGTGTCAACCTTGCTGGACAACTCCCCCCACTCCTTCGCATCATCCACGCGAAAGTCGCCGAGCGCGTCCGCTAGCGGAATGAGTATCCGATCAGTGGACAGGTCCCAATCCTGGACCCTCTGAGCGAGGAGCACCTGCGTGCTTTCGGTATCGGCCCAGATGACACAATCTCCCTTAGTGCAGGGCTGACCCATCAGGCCAATCACCACCGGTTAGCAGCCGCCCGCAGACATCCAGTACCAACGCGCTTTTCCCTGCTCCTGGGTCACCGACAGCGGTGGTCAGGTAGCCCCTCGGGAGGTAGGGTTCCCATGCGTACTCTACTCTCGGAGTCCGCTTCAGAACGTCCGCGATCGTGGAAAACCGGAGAAACCCAGCTCTCCGTAGTGTCTCGTCTACATACCCACCGTTCTCGCTTCCGGCAGCCCCATGAGAGAAGGCTGAAATGATTCTCTTGAGCTCGTCATATTGGAAATCATAGCCCGACTCCCTGAGATGGCGGAGCAACCCGAGATCCATCGCACGCGAATCTGGTATTTCAACCTGTCCATTCCACAGATCCAGCAACCACGGATCTTCGTCGAGCACCTCTCGAAAGCCTTCAGGAAGGTCTTGGTCTTCCATTTCCCCTCTCGGACTTCCTGAGCCGCTTCTCCCTATCCAGGGCCTCCTCCATTACGCTCCTGATGTCCTGCTCAGTTAGGTGAATTGATGCCTGCTCCAGGAGCGTGGAAAACCTAGGTATGACAACCTGCTCCACCTGCCAGATAGCGCCTTCCAGTCGCCCGATAGCATCGATGAGCTGGGTGGAATGCCGGTCTTGACCCAACGCGATTTCCTCGACGAGCTGCAAGAGACTTTCGATAGGGTCATTGGCGTTTGGATCGGTAGCAGCTGCGGTTGTCGCTGCCGAAAACCCGATTGATTTGACTGAGGTTTGGGATACACTCGACTTTCCTTTCTTTTTGTTTCGGGGCGGCGGGGGTCATCAAGGTCCCGCCGCCCTCCTCAGGATGATCCCTGGGACCTGGGCAGTAGCCCCTCCTTCGGCACCCAGATCCGTCGCCCGAACCTGATGTGCGGAAGCTCGTCCTGGCGAAGGAGCGCGTAAATGGTCGTGCGCCCGACTCCGAGAAAGGCTTGCACCTCCTCTGGGGTCATAAGCTCAGGGAGATCCTCGAAATTAGTCGTCCTGGAGATCTGCATCCTCATGGGACTCCAGGTTTCTTCGTTGCCGCTTGCGATCGATATATGCATGGTGGTAGGCGAGAGCTGCCTCTTCGCCTTCCCTCGCTCGATCTCCTTGCAGATGCGGTGATGCTCGATGCCTTCGAGTGCGACTGCCGGCAAGTCTTTCAGGCTCTCCTCCAGGGGGGTCTGCTTTCTTCGCTGCCGTCGGTCGTCAAGCCAATTCTGATCCTCTGGC
Source organism: Acidobacteria bacterium UBA6911 (assembly GCA_963579905.1). Lineage (GTDB taxonomy): Bacteria > Acidobacteriota > UBA6911 > RPQK01 > JAJDTT01 > CAUZIZ01. Next base: position 3,182 of record CAUZIZ010000271.1, on the reverse strand, counting down.
GAATTCCCCCAGTGTTCGTTGGCCTCCAGGATTGATTCCCTTTGGCGCTCGAATCGGTTACGAAAATGGCCAATAAGAAAATCTGTCAGTTGCTCACCCGTCAGCGGGCCCGACGGCGTCAGAGTAAATTCAGGAAGCACGTCAGGCGCTTCTCCCCACACCTGCCTCATTGCGGCCTTCTCGGCCAAATAACGGATCACGATATTTTCAATGAAGATAGGCTCAGGAATCCCGAGACCTTCGGAATAGGCTTTCGTCAAGTGCTGGGTACTTGGTAACAGCTCCGGTGTACCTGCGACCTTATCCCGCGCCAAATCAGAAATTGAAACACCCTTTCGCTTAGCCTCGTACCCAAGGCGCTCATAAATTCGCTGAGTAACGCGAAAAGCGATCGTGGTTGTTTTAGCCATGCGGATATCAATCGTAGTGTTTTCAAACATGCACACACTACGATAGAACAAGGTTCGTGTCTGAGGACGGACCGAAATAGCTAACGAAAGGCTAACGAACTCTCTGTCACTGGATGATACTGGCTGGTCTTGACTCTAGTGGACAGATGTCGTAAACGTGTAGAAATATAGAGGTTACGTAAATAGTCAGCACGAGGGGATATTCGACTCGTCGAATATCCCCTCCGGCACCACCCCTTAATTTCTTACTTTCAATGATTTACCGGAAGCATACAGCCTCAGTAACTCGCCGCCTTTTTGCCCCCTAATGTCGTCTGGTGCCAAATAGGTGCCATTTTTCTAGCCCATGAGCCAGAAATTTCACGAACGCTTCAATATCGATGTCCCTATAGAGGAGGCTCAAACACGGTTTGTCAACCGGGCATATCAGGTAATTTTCACCAAATTATCCCGTAGAAAGCTTTCCAGATGGAAGAGAACGGAAGCGCATTCAACCAGACAAGGTCTGCGTAGCCTCCGCATCCTAGTTTGTGTAGATGAGGTGATTCGAACCAGCGGCGCCCGGCGCTGGAACGAGTGAGTCTGAAAAACCGAAAAGTATTCCATTCCTCCAGACCGGTCAGACTGATGGGCCATCATCAATCGGGGGAGTGTGCGACCCAATGAGAAGGAACGCGAGCACCGGGTAGCCACACAACCTCCCTTGGCAGCCGTGTTGCTGGATTCCGCTCCCTACGGTCACGGTTTTGTCGAGCAGCGCCAACCAGATCATCGGTAAGGCGACCGGTGGAAATCAAAATTTAAAATATTCTTGGCCAATCTTAGTACACTGATTCATATACTTCCGCAAGGATTCGATCATGGAAGCCGGACAGCAGATTCGCGATTATGTTTTGGATAAGCTGATTGGCACAGGCGGGGCGGGTCAGGTGTGGCGAGCGGAGCATGTGCACCTGGAAGCGACCGCTGCGATCAAAGCCATGCATCCACACTTTTCCAGCAACGAGGAGCTTCGGCAACGTTTCCTCCGTGAAGCGCAGATCATGTTTCGTTCAAACCATGATCATATCGTACCCGTGCATGAGTTTTTCTTCGAGAGCGGCAGGTACTTCATCGTGATGAACTACGTTGGGGGTGGTTCACTGAAAGACCTGATATACAAATCCGGCCGCCTGCCGCTTAGCGACACATTCCGCATCGCTCGGGAGGTGCTCGATGCGCTGAATTATGCCCATGAAACGCACCACGTCATCCATCGCGACGTCAAGCCCTCTAATATTCTGCTAGGCCCAGAGGGGCGTGCGTATCTAGGGGATTTTGGTATGGCCTTAGCGACGGAGAGGAGACGAATCACGGTCGTTGGGACACAGGGGGGTGGCACACCCGAGTACATGAGCCCGGAGCAGGTCAGTGGCAAGCCAATCGATCGTCGCTGAAATATCTACAGTTTCGGGGTTGTACTCTACGAAATGCTAGCTGGCCGGCTGCCATTCGGGAGCCGAGAGGAGGGTACGTCGGATTACACCATTATGGAGGGGCATAAGAAAAGGCTACCTTCTCCTCTGGACAATCGGGGGGTCGGGGCGGTCACCGAAAGGGTCGTGTTGCAGGCTCTCACCAAAGATCCTGAAGACCGCTTTAGCAGCTTGTGCGGACATGGCGGCTGCGCTCACTAACCTGACTGACGTTCCACCCAAAAGCACGGTCGGAGCAACTGAAGAGGCGGAGGGGCCTCGGTCCTCCTTCGAGCAGGGCTTGGAGATTCAGCGCCCGCCGGCTCGAAGAAAGGCTCAACCTCGCTGAATCCTTGTTGCAACACGACGAAACAAAGTGTCTTGAGCTTTGCGGCGAAGTCTTGGACTCGGATCCCCAACATCCTCGGGCTAGAGAGATTCGAGATCGGGTTCTGCAGGCACAGGAGCGAAGGCGACGCCTCGAAAATTCTTGGGTGGAAGCGTCGCGATAACTCCAGAGCGGCGATCACGTGGCCTGTGTGGAAACCGCCTCGAAGGCGCTAGCATTGGATCCGGATAACAGCCGGTTCAAGGACATTCGGGAGCAGGACCAGACTGAGTTGGAAAAGAGCCACCAACAGGAGGAGTTGGCAGCTGCCGCTACCAGTCAGCTCGAAAACCGGGATTATGAGACCGCGCAGAAGACTGCAGCGGAGGGACTCCAACTGGATCTGAATCGCGGCAGGCTAAGAGAGATCCCCAAGCTTGCCGAAGAGGGAATCGCCGAGCGGGAACGTGCAGTCAGATGGCCCCCTCGACGGGAACTGGTCTTCCTTGCTGCGGCCGCCTCTGCAGTCCTGGCTGTCGCCCTGTATTTCGCCCTGCGAGAAGAGGCCCTCCGCGTGGACGGAGAGACGGCAACAACATCGGACACCCTGAAGACGTTACTGGGAGTCTCTCCGACGGCAACTGCGGCAGCAACAACATCGCCTGACGCCGCGGAGACGTTGCTGGAGGCCTCTCCGACGAAAACATCACCGCTCGGCGAAGATGAGCCGGAACTGGCAGCCGCGGAACGGGCGAATCTGTCTGAGGTCTTGAAACTGATGGGAAAGCTGGAAGAGGCATATGGACGACTACCCAAGGCCCGACTCGATGGGGACGAGAGGGATCCTTTCCCTGCTTCATGGGGGTGAGTCGGAAGACGGTGTACAAGTGGATTGGGCGTTACGAAAAAGAAGGGTGGTTGGGGCTGGAAGATCGCTCGCGTGCGCCCCACCGCCACGCTAACGCGGTGGAGAGGAGATTGAGAAGAAGC
>CAUZIZ010000270.1:0-4776 GCA_963579905.1 Acidobacteria bacterium UBA6911 | reverse complement strand
AGCCTTTGGCTCGAAAAACGGCGGCACGGAGGCCACCGCCACGGTTTTCGGACAATCGCCTGAGAAAGTCCATATCCAAGTCTAAATCAATAGGTTCCTTGGATTCCTTCATTTTCTCATCCAAATCTTAAAATGAAGTGCCAACTCATTTTCGGTCGGCAATAACCCCTCCGGGGCAGGACATTCTTTTGAACGACCTGACCCAGGGTAGCTCGCTTCGCATTGCAACTCTGGGCTACCCGCATTAACGCCTTCGGCGTAGGACAGGTCCCGTTCACCACGCTGTTCGGAGGGTAGAGATGTGCGACGTTCAGACGTTTCGACGTGCGATGAATTCTTGAAGTTTCAGATCAGAAAACACTAGCGGCTGTCTGAGTCTCCCCGCCTTGCTTCCTGGCCTGCTCTCTCTAAAGAAATGTCGATACTAATCGTGCGACCCGGAATCGTCTCGAGATCAGCTTCATAACTCTGGTAGCCGGATGCCTCCACGCGCAGAACGTGGACCCCTTCGTCCAAGGGACAGGAAGTCTCTTCACTGCCAAAGCTTCGGGCGCTGCCCATCAAGCGGCCGTCCACATAGACCAGGGCCGAGGGCGGGACGACATCAAAGACCACCTGAGAGGCAGTCGGTATGATCCGCACACCCGTGGAACCCACAACCGCCCGAACCAGAGGTCGCTGGACGGTGTAGCGCGGCCGAAGCAGGGGAGTGACGGCTACAGTCGGCTGGCGATAGGAAAAGGGGGAATAGCCGCAGGAGGCCCCATATTGACCGTAAAGGAAGTTTTCGGGCCGGTAGTAGAAGAAACTGCGAGAAGGCAGAAAAAAATGGCCAGCTACGGCAGGTGCGGCCATCAATATAACGAAGCCAACAACCCAGAAAAGCCTATTCATTCTCACAACCTACGACATTATAGGTGTTCTCCCGGCTGCGATTTAACGCTTGCTTTCCCTTACGGCGACTGCTTACCGCTGCGTCTACCCCAGGGATAGTGCTCGTCTCCGACGACGAAACCGAGGAAGGCTAGTGTGAGGAGTCCAGCCACCGAGTTGAGCACGACGTCCGGCATGCCGAAGTGGCGATCGGGAAAAATCCCCTGAACGGTTTCATCTCCCAGGCCCAGGAACGCCACGATCAAGAGGGTCCAGACGTAGTGATAGCGGTCGTGGCAGCGAAAACGGAGGGCATCGAAAACCAAAACCGTCAGGGGACCGTACTGTAGAAAGTGAAAGCGTTTCGCGGGAACGGCAAGAAACTGCAGGCAGCAAATGAAAGCCAGGGCGATTAGCAAGAAAGCCACATAGGCCCCTATCCGACGTGGGAAGAAGACAAATATGAGAGCAATGAGGATGAGTCCCAGAGGCAGATACATCCAGCTCATCAGATTGTCCATGAACTCTCGACCCATCCGGTCAAAGAGACTCACGTAGAGATCAAAGGCAAGGACCAGCGTGCTGTAAAGGAAAACGGTGTACAGGAACACAGCGGTCCAAGCCTTTCGGGGAGAAGAGAAAATACCCGCCCTCATGCGTCAGAGTATAGGTGGCAGCTCCATCAATTTCCAAAAATAGTCAACGCCAGGGGCAAATTTCCTGCTACTCCTCCGATCCCGGCTCCTGGACCATCAGGCTGGGAAGAGGGATACCGTCCAGACTACCTCGGTCCACTTTCGAAACCGTCCTCCGCCGTGCTAAACTACGCCTCCCAACGGAGTGTGGGCCGCTAGCTCAATTGGCAGAGCAACTGACTCTTAATCAGTAGGTTCGGGGTTCGATTCCCCGGCGGCTCACCACCTATATCATAAAGAATATCAATACTTTACGGTTTATTTCTTCGGTTGGATCTCAGCGCTGATTTGTCGCTGGGGGGAAGTTGGAGACGGGGCTTAGCGGGCATTTTTGGCCGCTTTTCCCTTCTGGAACTGTCGCGCTGCCATTCGATTCGCACAACGCCGGGAGCAGTAAACCATCTTCCCCTCCTTAAAAAAGACGCTCGTGCAGGCAGGGCAGATCAAAATTTTCCCTGGGGCCTTCCGGCTAATAAAAAGAGCAGCCGGGTCAAACAGCAATCCCGCACAGACCCGCTCGCGACGATCTGGGCCTGGTTTCCAGCGGGCACTACCGACCAGTCGAGCGTGATTGGTGCCGGTCGGATTTCTTGAACTCTGGCAGGGGAAGCTTTTCCCAAGGTGCCAGAGCGAGCAAGGGGCATTAGAAACTTCCTAATCTCCTCCTGGAGCTTCAGGAAGTCCTCCCGGGTGTAGTCCTGAGCCAGGGGCCGCTCGATCGCAGAGACAATGATCCCATCCAGACTATCCCTCGTCTGAGGAAAGCCCCTCTCCCCATGAAGGAATACCCCGAACTCTTGCTTGAGGTTTAACCAGTCTCCGTCCCTCTGTGAGTCGAGGTTCTTAGCCGCCAAATCGGCGGCAAACTTGATTCTTTCCTCCGCTGTCCGCATTGCCATGCCATTATAAGCGTTTTAAAACTTCACGGCGTAAGAATATGTTATAAGCGTTAGATATACAAGAAACCTTTTTCCTTAAAAGTAAGGGTTATGATGAAATCGTGTGGAAGGAGCTCTAGCAATGAGGATTCTACGCGTCCCCGAGTTAACCGAAAAAAGTTGGCCTTTCCCGGGTCTCGATCTGGCGATTGGAAGCCGCTGGAGAATTTCCGCAGCGACGGCAGATCACCTCGAAGATAGTCGGGTGGGTCGAGTCCGAAGTGAATGATTGGATTGCCTCGCGCCATCGAGTCTCCCGCCACCGAGTCGCGCTCAGTGAACAGGAAACAGCGTCCAGACGGCAAAGGTAAGGTTTTGCCGTCTGGGCCTCTAACTAATGGATCGCGCGGATGGGCCCAATTATCGCCCATCCGGCTGACTTTCTTCAAATTACGGGGCCGCCATGATGGGTATCAACTTTGATCGAATCGCTGAGAGCATCACACCAGGCCAGCTCGCTCGAATTATTGGTTCCAAGAAGGTGGGATCGTCGTACCGATGCCCCCATCCAGAGCACGAAGACCGAGACCCCAGTTTTTCCATTTACAGGAAGGACGGGCGGACGGTGTCACACCCCTACGTGTGGTTTTCGTGGATCTCCAGTAAGGATGGTGGCGGAGCTGCAAGGGATCGAAGTCTCCGAGGCGGCTCGGAGAATAGCCGAGGAACTTGGCCTTTCCTTTGCCACTGGAATCACCCCTCACCAGTCGGAGAAAACCCTTTACTACGCCTATGAAGACCGACAGCGCCGACCTCATAGCCGCAAAGTCAGAGCCCCGGGAAAGCAATTCTATATCCAGCACCAGAGCAATGGTCGCTGGGTCAATGGCGGCTCCGAAGAGAAGATTCTGTACCATCTTCCCGCCCTCATGGAGAAGCCCGCCAGGCTGGTTTTTGTTCTCGAAGGAGAGAAGGACTGTGACCAGGTCGGGAGTCATGGGCTCCTCACTACAACAAACATCGATGGGGCTGTCACCAGCCGAAAAGGGGCACAAGAGTGCAAATGGCTGGAGTCCTACACTGAGACGCTCATAGGGCATCCTATCGTGATCATTCCGGACCAGGATATTGCTGGTCGTCAGCATGCCTCCATGTAGCGGAGTCCCTCTTGCAGGCTGGGGTTCAAACTTACATCGTCGAGCTTCCCGATTTGCCCTTTCGAGATAAGCATGGCCCTGACGTTTCTGACTGGCTGGACGCCGGGCATACCACCGAGGAACTTAAGGAGCTAGTCCGGAAAACAGGCCTCTGATGTTAGAGAAGTTAGCACTGATCCGGGCAGGCTGGGGGATAGATGCCGAAGCCTCCGAGGGCATCTGGGAAGAAATACCGAGCGAAGACCGTCATACAAGGGTAGAGAAACCCCGTCTGAAGGAGGCTGCCTACCACGGGCTGGTGGGGGAATTCACCCGCTTGATCGAGCCCCATTCAGAAACCGATCCAGCCGCGGTCCTATTTCAGACATTGATCGCTTCGGGTTCGATGATCGGTTCCGGTCCTCATTTTCGGGTCGAGGCTGATCGTCATACCGTGAACGAATTTCTAGCCCTGGTCGGCGATACCTCAAAGGCCCGGAAGGGGGCTTCCAGGGGCCATTCGATCCGGCTTTGCCGTCGAATCGAGGAGCCCTGGGCCGAGACCCGCATCAAAGAGGGTTTGTCATCGGGTGAAGGGCTTATCTGGTTAGTAAGAGATCTCGCGGAAAAGGACGGAAAAATAGTAGACCCCGGCAAAGCCGATAAACGCCTTCTCCTCACCGAAAGCGAATTCGCTTCGACACTGAGCGTCCTGGAGCGGCCTGGTAATACACTTTCACCAATATTCTGCGGCGTGCCTGGGACTCTGGAGCCCAACTGGAGACCCTGAGCAAAAATAATCCGGTGCGGGCAACCGGCGCCCATATCTCCTTGATCGTTCACATTACCAAAGACGAACTCGGGCGCCGCTTCACGCGCACCGAAATGGCCAACGGATTCGGTAACCGAATCATGTGGGGGTACGTAGAACGATCGAAATTCCTCCCTGAGGGCGGCTGTGTGCCGCCCGAGGAGTTCGAGGCGATAGCCGGGCGTTTCGGTCGGGCTGCGTCGTTCGCTAAGGAGGTGGGCGAGATTACGAAGGATGAGGAGGCCAAAGAGCTTTGGCGCGACGTCTACCCTAACCTGTCGCGGGGAAAGTCTGGCCTTCTCGGTGCCATGATCGCGAGAGCCGAGGCCCATACGATGCGACTGGCCTGCCTCTATGCTTTATTGGATGAGTCTACCGTGATT
>CAUZIZ010000269.1:0-4803 GCA_963579905.1 Acidobacteria bacterium UBA6911 | reverse complement strand
GAGAGTCCGAGGCTGCCGTCAGAAAACTCACCGTATCGGAGCCCCTCATCAGGATCTCCGACCCCATCAAAAGGACATAATCCGGAATGTTCAACGAATCCAGCGAGGCGCCGTCGCCATTGCGGCCCCCTGTCTCTTACCCGCGAGATTTCTGGGAGAGAGGACCGACAACCCAGGGTTCGGAAACCCTGGGCTGAAATACACAATCCCTCCAGGATTGACCTCGATCTCTAGGACGCTGGAAAACCTACAGAGCAGCCTTTCTGACTCAGCGCTGTTCTATTGACCAGCAGGGCTTTGTCCGGACTCTAAAACGGACTTTTGCGACACCCTTTGACAGTCACGGCTCTGTCATCTGGCGAAGGCTGCTTCGCTTCCTCGTGGTTGAAGTTTCAGCTTAGTCCCGCCCCCAGGAAGCCCTGGCCCCATTCGAGAAAGAAACTTCTGGCTACTGGGGATTTGTGCGTCACTGCGTGGAGAAGAGTTGTCCGGCTCTCTCCTCGGAACCTGGGCTCATTTTGCTAACGGGTCAAGTCGTTCGCGGCTCTGACGGACTTGGCGTCGCGATATTGCCAGTCTACCCCCACTCGCTGCACCCTTGGCTCCGGCTGCTTCCGGACTGCTCACTATTCAAGAGCCGTGTCTATCAAAACGGCGCTGATATAGACTAACGAGACCCCACAGCAAAAGGAGTTAGCATGAAAATCTGGCTTTCGATATTCTCGATTGTGATTTGCCTTGTCACTCCCTGCACCTGGGGACAGGGCTTGGACTCGGCCTCCTGGGCCGTGGAGGTGTCAGTACACTATCGGGTCTTTCCCAACATCACCTATCTCACCGCCGACGGCTATGAGTCGAAGTTGGATGTCATGACTTCCCGCGTCGCCCAACAGGCGCTTCCGACTCTCGTCTACATCCACGGAGGCAGATGGGTTGGCGGTACCAAGGAAAGCAGTGTCCTGCGAACCTTGCCGTATCTGGAGATGGGTTGGGCCGTCGTCAACGTCGAGTATCGCCTGGCTCGAAACGCTCTGGCTCCGGCCGCGGTAGAGGATTGCCGCTGCGCCCTCAGCTGGGTGTTTCAGAACGCTGGGGAATACGGATTTGACCCGGATCGGACCGTTTTGACGGATGGGCTCTGGCGCAGCACTACGACCAGTTCGTTGACCCGTTCCGGAGGATCCTCCACTACCAAAGGGACGAAGGTTGCGGTAGGGCAAGAATCAGGGTAAAGACTTCCCTGTACCATGATCGCGATCGACCTCGAGCTCGAACCCTCTCGACTGTCATCCAAGATCGAGGCCTTCTGGAAGCTGTCCGCTTCCAAGATCCTGTCTTTGGATAGAGACGCCGCCTCCGTCAAGGGTGTCCCAGTTTTCACCGTACAGGGAAAGTATTCCTCTCAGACCTGGACCGACTGGACGCAGGGATTCGAACTGGGTTCCTGGATCCTACAATTCGACGCGACCGACGATTCGGAGTTCCTGGACCTGGGACGAAAGAAAATCCTGGATCGAATGGCGACCCATCTCACCAACATGGGGGTACACGACCACGGATTCAACAACGTCAGCACCTACGGCAACCTGATGCGCCTGCAGCTGGAGGGAAGGATCGGCGAAAGCACTTGGGAACTCCGCTTCTACCAACTGGCCTTGAAGTGTTCGGCCGCAGTCCAAGCCAGGCGTTGGAGTCCGGTTCGAGAGGGCGGCTACATCTACTCCTTCAATGGTCCGCACTCGCTGTTCGTCGATACCATCCGATCCCTCAGATCGTTGGCACTGGGGTACCGACTCGGTCATTCCCTGATGGAAGAAAACGGAACCAGCATCTCGCTGCTGGAGCGCCTGCTTACTCATGCTCGCACTACTGCGGTCTTCAACGTCTACTATGGAGAAGGTCGAGACATCTTCGATGTCCCAGGCAGGGTTGCTCACGAAAGCATTTTCAACCTGATCGATGGCAGCTATCGCTGTCCCAGCTCGCAGCAGGGATTCTCCCCCTTCACCACCTGGACCCGAGGCCTGGCTTGGATCATGTGTGGTTACGCCGAGCTGTTGGAGTTCCTCGACACCATCGATCCCGAAATCCTGGAGTCCGGATGGGAGTCGAATCGGGAATGCATGCTCAGGGCAGCCAAGGTGAGCTGCGACTACTATATCGAGAACACGCCCTCCGACGGGATTCCCTACTGGGACACTGGGGCGCCATCGCTCCACAAGCTTGGTGACTACCTCAATCAGCCCGCCCAGCCGGCAAACGACTGGGAGCCGGTCGATAGTTCAGCGGCAGCGATTGCCACCCAGGGGCTGCTGCGACTGGGACACTACTTGAAGGAGCAGGGTGAATCCGAGGACGGCGGTCACTACTGGCAAGCCGGTCTGACGGTCCTGGATACGCTGCTGAGCGAGCCTTATTTATCGCTCGATCCCAACCACCACGGACTGATTCTCCACTCGATCTATCACCGTCCTCGGGAATGGGATCTCCATAGGGAGGGCGAGAGGATCCCCAGTGGGGAGTCCTCGATGTGGGGAGACTACCACGCGCGCGAGGCCGTCCTCTATGTGCAGCGCCTGGCACGGAAACAGGCCTATCTGACCTTTTGGGGAGGCAGTGCGACCGTCTCCTGAGAAGTGGATATTTCAGCTGCAGAGTCGGAAAAAGGGAGATGTCAGCTTTAAGAACGCAGAAAGTTGGAATCATCATGAACGGCGTTACCGGCCGTATGGGAACCAACCAACACCTGATACGCTCGGTACTCGCCATTGTCCAGGAGGGCGGTCTCCGTATCAATGAGAGCAGGCTGGTTCTTCCCGTACCAACCCTGGTCGGTCGTAGCCGCGCCAAGCTCGAGCAGCTCGCCCTCCGTACCGGAGTCGAAAAGTGGACTACCGAACTCGACCAGGCACTGGACGACTCGGAAAACCTCATCTATTTCGACTCGCAGCCAACCCAACAGCGGGTGCCCGCGGTAACGAAGGCCATCGCAGCCGGCAAACACATCTACTGCGAAAAACCGACGGCCATGACGACCCCGGAGGCCTACCAACTCTATCGACTTGCCACGAAGGCCGGCGTCTACCACGGCGTGGTCCAGGACAAGCTGTGGGTGCCCGGAATCATCAAACTCAAGCGGCTAAAAGAAAGCGGTTTCTTCGGTCGCATCCTCTCGGTGCGGGGAGAGTTTGGCTACTGGGTATTCGAAGGCGAGGACAGGACCCTGCAGCGACCGTCCTGGAACTATCGAAGGGAGGACGGGGGCAGCATTATCTTGGACATGTTTCCCCACTGGCGATACGTCCTCGAATCTCTCTTCGGCAAGGTCAAGGCAGTCTCCTGCCTGGGTTCCACCCACATCAAGCAGCGCTGGGATGAGCAGGGACAGGCGTACGCCTGTACTGCCGACGATTCGGCCTACTCCACCTTCGAACTCGGAGGAGACATCATTGCCCACTTCAACTCGTCCTGGGCGGTGCGGGTCAAACGGGACGATCTCCTCAGCGTCCAAGTCGACGGCACGCTGGGATCGGCGGTCTGCGGTCTGCGTGATTGCCTGGTTCAAGCCCACGGTGATGCACCTTACGTCACCTGGAATCCGGACATTGAGAGCCCTATCGATCATCAGGACTCCTGGACACCCGTTTTCGAGGACCAGGCTTCGGGCAATGCCTTCAGGGCCCAGTGGGAGCTGTTCCTGCGACATGTTGTGGCGGAAGATCCCTTTCCCTGGGACCTTCTGGAAGGCGCCAAAGGAGTGCAATTGGCAGAGAAGGGACTCGAGTCCTGGAAGAAGCGGGCCTGGGTCGATATCCCGGAACTGGAGACCTGAGGGATACCGAGATGGGGACCAGAAAGATTGCCTTGGTGACGGGAGGCCTCAGGGGTATCGGACTGGGGATTTCTCACTGTCTGGCCCGAGCCGACTACGATCTGGCGGTCTGCGGCCTGCGAACGGAAAAGGAATGCTCGCAGGTCCTTTCCGAGCTCCGCAGCCGGGGTGGCTATGTCCTCTATTGCCGTACCGACGTCGGCGACAGGCAGGCTCGCGAGGCCATGGTCGAAGAGATCCAGCAGCATTACGGCGCGATGAATCTATTAGTGAACAACGCAGGCATCGCCCCAGAGGAACGGAGGGATCTCCTGGAGGCTTCGGAAGAATCCTTTGAACGCGTGCTACGAGTCAATCTGCAGGGACCCTACTTTCTGACCCAGGCTGTCGCCAATTGGATGATCGAGCAGAAGCGAGCTCGTCCTCAATCGTACGCCTGCATCGTAAATATCTCTTCGATCTCAGCGACCGTAGTATCAACTGCTCGAGGTGAATACTGCGTTTCGAAGGCGGGCCTGAGCATGGCGACCCAACTGTGGGCCACACGCCTGGGTCAATTCAACATACCCGTCTACGAGGTGCGGCCGGGTCTGGTCCAGACCGACATGACGACGAGTGCCAGGGAGAAGTACGACAAGCTGATCTCCGAAGGTTTTCTTCTGCAGTCACGCTGGGGCACCGCGGAGGATGTGGCTAAGGCGGTTCTGGCCCTTGCCGAGGGGACCCTGCCCTACTCTACTGGGCAGGTAATCATGGTGGATGGAGGATTGACGGTACCGCGGCTGTAGAACGACGTTTCTTACTGGCAGTTACCGATTGTACGCAACCTCTATAGGGTTGACTTCTGATGGTATGTTCCGGGCACATAGGTAACAGTTTCTCCCAGGCACATAGGTTACAAGAGGAGTCATGTCATGGAAAGAGACGTGTGTAATGAGCGAAGGAGTGAAACTGATGACCGAACATCTGGA
>CAUZIZ010000268.1:0-4820 GCA_963579905.1 Acidobacteria bacterium UBA6911 | reverse complement strand
CGCGTTCAGCGTTCCTAGACATTATATTCGCCTGATCAGCTTCCGGTAGCGTCGACAATATCGATCTATACGCTTGCACAATCGTCCCGTAATCGCTCCAGAGACTATCTACAGGGTAGTTACTAGAGAAGATCGTGCGCATGGCTGAGAACTCGTCAATACAGTGTTCTACCCACGGCCTGATACTCTCCGTGTTCCACTGGTTGTCGCCCATCCCTAGGCCCGATACTTTGCAATAAATATTATCGCATTCTGCAATCCGGGATATTCCCTTTTTCCAATTATCAAAGTACTGTTGCGTACGTTCTGTAGGAAAGCCGGCGTGATCTAGCACAATTGTAACTTCTGAATGCCGTTCCGCGAGCCTTGCAAGACTCTCCATATCTTCCCATTTAACATCAAGACTGGCTACAAGGTCAAACTCGCTTAGCATTCCGAACCCGCGATCGAAATCGGGATGGTTCAGGTAGTCACCATAAGAGAAGTCTCTGATACCGCGCGTATTCTCATATAGGCAGTGGCGCCTAAGCAGCGTATATACGTCTGGATGCCGGAGATCCGCCTCAGCGACAATTCCATGGGGAAATCCATATCGATCGCCGAGCTTTTGCAGCCATTTAGTCTCATTTGCAGGATCCGGGGAACCCATGGCGGCCTGAACGTGGATCGACTTCGTAACGCCCCATCCTTCAATGTCTTTCAGATAATCCTCGACTTCATAATTCGACTCCGCCAACTTCCTTAGTTGTGAGCCGATAATCGGATGTACGAAGTCCGGATTCTGCAGATGTTCCCAATAGAGTTCTGGATGTTGTAGATCCCAAAGATGCATGTGGGCATCGACAATTGGTAGATCTGTTGTCACGAGTCAACTCCCATTCCGTTTATCCCTTCCACAGCAGCACGTCTGACCGCCGTGAAAGATCCTCAGTGCCATTCTTGTCGCATTCTCTTTGCTCCCTCGATCGAGAACCCGCTGCCTTGGATATGTTCGATAAGAGAACGCTCCTGTTGCTCCACCCGGACGACCGCCCCTGGGAGATCAGGTGCTAGTTCCTTGGGGACAACAATAACGCCGTCCTCGTCGCCGTGGAGAAGATCACCCATTTCAATCTCCTGTCCGCCGACATGCACGCATTCTCCAATGTTCAGGATTCTGAAGTTGCCGTGGGATGGAGTCACGTACTGAGAGAAATAGTGAAATCCCATTTTTCGAACGGCGGCCAAATCACGAACACCGCCGTTAGTGACAAGGCCGACAGCACCGAGGCGCTGGGCGAGCGAGGCCATGACCTCGCCAAAGTAGGCACAGCGTGACGGGTTCTCGCCTACGTCTTGCATGACCAAGACAGCCGGAGTTGGTAGCGCGCTCAAACGCTCCCACAATTCCCAATATCGATTTGGAACTGGTCCGGGATCGTCAGGACTGGATACCTGGACCGTTAGAGCGTGGCCAACCATCGCGCCAAAGTCCGCAAACCGACATTCAATCTCTCCTCCCACGAATCCCCTGTTCCGATTCCGCACATCAAAGGTCTCGATTGCATTTGCTACAGATGCCGTGCTTAGTTGAGCTAGGTCGGACAACATCCGTCCTTCAGCAGTGTCCAACTCAGTTGCCCCTTCGGTCCGATCAGACATCAGATTGTCTCCCAACTGGTGTGATACCCGTGATATCAACGCTTGTAGATTCCGGATAGTGGCAGGCACTCGGGTGTCCATGATGGAGTCGGTCCATGAGCACAGGCCGTTCTTCCGCACACTTGCTGCTGGCTTTCCAACAACGGGTTCGGAAGTGGCAACCAGACGGCGGATCGAGAGGGCTGGGAACTTCTCCTTGGAGTTTGGGAACCTGCTGGAAACTCTTCGGACGACCGGGATTTGCTGGGACCGCCGCAAGAAGCGACTGGGTATAAGGGTGGACGGGATTACGATAGATTTCGTCACTGTTTCCGATTTCGACAATCTTTCCCAAATACATCACGGCAACCCGATCAGATATTTGCCGCACAACTGAAAGGTCATGTGCAATGAAGATATAGGTGACACCCAGATCATCCTGCAACTCCTTGAGCAGATTCAGGATCTGGGCTTGAACAGAGACATCCAGGGCAGAGACTGGTTCATCGCAGATGACCAGTTCCGGCTTGCTTGCAAGCGCGCGGGCAATCCCAATCCGCTGACGCTGCCCACCGGAGAACTCGTGGGGAAAGCGTTCTGCGTATTGTCGTCGGAGACCAACGCGTTCCAGAAGTTCATGTGCGCTATCTCGTTCCTCCCCTTTTTCAACAACACCCTTATGGATCACCATGGGTTCAGCGATGATTGCGCCGATTGTCATGCGGGGATCAAGCGAGGCAAACGGATCTTGGAACACCATCTGGATATGCCGCCGCAATCCGACGAGCCGGCTCGCAGGCAATCTCGTTATATTCTGCTGCCGGAAATAGACGTCGCCCGAGGTTGCATCTTCAAGCCGAAGGATGATGCGAGCCAACGTTGACTTGCCGCAACCGGATTCTCCGACCACTCCGAGAGTTTCTCCGGACTTAACGTCGAGACTCACACCATCGACTGCCTTCAGGGTTGCGTTTCGCCTCGTGATGACGGACCGCGAACGTAGTTGAAACTCCTTCGAGACATTCTCGAGCCGGAGAATGGGGAGCGACCCTTGTCGGCCGCCTTGCCGGTCAGTCTCCACGAAACATCTCCTCGGCGTAGTGACAGGCGCTACTCCGTCCGTCCGCTATCGAGCGAAGCTCAGGGACTTCGATGCCGCATCGTTCGACACTTCGGCTACAACGTGGATGGAATGCGCATCCGCCTGGAATATTTCTCGGGTCAGGTGGTGCACCCTTAATCGGTACCAACTTTTCAAGGCGTCCTTCCAACTGGGGTATCGCCTCGATCAAACCCAACGTATAAGGGTGTGTGGGTTTCGTAAAGACCTCCAAGGTCGGTCCAGATTCAACGACCTTGCCCGCGTACATGACAAGGGAACGATCCGCGACCTCGGCGGCAACGCCCACGTCGTGGGTAATCAGAATCAAGCCCATCCCGGTCTCTGCCTTGAGATCCTGGAGCAATTCAAGTACCTGGGCCTGCACTGTCACGTCGAGTGCTGTTGTTGGCTCGTCAGCTATCAATAGCTTCGGTTCGAGCGCCAAGGCCATGGCAATCATCACCCTCTGGCACATCCCACCGGAAAACTCATGTGGATAATCATCCAACCGGGAATCCGCAGACGGGATACCTACTCGGTCCATGAGTTCCTTGGACCGGGCCCGAGCTACTGCCCGTGAACAACCACTGTGGACTCGAAGCACTTCACCAATCTGTTGGCCAACTGTAAAGGCAGGGTCTAAGGCAGCGTGGGGCTCTTGAAATACCATCGCAATTTGTGCCCCTCGGATCTTCTGCATCTCAGATTCGCTGAGGTCCCGAAGTTCTGAGCCTCGGTACAGAATCTGCCGGGCTGTGACGCGCCCAGGGGGCGAGTCCACGATTCCCATCACTGCTTGGACGCAGACGCTCTTCCCAGACCCAGATTCTCCAAGTATTGCGAGGGTTTCCCCTTCAGCTAGATCGAAGTCGACACCATTGACCGCGCGCAACAAACCGAAAGGGGTGTTGAACTCGACAGTAAGCCCGACGACGCTGAGAAGAGGCACCGCTTCGTCATTGGAAGACCCGAAGCCTTTCCCTCCTTGGGGGCCTTTGACATCTACTTCGCTCATGACTCTTCCCCGCGCGCCGAGGCACGAACCAACCAGACTGACCGTCGGACAGGATCTGTGATTGCACCGAGGGCATTCGCGAAGAGATTCAGGCTCAAGGCAGTGAGCAGGATGGCCAGTCCGGGAAGAGTTGTGAGCCACCATGCTGAACCCAAGTAATCGCGTCCATGGGCAACCATGAGGCCCCACGAAGGAGTCGGTGGTTGGACCCCGAATCCCAAGAAACTGAGACCGGACTCCGCCAAGATCATCGCTGCCACCTCAAGCGTTGCGAGAACAAGCAACGAGGTTTTCAGGTTAGGCACAATGTGCTTTCGAATCGTCCGGCTTCCGGTATTACCAGCAACGATCGCTGCATCGACAAAATCCGATTCCCGGAATGAGAGAGTCATGCTCCTGGCAACACGGGCATAGATCATCCACCTGGTGAGTGCCAGAACGATGATCAGGTTGAAAAATCCAGGACCTAGAACAAACAGCAGGGCAAGTGCAAGAAGCAGGCCGGGGAAGCTGGCCTGCAAATCGACAAGTCGCATGATCACGTCATCCGTGCGCCCGCGAAAATAGCCAGCCAGAACCCCAAGCGTGCTACCAAACAAGCCTGAGAGTGTTACTCCTGAGATTCCGACGAGGAGCGAGACTCGTGCACCATGCATAAGGCGAGCGGCGATATCTCTCCCTAGCGGGTCGGTTCCGAGAAAGTGCGGAAATCCTGATCCATCCGCGTTCGGCGTCATCGGGGGTCTGTTCCTCATGTGAAGATCTTGGTCGTATGCGTCGTGTGGCCAGATCTCGGCACCGACCGTCGCTGCGAAAACGATGAGGGCGATGGCGATCATTGCGAAGAGTGTCGGCCCGTCGAGCAACAGACTTCGCAAAAGCATCGACCGGCTTACCCTGCCTTCTAGCGCTTCACCTGCGTCAGGAGTTGCTTCGGCGGCCACGCGACTCGTCTCCAAAGGTCACTTTGGGGTTCAGGTATGTATAACTCGCGTCAACCAGCAGATTGACGCCTATCACGCCCACCGTGACGACAAAGACCAGCGCTTCGATAACAGGCAGGTCACGTCGACTAAGAGCCTG
>CAUZIZ010000267.1:0-4841 GCA_963579905.1 Acidobacteria bacterium UBA6911 | reverse complement strand
CCTTCAAGCGCGGTGCCGAGGCTACCGGTCTTTCCTGGGTCGGCTTTCACGACCTGAGACGGTTCAGGGCATGCCAGTGGGTGCGCCTGGGGCTCGATCTGGAGACGATCATGAAGCTACTGGGCCACAGTGACCTGCGGACCACGCAACTCTACGTCAAGGGACTGGAACCTCATTTGGAGAAGGTCCGAAAACTACAGGATCGGGAGGCGGAGTGGGAGACAAATGGGAGACACCGCCATTTTGCAGCCGCTCAGGGTGAGCCCGAATCTCCGTAACCGATTGAAAAGATTGGAGCCGGCGAGAGGAATTGAACCCCCAACCTACGCATTACGAATGCGTCGCTCTACCGTTGAGCTACGCCGGCTCTTTGAGAGGCGCTCTGGTGATTATAGCTGGCAGTCTGGACACCGGGAAATTCTTATGGATATGTGTGTAGTGCTAGTTCTTATTCCTCGATCCCTGATCCACCTTCCTGGGCTTCTCGCTGTGCCTCCTCGAAGCCTGCGGCCTGGGCCTTGCCTCCCATTTCCTCGGCTTTTTCGATCCAGCCTTTGGCTTGGAAGAACATGGATAGGCTGGTATAGGCGAGCGGGTTTTCGGGTTCGACTTCCTTGAATCTAGTGCCGTAGCGAATGGCTCCGTCCACATCCTTGTTGTGGTAGCAGCACATGCCCAAGGCGTGGAGAACATCTGCGTAATCGGCGTCTTCTTCCAGCGCCTTTTCCAATTCTTGGATGGCGAGATCCAGCTGGTCTTCGCCAAAGTATTCCATGCCCTTTTCGTAGTGTTCCTCTTTTGACATTGTCGTCCTCAATCTTTCCTGCCGTCCCGGCTAGAGGGTATTCCCATCCATATCGTAAACGGTTAGAGGGCCTAGGTCGCGCAGCTTTTCCTCGACCTGCTCGCGGTCTGCCACCACCGTTACGAGCACCCGGGAAGGGTCGATGTAGGCTCGGGAGGTCTCCAGGACTTTTTCTGCCGTCACCTCTTTCAGCTTGGGAACGTAGGTCCGATAGTAGTCCTCGGAGAGGTTGTGCAGGCGGCGGCTGATCTCCAGCAGACCCACCGACGAGGGGCTCTCCATCCCCCTGATGAAGGCGCCTAAGCGTTCGGCCAGACACCGCTGCAGCTCGTTCGCCTGTGGCGGCTCCTGGCGCATCCGCTCCATTTCCGCCAGGGTTTCCTGCACTGCCTCGGCGCAGACTTCACTGCGCACGTTGGCTGTGGCCAGCAGTAGCCCTTCCTTCCTATAGGACCTCAGGCTGCTGTAGGCTCCATAGGTATAACCCTTTTCCTCGCGTAGGTTCAGGAAGAGTCGAGAGCTGCCACCACCTCCTAAAACCTGACTCGCAAGTTGCAGGGGGATGGCGTCGGCATGGTTCCTGGGAAGGGCTCTAGTCCCCACACTAATCACCGCCTGAGCGGAGTGAGGACGGTGGACCAGGGAGACCTGAAGCCGGTCCAGCTTCGGAACGGAGGGATAGGACAGTGACGGCGCCTCCCCCTTTTCCCACTCCCCCAGGTAGCGCTCTGCCAGAGCCGTCGCCTGTTCTAGGCTCACCGATCCGGCGAAGACCAGGAGGGCCTGATCTGGCCCGAAAAGAGTCTTGTAGAAGTCGTGGAGCTGATCCCGCTCTACCTGGGCCAGGTGCTCCGGAGGGATACTGATCTTGGCGTAGGGGTGATCTCCGAAAAGGACCCGATAGGTGCGTTCCTCGGCTAAGAAATCAGGCTGAGAACGCTGCGAGAGGATGTGGCTCTGCCAGCGCGCCCTGACCTTCTGGAACTCTTCTTCCGGAAAGGTTGGTCGCAAGACCAGGTCGGATAACAGATCCATGGCCTGGTCTACATATTGGTCCAGTACACTCACCGATAGATGCGTCTGTTCCATGGAAACATCTTCGCCGTACTGGATTGCCAGCTGGTCACTGAAATCGGCGATGTCAACCGAGGAACGCGACGTTGTCCCTTCTTTCAGGAGATCAACCGATAGGTCGGCCAAGGACAGGTTTTCGTCTGGATTCCAAACGGTGCCTATCGGCCATGCCAGCCTGATCGAGATTCGCGGAAGGCGTCGCTCTTCTAGAACCAGAACACGCAGTCCGTTCCCCAGAACTACTTCGGGAATGGTTGGATAGTCGACGGGTTCGATCTGGCCCGGTTTTGGAGCTTCGACGGTCATTATCTTGGTGTCAGGTTTACGGGTTGCAGGTTGCAGGTTTTGGGTTCATTCGCCGCTTTCCTCGTCTCCCGGGACTCCATTGCTTTCTTGCGGTGACGCCTGGGGTTGGACTAGGAGAAGAGTGCGGTTTTCAGCACGAAACGTCTCTCGAACGACTTCTCGAATGGACTCTGGGGTGACCGACAAATAGCGTTCTAGTTCCTGGTTGATCAGATTGGGATCGTCGTGATAGACGGCGTAGTGGGCCAGAATCTCGCCGATGTCAGATACCCTCTGGAGCCGGCCGACATGGCGATAGGCAATTTGATTCAACGCCTTCTGCAGTTCCAGATGACTGATCGGCTGCGCCCGAAATCGCTCCAGTTCCCCCTCGATTGCTTTCAGCACCTGGTCGACATCCACTTGGTCCTGTATCTGCATCCAAAAATCAAAAAGTCCGGGTCCCTTGTATCTATTGGGGCCTGCCGCCAGACCGGTGACCCAGTTATTTTCGTAGATCAGCTTGCGGTGAAGCCGGGAAGAGGAGCCATCTGAAAGCACGATCGAGAAAAGGGAGAGGGCGTAGTATTCGGGCAAGCCGATCGGAGGAATATGGTATCCCAGAATGACCAGCGGCAACACCGCAAGAGGGTCTGTCAACACCTCTCTCTTTTCCGAGCTCTGTTTGGGCTCCTCTACCCGGGAGCCCTCGGAAGAGGTTCGATTTGGGATGTCTGCAAAGTGTTTGCCTACAGACTCGAGCGCCTGATCGCAGTTAAGGTCTCCGGCCAGAACCAGCGTCGCATTCCCGGGTCCATAGTAGGTGCGGTGAAAGCGGGCTGCGTCCTCTAGCGTCGCCTTCTGGAGATCTGAAACAGATCCGATGACGGAGTGGGCATACGCCCAGCTCTCATAGGCGAGCTCATCGAAGCGCAGGTAGGCCAGTCCGTAGGGTCGATTGTCGTAGCTCTGCTTCTTTTCTTCGATGACGGTCTGGCGCTGGTTCTCGAAATTCGCCTCGGTAACCCTGAGCGAGCGCATACGATCTGCTTCGAGCCAGAGACCCAGTTCCAAGCAGTTGGAAGGTACCGTCTCATAGTAGTTGGTGCGGTCCTTGTTGGTGGACGCGTTCCACCTGCCGCCGACCTCGTCGACGTATCTTCCGTGCTCGTTCTTGTCGACGTTGTCCGATCCCTGGAACATCATGTGCTCGAACAGATGGGCAAATCCGGAGAGACCCGGCTCCTCGACGCTGGAGCCGACTCGATAGTGGACACTGATATGGACCAGGGGAGTGCGCCTTTTGGGGTACAAGAGGACCTGTAGTCCGTTCGACAACCGGTGCTCTTGGAACTCGACTTGAGGTATCTGAAACACGATAAAAGGGGGCTATTGTCGCAGTTGTAGGGATCCGTACTCGCGTTGCTACCGCTCGGCGCCATCCAGTTCAAATTCGAAAAACATCAGCGGCTCATCATTACCCACATTGGAAATCTCAGGCAAGTACAATCTGAATCCTTCTAGATTTCCATTTACCGGTAACCGGTAGAACACGACTCCGTAGTCCTTGTCGTGGGGAGCAATCATCTTCTCGCCGAACGCTTTCCGCTCGAAATCGGCGAGCATCTTCTGATCCTTGATATTGCTGAGGTCCGAAGGGTCAGGATAGGGGTTCTTCGACTTCTTTCGGCTGATCTGGAGCAGGATATTAACGAAGGGAATCCGGGATTCCTGTTCCCCCTCCGCATCGAGTAGAAGGATATCGGATTCGTTTAGACTGATCGCGAAATCGTTGTTGTTCTCGATCACGATCAGGACCGGCATATAGTTGCTCTCATGCAGCTTTTTGGTGTCGAAGATCTCGAGAGTCTTCTTTTCCGTCTCCAATGGATAGGCTGCGATGACGAGGTTCTGGAAAGCCTGGTGGATGGTATATTTCTTCGCCGGCTTGATCTGGATTTCTTTCGCTTTGTACCAGGCACAGAGCGGTGAAGCGGAAGCAAACAGGACAATCGGGATCAGCAACTTTGCACTGGTCATAGCAAGACTCATCTTATCGGATACCCCGATTAAGCGAAAGGCGTCGTCGCCGACCCACGTGGGTGGCACGGCCTTCCAGGCCGTGATTGGCGAGCCTTTGGCTCGAAGGGCCGGCCATCACGGGCAGGGATGCCCGTGCCACTCAGGATGCCGAAGTTTCTTTCTCGAATGGGGCAAGCGCGTCTGGGAACGGGACCAAGCAGGTCTTACCCTCAAGCCGGAGCTTCCGGCCAGGGGTGGACCACAAAGGATCGAATCTCCTTTCCCCGGTATAGCTGCTTGAGCATACGTCGGGACAGATCCAGTATTTTCTTACGCCCGGTGAAGTTCAAGGTCAGGGAGAGCATTCTCAGCTTGCCATCCACCCGCGTCAGCACCAGATATTTCCGTGACATATCTCCTTTGATGCAGGTACTAGCCCCAAAACAAGTAGATGGAAGTGGATTAAACCACGTGTAAACACCTGAAATGCCCAACCTAACGGGTATTCTGGAGTTCGACAAAGAATCTTCAGAGAGGCCCGAAAGGAGGCATTTCGGGTGAAGAAAAAGCATAGCGCAATCCTCCGAAAACGGGAAGCAGAGGTGGCCACTCGGTTGAGCCCCAGCTGGAATGGTCAAGCTCGGAAAACGGTCCT
>CAUZIZ010000266.1:0-4860 GCA_963579905.1 Acidobacteria bacterium UBA6911 | reverse complement strand
TTCTGTACGAGCATGGACTTGCACAGGTAGGCTTCGGCGTCTTGCCTCTCTTATCGCTTTGTTTCCCTCCTTTCCAAACGCCTCACCGTTTGTCGAACATGGTTTGACTTAGTTCGAGCCACTGCGGCTCATCGCACCCCGTTTGGGTTGGCTTCTGGGGTGTTCTTGCCTTTCCCAGGGTTCGGAAACCCTGGGCTGAAATCTGCAATCCCGTTGGGATTGACGTCCTAAGTAGATGCCTCGCGCCCCAGCCACTGGAATGACCGGTGATAGTGATTTAGATCCGATTCGCGGCAATCCTCTACTCTTCCTCCAGACCGTAGTCGATCCGGTTCGGAGGCGGGTCTCCTCCGGGGCCCTTCAGGTAGTGTTCCATCCAGCGGAGCATCCGCATGTTGTAGTCGAGACGAGCGGCCGCCTTGCGGTTGCCATGACCCTCTCCCGGATAGAAGACTAGCCGGACTGGTGTCTTACCCAGGATTTTCAGGTTGCGGTACAGTTCCATGGACTGGGATGGGTGGACCCGCGGGTCCTCCTTCCCGTGCAGGATCAGAATCGGTGTCCGGGCTTGCTCGACATAGTAAATGGGACTGCGTTTGAGGAAGAATTTCCAATCGTCCCAGGGTCTCTTGCGGGCGTGGACCAGAAACAACTCGTTGGCGATATCGGTAGTTCCCGACTTCGAGATCTGGTCGCTGATCCCAACGAACATAACGCTGGCCGCAAAACGTTCGGTATGGTAGGTCGCACACCAGGCGGAGGCAAACCCGCCATAGGAGCCACCGGTGACGCCGACTTTGTCCTTGTCGACCAGACCGATCTCTATCAGGTAGTCCACCCCGTCGACTAAGTCGTTGAATTCTTTGCCCGCGTAATCGGCTTGGTGTGCTTTGGCAAACGGAACGCCGCGACCTGTGCTTCCCCGGTAGTTTGGAAAAACGACCGCGAAGCCTCTGGCAGCGGCAACCTGCCCGGGGTAGACATAACGGGTGTTCCAGCTGTTGGAAACGTGGCTTTCAGGACCGCCATGGACCATCAGGATGAGGGGGTAACGATGGTCTGGCTTGGCGTCCAAAGGGTGGATGAGGACGCCCTCAATACTCTCTCCGTCCCGTGCCGGGTAGCGGATAACCTGTTGTTTGGCCAGACGCCTATTTTCCAGCCAGGGATTGCTGTTCGTCAGGCGCCGCGGCATAGGATTGTCAGGCCCCAGGAGGAACACTTCGCTGGGATGTTGCGGCGTGGAGCCGGCGATCGCAAAGGTTTCGGCATCGGAGGCCAACGAGACAGAAGTAATGATGGGCAGTTCAACCCGGGTGCTGGCGTCTCGATTACTCCCGGTGCTGGAGACTGAACCCTGTGCAGTGTAGCAACCCTCTCCTCCCCAGAATAGAATGGTTTCTGCATCTCGCCAACTGATGTTGCTGATGTCAGGCAGGTAATCGCTCATGATGGCGCGGAAGTCCCCGGTAGTAGTTGACGCCACCATCAGCCGGCCGGGCGAGGGATCGTGGATGTCTTCTCCGGAACAAAAGGCAAGCTTCCCTCCATCAGGACTCCAGCGCACCGGCCCCAGCTTTCCCGGGTTGTTTATCTTCAGCAGGACCTTGCCCCCCTGGGGGTCGACGATGTGGAGCCGTCGGTTCATAAAGTTATCATCGATGAGAGGCGTCGGGGCCAGCGCAACGACCAGCCGTTCTCCTTTCGGGGCCCAGTGCAGTTCCGAGGCCGAGCCTTTCAGGGGTAGGGCTTCTGGCTTATCATCGCCGATAGGTAGAGCCGCAACCCAGACCTTCAGGTTGCGCAGGTTTTCTTCGTAGATCTCGGCCTTGAAGCCCTTCTCTTCCAGCTTTTTCAGCTTCTCTTCCTCGGGTTCAGTGGCCAGAAACGCCAGCTGTTTTCCGTCGGGGTGCCAATCGTATGAGGAAATCGATGTCGGGTGTTCGATCAGACGCCTGGCCTCGCCTCCGTCCGCCCGGATGACATAGAGAGCCCTGTTCTTGTCCTGGTGCCGTTTGGCCAGAAACGAGATGCTTTTCCCATCGGGAAGCCAGTTGATTTTTGCGACATTGACCTCTCCCGTCACGAAGGGACGGGAGCTGCCCTCAGTGTCGACGACGTGCAGCTCCGACCAGGCAGGCCCGTCTGCGTCCTTTGCTGGCCGTCTTGGCACACTTAACGTGTAGGCGATCAGACGGCCGTTTGGCGAGATCTTGACGGAGGTGACGAGTCGGATGCGCGCGACGTCATAGACGGTGATTCGGTCGGCTTCTGTCGGAACAGCCGACAATCCTGGGAAGATAAAGATATGAAGGAGGCTCAACCCTAAGGCTAGCGAGCAAAACTGGCTTTGTGGTGTCATGATGAATGCGGGCCTCCAAGTGGGTGATGCTGCAGAATTTTGAGTGCAACTGCACACCATAGTATGACCGATACCTGCGGTGCGCGTGGAACAAGTAGGCGACACCGTTTCACCGAAATTCCCCTGATTCCCCTCAGCCATAGAGCGATAGCATCCAAGTTGGGAACCTCCCATACCACACTTCAATCCGGTTTCGAGTGTCATCAACACCACCCGGATGCGGCGCCTGATTCGTCCCCGAGCTCCCTTTCTGTTGGACCGGCTGGTTGACGAGATTGAGAAGGAGCTTCAGCGGTCGAAGACGAGGTAGATAAAATTGGAAAAAGGGGGGAGATGTCGCCGCGGAGTTAGGTTAGACTGGGGTCACGATGATATCGACATCGAGGGTTATCGTCATCGCCGTAATCGCGTTCTTGATCGGCGTGATTACAGGAATCAGCATATACGGCGCAGTCAGGTTGCTGGCCGTCCAGTCCGTTGTGATTGGCTTCGTTATTGTTGTCATTTTTCTTGTGGTGGCTGCGATAAAGCGATGACGCCCCAAGTGCACCGGTCCTAGCTTGGGCTACCGGGGCCACCAGCTGGATCTAAATTATTAAGGGTCTGCGCAAGAATAACTTGGTAGAATTGGCGCTCAGATTTGCACCAGATTTGGCCGCGAACGATTGAGCGAAAGCGTAGGCGTAGCCGGGTCTACGTTGAAGATTTCGGGATTGAGGAGCGGCCGAAGATGGTGTGAAGATGAGATGAAAAAATGCCAAGTTATTTTTCCGCAGACCCTTAGTGGGAAACTTTAGAGTGAGTGGCCCCCAGCGGTGCTTCCCCATTCGAGAAAGAAACTTCCGGCTACTGGGGATTGGTGCGTCACTGCGTGGGGAAGAGTTGTCCGGCTCTCTCCTCGGAACCTGGGCTCATTTTGCTAACGTCTCAAGTCGTTCGCGGCTCTGTCGAACTTAGCTTCGTGCCGCTAGTAGTTCACCCGTTGGCGGCACTTCGGAGGACAGGAGACGTGCGACGAATTCTTGAAGTTTCAGCTTAGAGGGTGCCAGTTACCTGTGCCAACCCTACCCCCACCTGGACCCGCGGTCGTTTCCGCAGAAGAACTACCTTGCCGTCCCGCTGGGTCATGACTTCGACTTTGGTTTGGCCGAAGAAATCCCGGATGGTTCCCAGACGTTGACCGGCCTTAACCTCTTCCAGAAGGACGACCTCGGGCTTGAAGAAACCGGCTGCCGGCGCCGAGATGACCAGATCCAGATTGCCATCCCCTATCAAGTGGTGGGCGGTTGGGAGAGGCTGAGGCTCACCCGGCAGCATTTCGAGATGCTTCATCACATTGAGTGCGCCCTCGACGTAGCAGGTGACGTCCTCCGGCGTGGAGCGGCCCCCGCCCGGCGTTTCGGTGTAGAGCCAGGGGATGCCGAAGCTGGTAGCGGCGCTGACGCTCCGGCCCGGGGGCACTGGTGGTGGATGTCCCCATAGTACCGGTGCGCCGAAGGCTTTGGCTGCGGCCTGAGCCTGTTTACCCAGGGGGTCCTCGCTATGAAGATAGCCCACCAGGGTCGGAATGTCGGAGTCCTCGTTTCCACTGTGGAAGTCGATGAAGCAGTCCGCCGGTTGGATGATTCTGTGGGTGAGCCAGTAGGCGATCCTCTGGGTAATCGTTCCCTCGGCATCACCCGGAAATACGCGCGCGAGATTGAGGACATCAATGGGACTGGAACGAATCCCAGCCTCGTAGGCAGGCATGTTGCAGACGGCGATCATCACCAGGGTTCCCTTTAGCGTGTCGGGGTGCACCTGGTCGAAAATTCGGGGGACTGCCTCAACCCCCTCATATTCGTTGCCGTGGACAGCCGCCGTGACCGCCAGCGTGGGACCGGCCGCAGCACCTTTCACGTAGAGAAGGGGTAAGCGCCAGCTGCCGCCGTCAGCACGAGAGGCGACCTCGAGCCAGCCGGTTGCCTTCTTGCCGGGGGAAAGTTTGGAAATATCGAATTCTTCGAAGTGCATCATCTGTCCTTTGTTCTTTTCCGGAAGAGGCAGCGGCTAATTTGGAGACTGAGTCCGGCGAGAGACCGGCCAGGATTGATTCAAATCCAGGACGATGTCATCCCCCGTGGCTCTCTGCCACCCACGGATCTGGGCGGCTAGTTGTTGCACACGTTTCCGCTGATCGCGCTGGAGGAAGAGGTTGTGCCGCTCATTGCGATCTTCGCGGAGCGAGTAGAGTTCTCCGCCTCCGACGTCGTTGAGGGTCAGTTTCCAGCCGTCTGGCGTGATCAGGGTGCGCAGCTGAGCGATGTGATTTCGGTTCCAACTCTGGGCGAAGCCGTTGATGGAGCTGATGACGACGACGTCTCGATCGGGCACTTCCAGCCCCTCAAGCAGATGAGGAGCCAAACTTCGTCCCTGCAGATGGAAGGGAAGCGGCTGGTCCATGAGCTCCAGCAGAGTTGGCAGGAGATCCACTTGACTTACCGGCTTTGCGATTCTGC
>CAUZIZ010000265.1:0-4928 GCA_963579905.1 Acidobacteria bacterium UBA6911 | reverse complement strand
GCACGTCTGAACGTCGCACGTCTCCTGTCCTCCGAAGGTGCTGCCAACGGGCGCACTGCCAGCGTTACGAAGCTAAGTCCAACAGAGCCGCGAACGACTTGAGTCGTTAGCAAGATCGGCCCAGGTTCCGAGGAGAGAGCCGGACAACAGCACGATCTCCCCAGTAACCGGAAGTTTCTTTCTCGAATGGGGTCAGGGCTTCCAGGGAGCGGGACTAAGGGTCTGCGCAAAAATAACTTGGCATTTTGGCATCTCATCTTCACACCATCTTCGGCCGCTCCTCAATCACGAAATCCTCAACGTAGACCCGGCTACGTCTGCGGTTTCGCTCAATCGTTCGCGGCCAAATCTGGCGCAAATGGGGGGACGAAGGGGTCTGAGGCGCGGCAAGCAGCCAAGCCGGGGGGATTCGGGGTGTTCCCCAACCCCTCGCTTGCGCTTCAGGCTTCCATGGCTCGGGAAGTTTCGCTCTCGAATGGGGCAGCGTAGCGGGGGCGTATGGTCGGTATAAAGAGTTGTTGGATTCAAAGGGGTTATTGGAGACGTGGTACGAATATGAGGAGGAAGATACAGTCGAAATTGAGGGCGTGGAGCCAGGAAGAGGAAATAGAATTCATCGACGAGGAGGACAGGCCGTAAATGATTGGGGTTGTGGACGATCTCTGCGTTGGTCGTGGTCGAAGATGGCCAAGCATCGCCTTCCTCCTCCTGCCTTGATCTCGCCTCACAAGCCCCATCGACAAACCCGATGCCTCGTATCATGCTTTGGGTTGTTCCATTCTAAACCTGGGGTTGCTTCTCGTTCTCGAGGTCATGATTCAGGGTTTTCCGCGCTGACTCCTTCACTCGTCCTCGAACGCCCAAACTGAAAAACCAGGTCCGGACGCTCAGCGTCGTCGCCGCCGAAGAATCGACTCGTGACTTTACCCGCGAGCACCGTCACGAACGCCCCAATGGGTCCGAACCACATAAAAGAAGGATAGTTTTCGATGATACAGAAGGCAGTGACCAGAGTGCCTCCCAATAGCCCCACAAACGCTCCTCGCGACTCTGTTTTCCGAGTGAGCATTCCCAGCACGAAGATACCCAGCATCGGCCCAGCAAAACTGTTGACCAATTTATTGGTGATCTCGATGATCGAGCCCAAGGCCCCAACGAAGCACGCCAATACCGTGACCAGGACTCCCAGCGCCAGGGTCAGGATGCGAGATATCCGAAGCTCCCGCCCAGCTGAGTCCTGTGAGTCTCTGCTGGTCCAACGTGTCAACCAGCCAAACCGCTTGAAGAAGTCAGTAATGAGAGCCGTGGCACAAGAATTCAGCCCCGAATCAATGGAAGACATGGCAGCAGCCAGAATAGCCGCGATCATCACACCTCGAAGACCTATGGGTATTTGAGTGGCGATGAAATAGGGGAAAACCTTGTCTCCCCCAATAGTCTCCGGTAGTAGTCCTGGATTGATCGTATAGAAGGCATACAGCCCCAATCCGATCCAGATCATCAGCATCGCCATGAACCAACCACCCACGGTATTCAGGACAAAGGATTTCTGCATCCCTTTCAAGGATCCAGCTGCCAGATAGCGCTGAACGCTCACCTGGTCGGCCCCATACATTGCCAGGTTGGCGACTAGAGCACCCATCAGGGCGCCCCAGGTCGTGATCCGAATTGTCGGATCCAGAGACCAATCCAGGATCTGGGTCCGTCCGCCCTGTTCAGCCAGCGACCAGATCCCAGAGAATCCCGAGGTGTGGGAGCTCACTACCCACAGGGCCAGCACCGAGCCACCGGAGAGCACGAAAAACTGGATGACGTCGGTCCAGATCACTGCCTTCATCCCGCCAACCACCGTGTACAGCGTGGCGATCACGCCCATGCATAAAATCATCGGTATCAAGGGGAAGTCCGTAATGGTATGAAGCACCAGCGACGGTACGTAGACGGCTGTCCCCATCCAGAGAATGCGCCAGACGACGAAGATGGCGCTGGCGAGCGCGCGTACCGTCACATTGAATCGCTTTTCCAGATATTCATATGCGCTAAACACTTGCAGTCGGTGGTAGAAAGGCATGAAGACGTACATCACCACCACAGCCGTGGGGATCATGGACAGCAAGCCCACCGTCAGTTTTAAGTCATAGGTGCGATACTCGGACGGGGTCCCCATATAGCTGATGGCGCTGTACAAGCTGGCGATCGTGGAAATCCCAATCGGAAACCAGCCCATCGAACGACCCGCCAGAAAATAGTCTTCGGTATCTTTCTGGCCCCTCCCCACCCACAGCCCGATGCCTACCACCACGACCAGGTACATCAACAACAGAGAGTAATCAACGGAGGAAAACAGGGCTTGGTTCATATGTTACCGCCAAGAAGAATTGCTTTAGGGTTCATAAAGAGCAGTGCTGTCCAGGTGCCAGGGGATTTTACAGGAAGTCTGCCCTCTTGCCCATTGGAACAGCAGTTCTGCACCATTCCCTATCCGGAAGAGGTCGATCGCGGCAGGCTCACTTTTGCTCTCTCCCTAGGTGGGAAAATCCCATCAGGGCAGGGATTGGCTCTGGAACCCGGGCGCTGGCACACCCTTAAACTGGACTGGCGGGTCGAGCACAAGCGTCCCCGGGATCGGTGGCCGGGTGAGTGCACGGTGTCGCTGAACGGGAAGGCAGTCTTGACCCTGCCGCAGCTGAATCGGGCGAAAGCGGGCTTGTGCTACTTGCGCCTGAATTCGACAGCGAGCGAGATGGACTCCGCCGGATTTCTCATAGAACGCGTCAGCGCAGAGGTCGTGCGCTGAATGGGTAATCTACCGGTCCAAGAAGGTCGGGCTTCCAAGACCTACCCGCTGCCGGCGTTGATCCTGTGCTTCGGGATTCTCACTGTCCGAGTCAGAAGCGCCAGGGTGGTGCCGGCTCTCCGGCCGAAATCACTTCCTCCAGGTAGCAGCCGGGACGAGGAGTCGGGTCCAGGGCATGAGTGATTTTCTCGACCTCCAGGACTCGCATGCCAGAACGCTGTGCCATTGGCCGTCGGCCAGCCGCACGGTCATGGCGTTCGAGTGGTCAAGCCACCACGAAGATCTACCTGGAGGCCGACCCCAGTCTTCCCTCAGGTCTCGGACCAGAATCGGTCGCTCAAGCCCATCCCGATCTGCATTGAGAGGCCAGATGACGAGACGGTTTCGGCTCCGGCCTCCCAAAAGGAACTGTCCTTGCTCGTCCCTGTGAACCTTCATCCGGTCCATCGGGTCGATAAAGACCTGGTACTGGCTGGCTACGATGTAGGGCGTTCCATCGACGGCCTGATTGAGGGTGATGGGAGCTTCAGAGACGGCTCCGCCCACGTGGATCACCTTCGTCCAGGTCTTCCCTCCGTCGTGGGAGCGCCACACCCGGATGTCGTGCTGGGGTGTGGGCGTACCTGCGGGTTCCTGATTACTCAAGCCGCGTCTGCCCCGGGCCGCGAAAAGAATGTGCCCGTCCAGATCCCGGACCAGGCTCGGTTCGAAAGAGCCGTCGTCCGCTGTGACCGGCACATAGGAGACGGGCCGCAAGATTCCCTCTTTCCGGCGCCAGCGCATGACACCTGAGCCGACCGCTTCCTTCCGGTCTCCCACCATGCCCACTAGGAGGTCCTCCCCATCGGCGATCCCGTTTCTCAGGGCTCCATTGAGGAACGTCCATCCGTCCAGCAACTCGTCACCACCCCGGCGCTGGCTCCCCAACACTCGAAAGGTCTCTCCGTCGTAGGAGAGCTGGTGTACCTCGAAATACCGATAGCTTTTGGATCCTCGGTAGCGGAAGACCGAATAGGGAGGAGGGCCAGGATCGTCCAGCGGCCAGGCAATGGCCAGATTGAGTCCGAAACCGGTCCCGGTATGGGGATGTTCGGACCCGTTTTCCCCCTCGGCCTTCAGAGGCACAAATCCACCCCGGATCTGGTACTTGACCATGACCGAGGGTTTGCCAGGAGGCTCTGAGTTGGGGTTCTTCACGGTTCCCGGGACCGGGACCGCCGCGGTTGGAGCTGGTGACCTCCTGGACGGATTTATCACTCCGGTGCGGCGGAGGGAAGGCGCAATCAACACCGGCATCGCCGTGCACAACAGCGGAATTATCCCGGTCGCGCTGAAGCTGGAGCTACGCTCTCGGGAGGGCAGGAGATCGCCAGCAGCAGCATACCTGAGTTCGCAGCGGGTGCTCATCTGGCTCGATTCATCAACGAACTCTTTCCCAACGTGGAAACCCAGGATCTCGACGGCACGCTGGTGGTCCGTGTGGGGATCGGGAAGATGGCGGCGACCGTCCTGGTGTTGGGTTCGGAGATGGGGCAGTTTGCGAGCCTTCCTGTGATCCCGTTGCAGTGAGTAGGGTTGCTCCATCCACTCTTGTCTCCAAAAGAAAAACTTGACTGAGGTTCTCGCGGTCTCCGTGAATTCCAAGTCGGTTTCCAACCGATCCGCCTTGGTGCCCCGGACCGGACCCTGGCTAAAGCCTTCATTCGAGAAGCCCGCTGAAGCGGGCTCGGCTATCAGCTAGCCCGCCCCTCCTGGCCCTAAAGGACCGGTCTAATACGCTTCGCTCCAGGCTGCTGAATCAGCCTCCTAAAGGGTATTACTCTAGCCCTAAAACAAGTAGATGGAAGTGGATTAAACCACGTGTAAACACCTGAAATGCCCGCCCTGGCGGGTATTCTGGAGTTCGACAAAGAATCTTCAGAGAGGCCCGAAAGGAGGCATTTCAGGTGAAGAAAAAGCATAGCGCAATCCTCCGAAAACGGGAAGCAGAGGTGGCCACTCGGGTGAGCCCCAGCTGGAACGGTCAAGCTCGAAAAACGGTCCTTTCGTCCGACGGGATCAGCTACGAAGTCTCGGAGAAGATTCACGCCGTCAGTTACGGCGGGCTGTGGGGCTGTTGCAGCAGGTCGTG
>CAUZIZ010000264.1:0-4970 GCA_963579905.1 Acidobacteria bacterium UBA6911 | reverse complement strand
CCACAAATTGACGAGATAAAGTGCCGTGCCCACACCGAAGATGATCAGGGCGGCCACCAGAACAGGACCCGAACTGCCCGAACCGATCACCAGTAAAGCTGGACCCAAAACGGCCAGTCCGACCAGCTGGACCAGGGTTCGTCCCGACATCCATTTTCGGGCCCATGCGTCCGACCACCGACCACCTAACAGGAGACCCACCGCTGTGGCAGACTGGATCCAGATCGTAGCCTTGAGTCCTGACTGGGCCAAGCTGAGACTGAACTGATCGGTTAGATACCGAGGCAGCCAGTACTGTACCGAGGCGATGATCATGCCGGCAACCACGAACACGGTGGCGATCAGCCTGTAGGTCGGGATTCTCAATACTGATCCCACGGTGGACCATAGCGACTGTACTCCCTGCCCAGATCGATCCTCTTGAGCTCCGGTGCGTTCAGGTTCTCGAAAAAGAGCCGCCAGTATCAGTGCCACCAAGCCTCCGAAACCCGCGAACAGGAGTAGCGACATCCGCCAACCGGCTACCTCGAGATCTGACCCTCCGAAGACGCTCAAAGGCAAACTCCAGTGCTCCCGATCAGCCACCATGCCGCCCAACCAACCTCCGACGACCAAGGAAAAGTTATAGGAGACCAGGTAGATACCAATCGCCTTGGAACGGGTTCGAGGCCTGAAGCAATCGGCCACTACGCTGGCGATGGCGGGAACGCTGGGGGACTGGGCCAGGGCGAGTGCAACGCGAAGGGCCAACAGAGCCTCGAAGCTCTGCACCAGCGCCATCAGCCCCAGGCAATAGGGCAAGATAAAGCCCCACTGGAGTAGGCCTAACTCAAACTTACCAATTCCGAGGTCGGCTTCCAGCGGCGGTTGGAAGTAGTTGATCAGGTTGCGATGCAGGTACAGTACGAAGTAATCGAAGGCTACCAACGAGAGCATGAACCAACGGTTGGGAGTCCCCGGACTCTCCTCGGATGCGGGAGCATTGGGATCACGGCTCACTGAAGAATCTTGGCCTTCCCGGCCCAATTTGTCGCGGCCTGATAGGGCAAACCTTGACTTGATTGGGCTAAGATAAGGGCCGGAGGAATCATAAAAATGACTGCATTCAGACACCAGGCGATCTTCGAGCACCAGGGCGACCTTACCGATTACCGCAAGCTGACGGACGAGTATGTCTCCACCGGAAGTTTCGAAGGTCGGGAAATCCTGAAAGTACAGCCCCAGGCACTAACACTCATGGCCCGGGTGGCGATGGATGACGTCTCTCATCTGCTGCGAGCCAGTCACCTCAAACAACTTGCCCGCATCTTGGAAGACGAAGAGGCTTCTGATAACGACCGCTTCGTCGCCCAGGAGCTACTAAAAAACGCCAATATCGCCTCCGCTCGCGTCTTGCCAGGCTGTCAGGACACCGGTACCGCCATAGTCCTCGGTTACAAGGGACAGAATGTCTTCACCTCGGGGGATGATGCCGCAGCCCTGTCTCGAGGTGTCTATGAGGTGTTTCAGGAGAGAAATCTTCGCTATTCGCAGCTTGCCCCCCTGGATATGTACAGGGAGCAGAACACGAAGACCAACCTGCCTGCCCAAATAGAAATCCACGCTGAGCCCGGCGACGACTACCGCTTCCTCTTCATCGCCAAAGGAGGTGGCTCGGCCAACAAGATGTTCCTCTACCAGGAGACCAAAGCCCTTCTGAACCCAGAGTCGCTGATGAAATTCTTGGAAGAGAAGCTCCGTTCGCTCGGAACCTCCGCCTGTCCTCCGTATCACCTCGCCCTGGTGGTGGGAGGCATGTCGGCGGAGTTCACCATGAAGACCCTCAAGCTGGCCAGTACCCATTATCTGGACGATCTCCCCACTTCGGGCAATGAGTTAGGACGTGCTTTTCGTGACCCAGACCTGGAGAAGAAGATCTTCGAGCTGTCCACCCAGATCGGGATCGGTGCCCAGTTTGGAGGCAAGTATTTCGCTCACGATGTTCGGGTTGTCCGGCTGCCTCGCCATGGAGCGTCCTGTCCGGTGGGGCTGGGGGTCTCCTGCTCGGCAGATCGTCAGATCCTGGGTAAGATCACCAGGGACGGCCTCTTCTTGGAGCAGCTCGAGACCAACCCAGCACAGTACCTTCCGGAGATCAAGGAGGAGGAACTTCGAGAGGGTGTGGTCAAGATCGATTTGAGCCGCCCAATGCCCGAGATCCTGGCTCAGCTGAGGTCTCACCCTGTTGCCACTCGTCTCTCCCTGTCTGGCCCAATGGTCGTCGCCCGTGATATTGCGCATGCGCGGCTCAAGGAGCGGCTGGACAATGGACAGGATCTCCCCCAGTACTTCAAGGACCACGTCGTCTACTACGCTGGACCTGCCAAGAAGCCCGAGGGTTATGCCTCGGGATCCTTCGGACCTACTACGGCGGGCAGGATGGATCCCTATGTGGATCTGTTCCAGAGCCACCAGGCGAGCATGGTCATGCTAGCCAAAGGCAATCGATCCCGTCAGGTGAGAGATGCCTGTGGCAAGCACGGAGGCTTCTACCTGGGCTCCATCGGAGGTCCAGCCGCCCGACTAGCCCAACACAGCATCAGGAAGGTGGAAGTGTTGGACTACGAAGATCTAGGCATGGAGGCGATCTGGCGCATTGAGGTAGAAGACTTTCCCGCCTTCACCGTGATCAATCACGAAGGTACCGATTTCTATGCCCAGTTTGCGGCGAGGCCTCAGTCGTTGGTACCGCTCAAGGAATAGCTATCCGAGCCTGAAGATTTACAAAGATACAAGACATAAGATACGAACAGATCTCAAGCTCCAAGCACCAAGTTACAGATAGGTTCTGGACTGAGACATCTCCGGCTCCTCACCTATTCGGGTCGGCCTAGTACCGCTCAAAGACAAGCGGCCTCAGCGGACTCGCCGCGGTCGGCTCCAACTCATCTGTTTGAGTTTAGAGCTTGGAATTTGAGATTTGTTCGTATCGTGTATCTCGGAATTTGTTCCGATCGGGCCAGAAACAAATTTAGGAAACCCGCATCCTAGTAAATACGTGTAAGCACAACAGGGGATCAAACGAACCTTCAGGATCTGGACTGGACTGTGAGCCGATCGCTACAAGTGAGAAAAGAAGATGAAAGAATCCATGGCGCTTCGTGACGACAACGCGGATCTTCTTGATGGGCCATCTCCCGAACCCTTCTCACCCAGCCCACCTGCTTGGGTAGCTGGGTCAGATCACTCCTACTCCTCGTTGGAGGCAGAGCAAGGGGCAGGGGAAGAACCCAATCTCCTGGAGGAGGAGACCGATCAGACAAACGATGCCGTGCGGATCTACCTCAGGGAAATGGGATCGGTTCCCCTCCTGAGCCGGGAGAAGGAGATCGAGCTCGCCAAACGCATCGACCGGGGAAAACAGATCGTCCACCGTGCTCTCCTTCGATCGCCGGTGGTCGTCGGATGGATTCTGGAACGAGCCCAAAGTCTGCAGGATGAGTCATACGACCTGAAAAACCTGGTCAACTGCAACGAGGATGAGGTCAACGACGAACAGAAAGAGTCGTGGCGTCAGAAGCTATGCGAGGAAATGCAGGCCATCGCAGGTCTGGAGAAGAAAGCAAAGAAACTAGAGGAGAAGATACAAGGCCCGCACAAGAAAAGCGCGGCGGGCACAGGGGTGAGCATCCAGTTGGCCCGCTGCCGGATCACGATTGCTCAACGTATCCTGAGTCTCGGGCTGACCGGCGAGGTCTACCAGGAGTTGCTTCAGTTAGCGAAGGACACCTTGAAGCAGTTGAAAGCCTTCGACCTCGAAGGCGGCCAGTTGAACAGGATGGACCTTTCTCATCTAGAATCGCTGGAACGAGACAGGACCCGGGCCCGAATCGACGAGAGCGGCTCAAAAATCCAGGAAATGGAAACCTCTCTGGGACCGGGACTCACACGACTGGCGTCGACTGTAGCCAGAATCGAGGCTGGGCAGCTGGAAATGGATGCGGCAAAAAGGGAGCTGGTCGAGGCAAATCTCCGGCTGGTGGTTTCCGTAGCCCGGAAGTACCGTCTGAAAGGCTTACAGTTACTGGACCTGATCCAGGAAGGCAACATCGGCCTCATGAAAGCGGTCGACAAGTTCGACTACCGCCGCGGCTTCAAGTTTTCGACCTATGCACATTGGTGGATTCGTCAGGCCATCCACCGGGCAATTTCCGATACCGGACGTACCATCCGCATTCCCGAGCACATGATCCAGGCCATCAATAAGTCGGCTCGGGTCTCTCGAGAACTGCTCCAGGAGAACGGTCAGGATCCTACTCCCCTGGAGATCGCCAGAAGGGCCGATATGCCGTTGAGTACGGTTCAGAAAGCCCTGAAAATTTCCCAGGATCCCGTCTCTCTTGAAACTCCACTCAGCGAAGGTGAAGAAAGCCGGATCGGGGATCTTATTGAAGATCGAAACCTGTCCTCTCCGGTCGAGAAAGTCATTAATCTGCGTTTAGAGGAGCAGAGTGTCGCGGCCCTTGGGAATTTAACCCCAAGGGAAGGAGCCATCCTTCGCATGCGTTTCGGAATAGGAGAGGCCCACGAGCATACGCTGGAAGAAATTGGACAACGTTTTTGTCTGACTCGAGAGCGCATCCGTCAGATCGAGGCCGAAGCGCTTCGCAAGCTGCGTCGTCCGGTGGCTCTCTGGCCCATCTCTCAGATAAAATTCAAAGCGAATGGGGTGCACGCCGCAAGCGACGCTGCTATTTAGGATGTCCCAGAAGTCCGTTTTCGAGTCCGGACAGAGCCCTGCTGGTCAATAGAATAGCGCTGAGCCAGAAAGGCTTCTCTATAGGCTTTCCAGCGTCCTAGAGATCGAGGCCAATCCCAACGGGATTCCGTATTCCAGCCCAGGGTTTCCGAACCCTGGGTTGTCGGTCCTCTCTCCCAGGAATCCACCCCAACGGGGTGCGATGAGCCGCAGTGGCTCGAACTAAGTCAAA
>CAUZIZ010000263.1:0-5039 GCA_963579905.1 Acidobacteria bacterium UBA6911 | reverse complement strand
CCCTGTGGCACCAGGTGTACGGGAAGCTGTCGGAGGGAAAGCCCGGCCTCTTGGGAGCGATGATAGCTCGGGCCGAGGCACAGGTCCTCCGTCTTGCCGTTGTCTATGCCCTGCTGGACCAATCCAAAGCTATCCGTTTACCACACCTGCAAGGGGCGTTGGCAGTGTGGGAATACTGCGACG
The DNA here is from genome assembly GCA_963579905.1 of Acidobacteria bacterium UBA6911. Taxonomy (GTDB): domain Bacteria; phylum Acidobacteriota; class UBA6911; order RPQK01; family JAJDTT01; genus CAUZIZ01. The sequence continues at coordinate 4,856 of CAUZIZ010000263.1, read as the reverse complement.
CCTCCTGCCGGTACATCTTCGGCGATCGGTTAGGAGACCCCGTTGCCGATCGGATCCTGACCGCACTACGTGAAAACAACATGGGTCTCACGAGAACCGATATCAGCAAGCTATTAGGAAATCACCAAAAGGCTCAGCAGATCCACCGAGCCCTGGGCTCTCTGCTGGAGAACGGACTGGCCAAACTAACGAGGGAGCCAACAAAAGGAAAACCCGTCGAAAGGTGGTTCGCGCTGTAATGCGAAGGCGAAATTAGCGAATGAAGCGAAATATGGGACTACCTGTTCCTAGGTAGTTCTTTCGCATAATTCGCTTTTTTCGCAGAGTGCACCCATTCAAAAGGCAGCGACTGATCTCAATGATTGACACCGGTCCTCACTCCGACATAATGACCTCCGAGGAGGTTGCCCGGTTTCTCCGGAAAAGCCCAAGTTGGGTTTACAAAAACTGGAAGGGATTGGGCGCTGTGAAGCTCGGGGGTTCCCTGCTTTTTCCCAGCAAGGAGGACCTTTATGAGCGTTTATTTAATCAAGGGCAAGGGATATCGATACGACTTCACCCTAGCCGGGCAACGGCACACGGCAGCCTGGTTCACAACCAAACGAAAGGCACAGGCTGCCCAGGCCGAAAAAAGAAAGGAGATAAACGAACCACTACCGGAGAAGACTCACGAGACTCAGACCCCAACAGACACGGAATTCTTGGAGCTAGTGAACAGACGGCTGGACCACTTGAAAGCTTATCACTCACAAAAACACTATGCGGATTATCGATATCTGGCCAGAAAATGGGTCGAGCACTGGTCTGAATTGAAATCCTGCGAAATCACTCCTGAAATGATTGAACGCTACGTGCTTGAGAGAATTCGCGTGTCCCCGCTCACAGCTAACAAGGAACTCAGAAGTCTCCGCTCTCTCTTCAACTTTGCAAAAGGGAAAAAGTTAGTCAGAGAAAACCCTGCTGATGATCTTCAATTCCTGCCGGTGGAGAAGAAGGTTAAGTATGTTCCTCCACAGCTAGAAATCGACAGGGTCATCGACCAGGCAGATCCGGACATGAAGGACTACCTGTGGATGATCCGCGAAACTCTAGCCAGAGTAAGTGAGATCAACCGCTTGACTTGGGAGGATGTCAATCTGGCAGAAAATACCTAATCCTCTACACGCGCAAGAAGAAGGGCGGGAGTCTGACACCGCGCAAAGTGCCCATGACCGAAAAGCTATACGCCGTCTTATGCCAACGTCACATGGACCGCGACAAGACTCAGCCCTGGCTATTCTGGCATGCCTACTGGAGCAACAAGACTGGTGAAAAGCAAACAGGACCATACAAGAGTCGAAGGAAGAAGATGAGAACCCTGTGTCGGAAAGCAGGCGTGCGGTATTTCTGCTTTCATGCCCTACGTCATTCCGGGGCTTCAGTGATGGAAAGCGCCAATGTTCCTCTCGGAAGCATCCAACGGATTCTAGGGCACGAGAACAGATCCACGACCGAGATCTACCTACACAGCATTGGTCAGGCTGAGCGACATGCGATGGTCGTTTTCGAGGAAGCCAGAAGAAAAGTCACACACAGAGTCACACACAACGAAAACCCTGGAGAGCAGGAACTAAGTGTAACCCATTGAAAACAAATGGTCGGGGCAGAGGGATTTGAACCCCCGACTTCCTGCCTTCCCATCTGGGCGTCGGCATGGGAGTAGTGGACGTCCGTAGTGAGCAGCTGCAAACCTTGGCGGAAATCGAAACAATCGCCAGAGCCGGAATCCAACTCCTGGGGCAAGATCGGATAGCTCTGAACCCCGATTGCGGTTTCGCCCCCGACGCGGGCGAGCCCCCTACGGTAGAGGAGGCCCAACTAAAACTGTCCCGTCTAACCACAGCCGCCCGGCGTCTAAGAGAAGAAATTCTTCAAGACGACCCAGGGTCCCGTTAAATAGCAGGCCCAGAGTCGCTTTGTACGGGTCTGTGGCCGCCCCCCGCCTTTGCCCTTGCCCCGCTGCTAAAGAGCCTTGAGATCAACGAATAGGTGAGCTCAGGGCAAAGGCAAGGGCAAAGGAAAAGGCAAGGAAAAGAAAGGGATGTATCTCAACCGAAACCTGTAACTCGCAACCTGCAACCTGTAACCTGTCCCCCCATCCATGTACAAACTCGAGGCCATCCACATCCACAAGAAGTATCCCGGAACTATCGCCCTGGACGACGTCTCGCTTGGTTTTGAGGGGGGAAAAGTCCATGCCCTCATCGGCAAGAATGGTGCCGGCAAGTCCACACTGGTCAAGATTCTGGCAGGCTCGCTAGCACCCACCCGGGGAGAAATCCGGGTCGACGGGATTCCTGTTCCACTGCGATCTCCCTCCGACGCCTTCAATCGGGGCATTGCGACCGTTTATCAAGAGCTCAGTCTAGTCCCAGGTCTGAGCGTGGCCGAAAACATCCTCCTGGGACGGATGCCCAAGCGGCGTGGGCCTTTCATCGACTGGGTTGCAGCCTATGCACAAGCAGAACAGACGCTGGTCGGCATGCAGGTGCAGCTGGAGGTTCGACAGCCCGTAGGAGGTCTATCCTTCGCCCAACAACAGATGGTCGAGATCGCCAAGGCAATGTCCTGCAACCCTTCCGTCCTGATGCTGGACGAGCCTACTTCGGCCCTCTCCCGCCACGAGACCCAGAGTCTTTTCTATCTGGTTCGCCAGTTGGCCAACACGGGTGTGGCTATTATCTACATCTCCCATCGCCTCCAGGAGCTTCGCGAGATCGCCGATCGGGCCACCGTGCTCAGAGACGGACTCCACGTGGGCACGGTCGAGATGGCGGAAACCACATCCCAGGAAATTATCCACTTGATGTTCGGGGAAACCGTACAGCGGGAGCGTCCCACCGACCTGCTTGCCGGGAGGGAGCCACTCTTGGAAGTCCGGGACCTCTCACGAGAGGATCACTTTCAGGAGATCGACCTGACGCTCCATGAGGGCGAGATTCTGGGCATTGCCGGCATGCTGGGTTCGGGCCGCACCGAGCTGCTCAGGGCCATCTTCGGTGCGGAGCCTTTCGATCGAGGACAGATCCGCGTCCTGGGCCAGAGGGTGAGGTCGGTATCGCCTGCAACAATGAAAGAGCTGGGAGTCGCCTTCACTCCCGAGGACCGCAAGAACGACGGTCTCGTTCAAAGCCACAGCATCCGCAGCAACCTCTGTCTGGCGAGCATGAACCAGATTGCGACCCGGGGCTTTATCACACGAGCCCGAGAACAGGTCGTGGTAAACGAGCAAGTGCGTAGGCTCTCCATCAAGATCGCCGACTCCGAGCAAGCGGTCTCCTCGCTCAGTGGCGGCAACCAACAGAAAGTCGTCGTGGGCAACTGGCTGAGCACCCGGCCCCGGATAATACTCTTCGACGAGCCGACCCGCGGCATCGACGTCCAGGCCAAGCAGCAGATCTTTCAGGTGATGTGGGATCTTAGCCGAGAGGGACTCGGCTGCATCTTCGTCTCCAGCGAAGTAGAGGAACTGCTTCAGGTCTGTCACCGAATTCTCATCATGCAACATGGCAAAATCGTCGACGAGGTTCTGCCCTCAGCTACGACTCCTGAAGGCTTGATCGTCCAGTGCATGGAAGACTGATGATGCGACAAAGAGTGTTGACCTGGACCCGAAACTCGATCATGGAGCTGGTGCTAATCCTGCTCTGTTTGATTCTGGCATTTCAGGCAGAGGGGTTCTTCTCGATGGCCAACCTGCTCAACGTCCTGCGCAATATCTCGATGCAGGGCATCATCGCCTTTGGGATGACGATGGTGATCATCTCAGGCGAGATCGATCTGAGCGTCGGATCAGCCGTCGCCTTCGCCGGTTGTCTGACCGCCTACCTGACCCAATTTCTCTCGAATCTAGGGCTGCCGTTGGTGACGGCGTTGCCCCTGGCCATGCTTGCGAGCCTCTCTCTGGGTTTCGCGATCGGTGCCCTCACCGGCCTCATCCGTGTCCGTTTCGGGGTTCCAACCTTCATTATCACACTGGCCTGGATGACCGTCCTGACGGGATCGGCCGAGCTCATCACCGGCGGATTTCCGCTCACAGTATTCCCCGAGTGGTACAACTTCTTCGGGGGCGGCTACGTGCTGGGAATCCCCTTCCCTGCCATCGTTTTCGTCTTGGTGTTCGTCCTCACGCAGATCCTCATGGACTACACCTCCTTCGGACGCTCGGTCTACGCCGTAGGCGGCAACATCGAAGCGGCTCGACTCAGCGGAATCAACGTGGTCCGCATCAAGATCCTGGTCATGGCCGCGGTAGCCTGTCTGGCCGCCCTGGCCGGTATCATGCAGTCTGCCCAGATCATGTCTGGAGCGGCCACGACTGCCAGGGGCTGGGAGCTGGACGTGATCGCCTCGGTCATCATTGGCGGCACCAGTCTGATGGGTGGCGAAGGCAAGATTCGTGGCACGCTCATCGGAGTCATTTTCCTGGGGATCCTGGTCAATGGCATGACCCTGCTCAATATCAGTGAGTACTGGCAGCACGTGGTCCGGGGAGTGCTGATCCTGAGTGCGGTGCTGATCAACCGTATCAATACAGCGAGTCGGTAATTCCGATCTCCATATCTGTCTAGCGAGCGACCTCATACCGCCGACATCAGTGAGGTCAACCCCCACGGGGTTGCGACGTACAGCCCAGGGTTTCCAAACCCTGGGTAAACAGCTATCCCTTTTGGTTCCAACCCTGTAGGGGTTGTGGCCTTCCGGTATGTTCCGGGTACATAGGCAACAGTTTCTCCCAGGCACATAGGTTACAAGAGGAGTCATGTCATGGAAAGAGACGTGTGTAATGAGCGAAGGAGTGAAACTGATGACCGAAC
>CAUZIZ010000262.1:0-5122 GCA_963579905.1 Acidobacteria bacterium UBA6911 | reverse complement strand
CATTGGAAATCCAAAGCCCGCTGAACCCCAGATTTACTTCAACTCTTGATTCTTGTCGCCGCTCCGCGCGACAAGAATCCTTAATCTGTTTCAGCTCAGGAGCCGCGCGATCCGTTCGCCTACAATTTCGGCTTCCCCGGGCTGCAGCGTCCACACCAGGATCTCCAGCTCTTTCTCTTCCCAGGGCCGCGCCTCGATCGGTGGGTTCCCTTTGCGAAGTTCTTCGAGCAACTGGTTGCGACCTATTTTGATGCTGTCCTCGTCCCATCCTATGTGCAGCTGGGGGGAACGGTTGGTAATTTCGGGAACGAAACGGGTGGCACGCGCCCCGGTTACTTTCTCCACACGCTTGGCAATCAGTTCAACTTGACGCTCCCAGTCCCGCCAATCGCCTTCATGATCGCGCTGCAGATAGGACTCCAATGCAACCATCATGGCCAGCATCTCTTCCTTGTTTACTTTCATCCCGCGGCCGATGCTGTTGGCATGGGGCAGGCCGTTGAGTCTGGCTGCGGCAATCAGATCCTTGCGTCCCAATAGAAGACCCGTGCTCTGCGGCCCTCGCATGGCTTTTCCTCCAGAGAAGGTCACCAGGTCGTAACCCATCTTGAGAAACTTGAATAAATTCTCCACCGGCGGGACGTCGGCCGCACAGTCGATGAAGGTGGGGATCGCATGCTTCTTTCCCAGCCTTGCGAACTCGGCGGAGTTGATCCTGCCTTTGGGCTCTGCGACGTTCAGAAACAACATCATGGCAGTCTGCGAGTTGACCGCTCCTGCTAACTCCTGCGCCGTTTCGATCTCGATCATCCGAACCCCGCAGTTTCTCACCGCATGGTCGTAGCTGAAGCGATGAGATTTCTGGATGATCACCTCGTCTGGCATCCCCGACGTGTCCGGAAGCCGGTGGATGAAATTCTGGTTGGTTCCGGTCATACAAGCGGCCGTCCCCAGGGTCAGGGCTGAGGCAGCTCCAGCACTGACCAGGGCGGCCTCGGAACCCACCAGGGCCGCAATCCTCCGCCCGACGGCGTTATGAAGCTCGTCCAGATTGACGAACGTTCGACTGGCATATTCCCAGGCCCGCATTGCCTCGGGGAGCATCAAGTTGCCGCTCAGGACAGTGGAGGTTCCAGCCGCGTTGATTATGGGCTGGACCCCTAGCTCTGCAAAGAAGTCTCTTTTGTTGAGACTGCCTTCCAGAGGGCGAAGGCTGCCCAGAAACGGGACGCTGGGAAAAGTGCTCAAGAACCATCTTCTGGTAAGCATGCTTGTTCCTCCTCAAGGGGTAGGGTTTTCGAAAATCGAGCCTCCCCAGATTGAATCAGTCTGTTTGAAACCGCAAGTCGCTCAGGGTTGAAGGCAGGAGTCCCTTGTGTCAAAGCGTTGCAAATGTGACCTCCCCGTACCTGGCTAGGAGTTCCTCAATCCGCTCCTCAGGTAGGCGAAGCATGCGATAGATTCTTTTGCGACGTCCCTTCTCATCCACAATTGGATTCCAATACTCCCACACGATCTGCCCCTCGCGTGTGACCTTAAATGCCCGTCCCTTCTGCGACTCACAGATCAGTGTGTTCCCGTTCGGAAGCCGCTGGTTGGAGCCCCTCCACTTGGAGAAGAATTCCTCCGGTTGCTTGGCCCGGTATTCCCAGACGATTGTTCCGCTGGACGGAGCCAGTTCGACTACGCGGCTGAAACCCCGTCGGGTACCGTTGTCAAAGATGAGGATTCGACCGCTGTCGAGCATAACCGGATGATGTGGCAGATCGAGTGAGTCCTCACCCCAGGACCACACGATGTCCTTGGTTGTCTGGTCCAGAATGAGAACGAGATTCACGTTTCGAAGGAATATCAGGTAGTTTCCAGTTCGAAAGCGGCTGTCCTCCTGTCCCAACGAGTTCATCGGGATCACCTGGACCGAGTTCAAGTGATAAAGGTCTCTATTGAATTTGTGAGTCTCGAGTGGGCCTGCTTGGTGGTGCTGGGAGATCGCGTTGAAGTGGTCTTTGGGGGACCAGATTTCTAGCAGCTTGCCCTCGCGTGAGAGCGTTCCCAGTCCGGTGAAACCCAGTGTTCTTCCGAAGAAGTTCGCTCTGCCCAGAGCGACTGGCACGATGACTCTCCCGTCCTGGAGGACGTCCACGTCGTGGTTGACGGGACCCTCGAAGCTCCACTTATGCTTCGAGTCCCAGTCCACCCTTACCAGGGCTTTTCCTGCACAAACGCCGAGCATGCTGCCGTCGTCGAGGAGTTTCGCGTACTAACACCAGGGATAGTCTCCGAGTTTCCAGGTGTGGACGACAATTCCTTCCATGTCAATCAGCAGCGCCAGGTGCTGCTCGTCGGTATAGAGGTTGTAGCCCTTTGAGGATCGGTCGGGCTGGTACTCCGTGACTCCCATCTGATGCGTTTCCGCCTTTTCTTCAGTCCAGGCAAGATAGGGAAGGGATTTCAGCCGTTCGGTCTTTTCACTCTTTCTCTGATGAGTGTTTTCTCATACTTGAAAATCCGATTGAGGGCTGCAGTTCTTGCCTCTGGATCATCACCTCGAATCAGCTTCCTCAGTGTCGAGACGGCTGTGTTCGGGTTCAGGGAGACGAAGTAGGGAACAGGTGCGGCGGTGACGCTGCCCAGCCTATCCAATTGGGCTGCGGGCAAGCTCCGGTTTCGAGCCAGCGAGCTCAGGAGGTGGAGATCCGCTGTCTTTGACTTCAGGGCCTGGTTGAGCGTATCTCGCAGAGTGTCGATGTCTGCTCGCGATTCAACCTCTTGGTAATACGATCTTTTCGCGACTAGATTGACTGCTAGAAGAGATCCACAGACTGCAATCGAGGCAGGGAGGAGAAGCAGGGAGGGACTCAATAGTCGAGGCGGACTTCGGCGAGCCCTCTCCGGAGTGATCCCGGGGAATCGTCTCTTGAGGACATTTTTGAAAGGTTGGAAGCAGTAGCCTAATCACCTCTGGACGAGTGGCTCCGCGAACGGTGGAGCCGGGCCAGGCTCTGGTTTTCGATGTGGATAATGAGCTGAACCCTCCTCAGCAGAGCGAGGGACTCTTGAACGCCCTGCTTCACGTCGAGGGCGACGATTTCAATATCCGAGAAAACAGCATGGTGGTCTTTGCCGTAGCGACGTCATCGGTGGGCAAGAACTACCTGACCCCGCCACCCAGTGTGAGTAGGAAATCATCTGGACCCGCCAGCCAGTACGATCTCTACTTCGCTCAGTTTGGTAAAGGCGGGGGACTCTTCAGCCAGATCATCTTGTTCAACCCCGACGGCGAGAAGCCGGCCAGCGGCCACATCACCATCAAGAAGGATAACGGACAGCCCGGGTAGTCCGTGACACCCTTCAGGATCAGGCTTTAGAGGATGCTCCAGGCTGGAACGGACTCTATCAGGTCGAAGCAGGGTAGCACAGGGCGACGCTTGGAGTGGATCGATTTGGAGGCCCGAAGGGATCCTGGGTCGAGGCTCGCTCGCGGTCCAGTGACATCCCCGGGATTTCGTCTTCGCTTGCCCTGTTATATCCTGTGTGGTCGGAGGTGGCGTGGAGCAGACCGCTCTCTGACTTTCAGTTGCTATGGTTGTCAAGAAGAAGCTGCGCAGCGACGAGTGGTTCGAGGTGCCGGAACTGTATGGCTGGACCCGACGGGCGGCACTCCAGGGGTCTGGACTGGCACCTGAAGCCTACCAAGGCCGACCTATCATTGGGATCTGCAACACCTGGAGCGAGTTGACTCATTGCAACGCCCACCTGAGGACGCTCGCCGAGGCGGTCAAGAAGGGGGTGTGGCAGGCTGGCGGAGTGCCGTTGGAGTTCCCGGTGATCTCGCTCGGGGCGGTACGAACCGGGGATATCATCGAGCTGGATGTCGACCAGAGAAGACTGGATCTGATGGTCGACCCTAGAGAGGTTGAACGTCGCCTCAGCGAATCAGCTCCACCCCGGGCTTCCTTTTCACGAGGCTATCGGCGACTCTACACCGAGCACGTGCTTCAGGCAGACCGCGGCTGCGACTTCGACTTTCTGATCTGAAACTTGATTTTCAGATCTGGGGGTAAGAAAGACGGAAACGATTGGTGTGGTGATGGATGGGCGTCTCTGATACATCTTCTTGCACCGAAGGTGTTATTGCGCGTAGCCCAGGGTTGCAATGCGAAGCGAGCTACCCTGGGTCCAGATCGCAAAGTGCCTTACTCCAACGGGGTCATTGCCGACCGGAAACGTGTTAGCAGAAACGCCTTCAGCGTAGAGAAGACAGGCGGCCTAAACTCAGGGTAGCTCGCTTCGCATTGCAACCCTGGGATACGCGCAGGAACGCCTTCGGCGTAGGGGAGGGGCTCCCGTTGGGAGAAGAAGTTTCTTTCCGGTATGATCCGGCGCATCCGGTGGGGGCGCTAACCTGAAACTTCATTGGTAGATTGGGATAAAAAAACCACGTAACCCAAAACCACGTAACCCATTGATCTGACATGGATTGGGATTATTTAGGGCGATTGATTCCAAACCAAGATTCGAGTGCTAATTCTCTTTCTCGAATGGGGCGGAGCAGCCGGGGCAAGGCTAACCTGAAGCTACGTTTTCCAATGAAGTTTCAGGTTAGTCTCGTCCCCAGCCGCGCTGGATCATTCAGGAGGAAACTTCCAAGACGGATCTGCAAGGTTAGGCCCTTGAGTAGGGCCCGCTCCCTCACGGCTCTGTCAACTGACGATTCTCCATGATTGTCTCGCGACTCGAAGTTTCCGTTGGAAATGTTCGCCGCATTTTTCCCGCAGCAGAGACGTGCGACGTTCCGACGAGTCGTTCAGGTTTCAGGTTAGTGCGGCCTCCGGCTGCGCTGGATCATTCAGGAAGAAACGTCAACATCTCGTAGTGGCACGGGCATCCCTGCCCGTGATGGCCGGCCTGTGGATCTAGCCCTAAAACAAGTAGATGGAAGTGGATTAAACCACGTGTAAACACCTGAAATGCCCGACCTGGCGGGTATTCTGGAGTTCGACAAAGAATCTTCAGAGAGGCCCGAAAGGAGGCATTTCAGGTGAAGAAAAAGCATAGCGCAATCCTCCGAAAACGGGAAGCAGAGGTGGCCACTCGGTTGAGCCCCAGCTGGAATGGTCAA
>CAUZIZ010000261.1:0-5125 GCA_963579905.1 Acidobacteria bacterium UBA6911 | reverse complement strand
CTCGGGAATCGATTCACGCCTTCGAGCCTCTGCTGGTGGGTCGGGATCCCCGCGGGGTGCGGGGACTTTGGAAAGCAATGGTGGATAAGGTCTTCAAAGGCGGGAACGAAGGTTCTGCTAATGACGCGATCTGCAGCCTGGACACTGCTCTTTGGGACTTGAAGGCCAAGATCAACCAGGAGCCGCTGTGGAAGACGCTGGGGGCATCCACCCGCTACGTCAAGCTCTATGCCAGTGGCATCGAATCATGCCTCTCAGACCAGCAGTTGCAGGCGTTCTACGAAGGAAAGGCTCAGCAGGGGATCGCGGCTGGGAAGCTCAAGATGGGTCTGGATCGGGAATCGGATCTGCGGCGCCTTGGAATCATGTCCGATGCCCTGGCTACATCGGGCAAGACACCTATCCTCATGATCGATTCCAATGAGTATTGGTCCCCGTCTCAGGCGATTCGGAACATCCGCTATTTCGAGGAGCACTACGATCTCACCTGGGTCGAGGAGCCTGCTCGACGCTGGGACTATCGGGGCTTGCGCAAGGTTTCCGAGAGTGTGAAGGCCGCTGTGGCCACCGGTGAAAATCTGAATGATCTCAGCGACTACATGCCTTTGATAGCCAACCAGGCGGTCGATGTCGTCCAGATTGGCGTCGGCACCAGTGGTATCACCGGAGCCATGCAGGTGGCTGATCTGGCCTACGCTTTCGAGCTGCCCGTGTCCATGATGAACTGCCCCCTAAACTTCATGGGGCACCTGGCAGCGTGTCTGCCCAATCACTGGATGATGGAGTTTGTGGATGCCGGACGGGACCAAGCCTTCTCGACGGACTCTCGTGTAGAGGATGGTTGGTTGATTCTGGGTGATGCGCCAGGGCTGGGAATCAGTTGTGACGAAGACGAGCTGAAGCAATTGGCCGTTGACGCTCCCTCCCCCGGTTCCAGCCCCAGCCCCTGGGGACGGCGACACGGTGCTGGACTCTACATAATGGGACCCGACGGCCAGCCTCCTCCGGTGGAGTAGGTGGCTGCCCTAGAACCAACGGAAGCCGACTTTTCCTTTCCAGTAGGCTTCGACAAGAATGGAGATCATCTTCCATGTCCTCTCGCAGCGAAACCGAGTATCGCTATGAAAAGCTGACCTGGCCCGAGATCGAAGATGCCGTTGACGCGGCTCAGGTCTGTGTCGTCCCCTGCGGCGCCGTCGAGCAGCACGGCCCCCATTTGCCGCTTGATGTCGATCTGGTTTGTCCCACCGGTATCGCTCGGGGTGCGGGTCGTCAGGTCGCAGAGAAGATGTTGGTGTTGCCGACCGTTGCCTACGGATACACCGGCCATGTCATGGACTTCCCGGGGACCATCAACAATCACTTTGAGCACTTTATCCACCATGTTCTCGACATCACGAAATCTCTGGCTTATCACGGCTTCAAGAAGATCCTGCTGCTCAACGGTCACGGCTCCAACATGCCCAACCTGGATCTGATTGCCCGCCGCACAAACCTCGAGACCGACGCCGAGTGCGTCGCAACTGCTTGGTGGCAGCTCCTGACGGTCGACAAGGAGTTTCTCCCCAGCTGGCGCGAGAGCAAGTTTCCCGGTGGCTGCTCGCACGCCGGTGAGCTCGAGACTTCTCTCTATCTCTATCTCGATGGCGACAACGTGCGGAAGGATAAGATCAAGAGCGGCGTCATCAGCTTCAACGAGGAGGAGAGCCCCTTCAACTGGGTTGACCTCTTCGCAAGCGGACCCGCATCCGTGGTGTCCTGGACCAGCAGCTACAGTGAGACGGGTGTGCTGGGCGATGCCGAGAGGGCCAGCGAGGAGAAGGGGCGAAGGGCCTACGAGGAAGCAGTCAAACAGCTGGTCCGCTTCATCACTTGGTTCAAGGATCGTCCCAAAGACGAGCGCTGCGAACGCCACCGCCGACCACCGACCTTTCCGATTCCCTGGGGCCAGCGGCCGCTCTGAGTCGCGGAGTCAACCCTTGTGACGAACCTCGAGCAGTAGCCCGTCCAGCAGGATAGGCTCCTGCTTCGACCCCGGACTCTGTCCCAGCGTCAGCCCGAATCGATTTTCGCCCTGCTTTATCTGTGTGGGCTCTAACAAGCACTCCAGCCAGTGACCCTGGGCGTTTGCTTCGATCGTGCCGGCTGGCTTCAGTTGGGGGAGGGCATTGGCGTTGAGACTGGATCGCAGATCCTCTCCGCCGGCCAATCCCATCAGATGGACTCGAAGCCGCAGCTGAGAGACCGAGTCCGCCTCGACGTCACTTCCCACACGCAGATCGAGGCTGAGGTCCTCTCCCGGCTTGAGCTCCATCGCCCGCTCTCTCTTGCTGAAGTAGTCGACGCCGTAGATCTTGTCCAATCCGGCGATTGCGCTCGGATCTCCTATTTCGTGGAATATCTGGTGATCCGGATGCCAGATGTTGAAGGTGTAGAGTCCATCTGCACCGGCGCTCCAGGCACTCATGGCGGCGCCCCGCCAGGCCTGCAGCACTCCGGGCCAGGCATTGGTGGCTTCCCAGTGAGAGTCCTTTTCCTGGTACCATTCCTTGACCGTGTCGTAGCCGCTATCCAGGAAGGCCCAATGGCCCCAGAAGCCCCACACTGCAGACAGGCGGAGACTGGGGTGTCATGTTGGTGACCGAGCTCGACCATCTCTCCGATCCGAGACATGGGACGGAAGTTGGCGTTTCCGAAACCTGCAATGATGAAGTCGATGAGATCCTCTGCTAACCAGCGCTCGACATCCAGTCCGTGGAATTGGCAGAGCTCGATGGTGATGGGCAGACGGGGGGTGATCAGGATCGGTTTTCCACGTCGCTGCCCCACCTCGTCGGCCATCCGGCGGATGCGCCTGATCAGCTCGGTCATTGCGTCGCGATGCTCCGCTTTGGCCGGTTGATCCTCCAGTCCCGGTTTGAAGTAGGGGACATGCCTCAGGAAGTCCAGCTCTACCCCATCGATGTCGTATCCTTCGCAAACTTCCTGGATTAGCTGGAAGATGTGGTCCCTGACCTCGGCTTGAGCGTAATCGACGCCCGACCAGAGTTTTCTGGGCGGATGGTCTGGGTACTTCTCCCAGTCCTCGGGGACTCCCAAAATATACTCGGGATGATCGCGTTTGAAGGGAGCCAGGCCGTAGGTCCACCGCCTGCTGCCCATGGGATAGGCATCGTGTCGATCGTTCATTCGCAGCGACCAGAAGATCTCCAGGTCGTTCTGGCGACAGAAGTCGACTTGGATTCCCAGGCCGTCTTGTCCGTATTGCTCAACCAGGTCCTGGGCGAGACATCTAGGGTCAGTTGCTTTGTCGAGAAAGTGTCCTATTTTGGTGTGGTGCGAGAAGGTGAGTCCTGCCGCGCAGGAAGCGTAGAAGATGGTGTCGACCTGGGTGCCTTCCAGGCCGGTTGTCCTTGACCTCAGGAAGTCTTCGCGCAGATCTCCGGTCCATTGGGTCAATCGCTCCCGGCTATATTCTTCGGGCTTCTCGGCGCGAACCACATCATCGCCGTCGTTGTTGACGATGATTCTGCGCCGGCGGTGCGCCAGAGTTTTCCTCTGCTCGGCGATGCTTGCTGAGTCCTCGCTGCGCTCACCGCAGCCGGGAAGGAGGGTGGCGCTGGCAGCGGCTCCGGTAGTTGTCTGAAGGAACCTCCGTCGAGTCCAATCTATAGGGTTCATGATGAATTGGCGTAGGCTACAGGCCCAGCGCTTGATCCAGATTGCGGGAGACTTCACGGAGGCGTTCGAGGTCCCCGCCTTTCACCTCGGCGGCACACCATCCCTTGAAGTGGATCTCCGCCAGGGCCTTACGCACGTCAGACCAGTCCAGGTCTCCCTCGCCAATCTTGGCGAACTCGTCCCTGTGGCGCGAGAACCCCTTCGCATCCAGCTTCATGATCCTCGTGCCCAAGGTTCGGATCCAGGCTCCGGTGTTGCCGTACTTCCAATGATTTCCGATATCGAACTGCATGCCCACCCAGGGGGAGTTGAACTCGTCCACGTACCTGGCGAGTTTGGCGGCCGTCTGATTCGAATCGCCCTGGTGATCGTAGAGGAAGTGGTTCCACACATTCTCGATGGCGATGAAGACGCCCAGCTGAGCCGCGAGCGGGATGGCCTTTTCGATGTTCTCGATGGATCGGGACCAGATCTCGTTTTCCGGGCCGTCCTTGCCGTGCCCGGGGACCAGGAGGACACTGTGTCCACCGACGGCGTGAGTCTGGCGAATGGCCTCCTTCAAGTCCTCCAGAGCCTGGGCCCGAGTCTCCGGATTGGGGTCGCTGTGGCGGATATTCCAATGCGAGGTACAAACCGTCCCGTCCACGGGCAGGGCGGCTTGGGCGATGGCTCGCCGTGTGTTTTCCACGCTGAGGCCGGGGGCATTGAGCTCAATACCCTCGAATCCGGCTGCCTTGACTACCTTGAACTTCTCGGTCAGAGAGCCCTCAACCTTCACCATCCCGATCTTGAGCGTCTTATAGATTGAAGCCGTTCTTTCATGGGACGAACCCAAGGCGGCTCCTGAGAGTCCAAGTATCGGGACGCCTGCCACACCTTGCAAAAACCTGCGTCGTGAGCAAATTGAGTGTCGAGTCATGAAGTTTCTCCAACGGCCATCATCTCACGAGTCACTTCTGCAGGAAAGAGGCTAAGCAGCCGTTCCACTCTGCCTTTGTTCGTCGCTCTACCTTGTCTCCGTTCTCGGTCCCAAAGAATGAGAATAAGAATGAGACTGATCTCAGACCGAGAATGCTCTCTGTCCCCAAGATAGTTCTCCTGTCCCCCAAGATGAGAATGCTCTGTGTCCCCAGAATGCCCCCCCTTGCCATGTGTCCAAGTGCTGTCGGAGAAAAGAACTCTGTCACCATTTGGAGACCACCGCGACGTCGGAGAAACGGGGAGGCCTGGACTTGCTTTAGCACATGTCCTGAGTTTAGAATTCAGGCACGAGGTCGACTGCGTTTCAAGCTCCGGTTGCGGTAGTGCCGTTCGGCCTAGGTTCCAAATGAACTGGCGGACGTCCGCGCGTAGGCATCATTCGATGAGACAAACGATGAGAAAAAATCCCCCGAATCGCCGATCCTTCCTGAAGGCTGCGGGCGCTACGGTCGTCATTCCCTGG
>CAUZIZ010000260.1:0-5178 GCA_963579905.1 Acidobacteria bacterium UBA6911 | reverse complement strand
GCCGCTTCTGGCCTTTCTCGACCAGGACCGTCTTGCGCAAGACCAGCAGCCGATACGTCCCCTCCGCTTTGCTCGGACGGTAGTCCATCTCCGCGATCTCTTCCCGCTCCACTTCACGATCTGCTGGAACAGCCCCACAGCCCGCCGTAACTGACGGCGTGAATCTTCTCCGAGACTTCGTAGCTGATCCCGTCGGACGAAAGGACCGTTTTCCGAGCTTGACCATTCCAGCTGGGGCTCACCCGAGTGGCCACCTCTGCTTCCCGTTTTCGGAGGATTGCGCGATGCTTTTTCTTCACCTGAAATGCCTCCTTTCGGGCCTCTCTGAAGATTCTTTGTCGAACTCCAGAATACCCACCAGGTCGGGCATTTCAGGTGTTTACACGTGGTTTAATCCACTTCCATCTACTTGTTTTGGGCTTAGTAGCACATCTCTCATGAATCCGGACTACAGCTTTCCTCGCTTCGCGACGATAAGGCCACTTAGACACGAAGGGTTGACCGGTGCCCGGGAACCGGTGAGGGGCAAGGATGCCCCCTAAGAAGCTTTTCAAGGAGGAAAGTCAATGAGCAGTACTTTCAGTGTCATCACCAACCTCCCAAGCTTGGTGGCATAGCATCACGCCACCCAGAATCAGCAGAACCTTCAGAGAACACTCTTCAGGCTCTCGACCGGGCAACGGTTGTTTCGGGGTGGCGAGGATCCTGCCGGCCTGGCCCTGGCGGACGGCTTGAATGGGCAGATTCGTGCCCTGGAGCAGTCCATTAGAAACGCCAATGACGGCGTGGGGTTTGCCCAGGTGGCAGACAGTGGGCTGGGTCAGATTCAGAATCTGCTGGGCCGGGCGGCTTCATTGCTGTCCGAGGCAGAGTCGGACACCAACAGTTCAGGCGAGGTCGCCATTGAAACCGAGTTGCAGGAGATCTACCGGGAAATTGACCGGATTGGATCGGCCACCTCTTTCAACGGCACCGCAGTCTTCTCCGACACCACCCGCAACATCTTCGTTGGGGACACGCAGAATCTGACTGCAGCCAACGCCGAGATCGCGATCGCCGGCAGCGCACTGACGCTTACGGTCGGTGTAGGCGGCAGCGGTGGATCTTTTATCACCGTCAACATCGCCGCCAGTTCGACGGCCACTTCGATGTTGGCCCAGGTGGAGGCCGCAATTGACACCGTCGCGTCCAGACGCGGTTCGTTGGGAGCTTCCATGGACCGACTCGAAAACGCGGTGTCGGTCATGCAGTCCCAGGTTCAGAATCTAACCGCCGCCGAATCACAGATTCGAGATGCGGACTTCGCCTCAGAAATCGCTAATTTGACGAAGTTCCAGATTTTGTCTTAGGTCGGTGTAGCGGCAATGGCTCAGGCTAACGCCGTGCCCCAGAGCGTTCTGTCCCTATTCCAGTAATAGGACGAGCTCCAAGAGTTCAAGTAGAGGGTAAGGTCGGGGCGCAAGCCCGGACCTCGCCCTCCCTTCTCCCAACTCGGCCTGAGAGCTTAAGCATTCAGGCAAGAAGGGGAGGAACTACTCCGGATTCCTACACCGAGCCGTCGCGAAGCGGCAACAGAGTTGTCTTGTAAGGTCCCTTTACGGTGTATTCGCAGCAGTCTACCTTCCTCACAAAGCGCCTGCTGTGTAAACGTAACCTCCGCCTCTGGTGGCGGTGCGTTTGTCCAACCCCTCGACGCAATGTCAAACCTGCGCCGTTGGGGGCCAACAGCACTCGGTTCGTAAGGACAACCCTTGCGCCGCTTCGCGACGGCTTAGATTTTCAACCCTCTCCGAGCTCTTTATCTCTTCGATCATCCATCCTTGATCTAGTGGCTCTGTTGAAGATAACCTAAGCCCGGCTCCCGGATTGGGTTGCTTCGGCGCACTGACCAAAGGAGTGATGGTTCTTGTCCAGTAGCGTTACCAGCAGAAGACGGTTCCTATGCCCCCAGGCGGTCGCTTCAGTGCTAGGAGCCGGGTTTGCAGATGTTCTGCCTCCGCTAGAAAACAATGACTCCGTCTATCTGTTGCGTGCCGGACGCGCGGCCATGGCCTGTCGATTCGAGATTCTCTTTGGGTCTGGAGACCGTCTGAAGGTAATGCTGGCCCACCGGGCCCTTGACGAAGTGGCTCGGCTAGAGCGTCAGATGACGGTTTTCAGCGAGGAGAGTGAAATCTCTTCCATCAATCGGAACGCTCACCAGGGACCGGTGGTAGCGGAGCGGCGATTGTTCCAGCTACTAAGTCTCTGTTGTGATCTTTATCGGAAGACAGATAAGGCCTTCGATATGACCGCCGGGCCGCTCTGGCGCTGCTGGGGTTTTGCCCAACGCTGGGGCGAGGTTCCCACCCAGGAAGCACTGGATAGGGCCCTCGATTCGGTCGGTTCCCAGCGGCTGGAGCTCGACGAAGAGTCTCGATCGATCCGATTCCATCATCCTGTCCTGGAGCTGAACCTGGGGGGCATCGGCAAGGGTTACGCTCTGGACAGAGCTGCAGTGTTGTTGCGGGACGAAGGCCTTTCAAATGCCCTTCTCCATGCCGGGCACAGTAGCATCCTGGCCCTGGGTAAGGCGCCCCGGCCTCAGGCGGGAGGAGGTTGGCCGCTCAGTCTTCGTCACCCGCTGCAACGAACGCAGAGCCTCGCCCTGATCCAGCTTCGCGATCGTGCGATGGCGACTTCGGGTGTGGGTGAGCAGTCTTTTCAGGCCGAAGGGAAGCGCTATGGCCATGTGCTCGATCCCAGAACCGGGTACCCTACGGAGAAGAACCTGAGCGCGACCGCTTTTGCCAGGACGGCCGCGGAAGCCGACGCACTGTCGACTGCCTTCCTGGTCATGGATCTGGAAGAAGTCCGCGAATACTGCCACAATGATCCAAGCGTGGCAGCCCTGGTGGTGCCGGCATCCAGCAGCGGTGAAATTGAAGTGCATAATTTCGGTCTGGATTCCTACGATGTGGAGATAGTCTCTTGAATCAGTCGACGGGAGCGACCAGCGTACAGAGGTTCCTGCTGGTGTTGCTCCGGTTCTCGATCGGATGGCACCTTTTCTACCAGGGGCTGGGTAAGTTCCGGGCCGTGGAGTGGACAGCCCGAGGTTTTCTGGAAGCGGCAAGCGGTCCGTTTGCCTCGCTGTTTCAGGGCATTGCTGAAAGCCCCAAGCTGATGGCATGGGCAGATTTCTTGACCGTCTGGGGACTGATGGTCCTGGGGATTCTGCTGATGGTGGGATTGTTCACTCGTGTCTCTGCCTTGGGAGGTATCGCGCTCCTGATGCTCTTCTATCTGGCAGCTCCTCCCCTTGCCTCTGAGGGCTTCACCGTAATGTCTTCAGAGGGTGCAGAACTCTACGTTAACAAGACGCTTCTCGAAGCCCTTGCACTGCTATTGGTTCTTTCCTTTCCTACGGGCCGGATGGTAGGGCTCGACATCCTGCTTCGACATAGGAGGGAGAGCAAGCAGGCCGCTTCGTCTGGGGCTTAATAAGAAGGTGGAAGTTATTTCCTTGTCTTCTGGAACGGAGATCACAAACAGGGCACGGTGACTATGACTGAAGAACAAAAAAAGCTAGGTCGACGAAACTTCATCAAGGCGGTGGCCGCAATTCCACCCGCAGGTGCTTTGGTCTGGAAGGCCTCCTCCATGACCCCGATCAGGGCGGGGATTATCGGGACCGGGAGCCAGGGGCGGGTTTTGATGGAGAACGCTCCGCCCAGCCACATCCGGCTGTCCGGAGTTTGCGACATTTACCCCAAGAACCTGGAGAAGGGTCTAAAGATCGCTCGCGAACGCTTCGATCCCCAAGCAGAATCTTATACGGACTATCGCAAGCTGCTGGAAAGAAAAGACCTCGAAGCGGTCTTGATCGCAACCCCCATGTGGCAACACGAGCTGATGGCAATAGAGGCCCTGCAAGCGGGAAAGCATACCTTCAGCGAAAAGGCCATGGCCCATAGCATTGAGGGCTGCCGTCGAATGATCGACGCGGCTCATTCAGCGCGCCGAACCCTTCAGATCGGGCATCATCGAAACTACAACCCCCTGTACCAGGAAGCCTACCAGTTGATAAAGGGCGGGGTGATTGGCGACGTCTATCATGTTCGCGCCCTCTGGCATCGCAACAAGAGCTGGAGAAGAAAGCTGCCGAAGGACTTCGATCCTACCCCCTGGGGTTACGCCAACCTGGACGAGTACAAGAACTGGAGGCTCTACCGGAAGTTCGGCCACGGACTAATGGGTGAGCTGGGGAGTCACCAGATTCAGGTGGTAAACTGGTTCAGCGGGAGCCTACCGCATTCCGTATACGGCTCGGGCGGAATCCACCACTACAAGGATGGCCGGGAAGCCGAAGACCACGTTTATCTGATTTACGAGTATCCAGATGGGCTGACGTTCACCTACTCCTCCATTCAAACCAATTCCCATGACCACTACTACGAGCAGTTCATGGGAACCAAGGGGACGATTCTGCTGAGTGGTGAGCGGGAAGCCATGCTCTTTTCAGAGGGAGGTGAGGCAGCTGCTACTGAACTGGCTGCTGCGCCGATGGGTGAAGGGCCAGTCATGGAGGCCTCGGAGAGTCGGGCCAACGATGCTTCCGGCTCCACTGTCGGGGGCACGTCGTCCGGCATGGCTACAGCGCTGCGAGGCTACCAGAATGAGTTGGCAGGTTTCGGCCGAATCATCCGGCATGGTGCGGAGAATATGAGTGACGGCCCCATGGCCATGAACGTGGTCATTCCCATGATCAAGGGCAACGAGTCGATCGCCAAGGGTGAGAAGTTGGAGATCCCGAAGGAGCTGTACTGGATGTAGGGGCAGGTTGCAGGTTGATTTCTTGCCGCCGGCACCTTCCCTCGAAGAAATCAAGTGAGGTCAATCCCAACGGGATTGCGGCTTTCAACCCAGGGTTTCCGAACCCTGGGTAAGAAGAAGGAAATCATGTAGCTCCCGATTCATAGGCAACAATTTCTCCCGGGCACATAGGTTACACTTTTGGAGTCTTGGAGTTTCATTCTTCGGTGGGTGTATCTCGTCGTAGAAGCGGTGGGAACGGTGGGAAACTCCGTCCGGAGGAGTTTCCCAAGCGTTGTGGGAACGGTGGAAAAACTCGACGCCAAGAGTCGTCTGCTTGATGTCGCCGTTTTTCCACGGTTTCCACAGCGCGCCAGTTTCCAC
>CAUZIZ010000259.1:0-5234 GCA_963579905.1 Acidobacteria bacterium UBA6911 | reverse complement strand
ATGGCACGACTGGTCGGGTCTGATCGAATCGGCTCGTGTGACGACGATCGCTCGGTTGGACCTGTTCGGTGCCAAGACCATCGAGGTGCTGGTCGATGGCTCGGAGAAACCTTTCACGGACGCCAAAGGGATCCCCCACGATTGGTATGGACGATGCATGATTGCCATCCTCGATGAGAATCGTTGGGTCATGGCCGTCCGGTCTGGAGTCGACCACATGTCCTGGGACGACTGGGACGCAATTCACATCCTCACCTCCTCCGATGAGGGGAGGAGCTGGGGGGGACTGAATCGTTGGTTCGATGGCACGCCCATTGACGGCATGCCGTATGACGACGGCTACACCCACAGCGAGCCAGGCCTGTACCGGATGCCCAACGGAGACCTGATCCTGCAGTTCTGGCGTACCGGCTACAGTACCGGCACCAAGCAGCTGCGTTCCCAGGACCAGGGAAAGACCTGGGATCTCGACCTCGATCGTATCAGCGTCGAGGGTGTCGACGGTGCGGACGATGATCGGGCGATCGGCACCGAGGACTACTTCGTCGACCCGGAGAACCCGACCCATGTCTACATGGCGTTTCAGTACTTCCACTATGACGCCCAGGCGGGAACGCTGTTGGCACGGTCGACCGACAATGGGAAATCGTACCGCTTTCTGAGCTGGATCGGCCCTCTTTCCGACGAGGAACAGCCCGAGAGCGGTGCCACTTTCGAACCGGCCATCGAATATGTTGGTAATCGAACCATCGTTGCGATCCTTCGAGACGGGGCCGGCACCCGCCATACCTGGCAGACGATCAGCACTGACATGGGGGCCTCCTTCGCGCCCTTGGAGGAGATCTCGGACAAGATCAATGGGGGAATCTCCAACGGTCTCTGGCAGAGGGCGAGGCTTTACAAGGAAAGCAATCCCTACTTTCAGTACGACAATCCTATGGACTACTCCAAAGGGGAGGGGCGTCTCTGGGGCTTCGGCATTCACAGCATGGGAGGAGGGTACACCCGCAAGCCCGTCGTCTACTGGTCCGACGACAACGGCAGCTCCTGGCAGGGTCCGGAACTGCTACATGGCCCTATGCATCCCGGAACGGACACCGGTTACGGCGATATGAAGCGGCGCGTCGATAACACGTTCGTGGCGGCGACCTACTATGCCGACAGGGAGTCAGATGTGGCCGATCTAGAGCAGTACACCTTTGGCGGCGCCAGGGGTAGGCTACTCCTGGAAAGCGACAGCGACGGCGACGGAAACCCAGAGGCAGAATCGCGCTGGTACGAACTTCTTGATGGTGACAACGCCTTCTCGGTATCCTCGCTGCCCGGCAGTCGCTGGAGGGTGACCCTCCGATTGAGCGGCAGCAACACCGATCAAAAAACCGCGATCAGCCATATCGAAATTGCTCCAGGCGAGGCTGGAGATACCAAATAGGAAATCGGGTGGTAGCGGTAGTCTCCAGGCCGCCGTGCCTCGAGTCAAAAAAGACCGCAAAAACGGTCTCAGAGTAGATCGCCCCTGACCGACCGGTTCCGCCTAAGAGCCGACATTCAGGTTCTGCCGCTGAAAACGTCGAATGAACGACCGCTTTCGCCCCGAGAAGCGGACGTTCACATCCACCAGTGAATCTACGAAGTCCAGCCGCTGATCTGTCCTCGATGCCCTCATCCAATGAGGACTCTGGCCTTCATCGAGGACCCTCGCGTCATCCTCCGCATCCTCCAGCACCTGGGTTCCTGGCAAAGAGCCCAGCGCTCTCCTCCTCCCCCACTCCTGGCCCACAAGCTGGAGGCCTTCCTGGCCACTCTCTCCCCCACCCAAGCGCAACAGGTTCGGGTCTCCACCGACTCCATCTTCTGGGACGATCTCCCCGTATTCGAGGACTGAGGAGCGAACCTCCCGCGTCCTCTCCACTACCCGTGCGCCTGATTTCCCCTCTTCTTCCCGGTTTGACTCCCGGCCCAATTCTCCATCAGACGCTCCTCCCCTCACCCCGACGCTTCCGACCCCTCCACCTCCAGAATCTCCCCTCCAGAGACTCCAGTTCATCCCTTTTCTGGAGCCTCGTCGTTGGCACAACACCCCGGCTCAAAAAGCGATTTCCTATTGACCTGGTTTTCCGAAGAAGGTCTGCCAGCTGAGGATTCGGAACGTCTGCTTGTCCGTCGATCGCTGGGTCAGGAACCGGAACTGAAATACCATCGGTCGAACGCACCGAGCGCAATTCCGCTGAAACGACTGGCGGAGCAACGTTCGTTGCGCTGGACGATCGAGCAGGACATTCAGGCGGGAAAAGGCGAAAGCGGACTGGACGAATACGAAACTCGCGGCTGGATCGGTTGGCATCATCATACCGCGTTGTCGCTGTTGGCGCTTTGGTTTCTGGTGCTTCAGAAAACGCGGTTGGGGGGGGAAAGAACCGCAGATGACGGTTCGGGAAGTCCGCGCGCTTCTCAAGCACCTCGTCGACGTTCGACAGTGGAACGAAAAAGAAATCATCGCGTGGTCAAACTGGCGGATGGAACGAAATCGAATCGCAAAGCTGTGTCACGAACAAAGACGCCGCAACGAATTGCGGAACCGAAGTAGAGCGCCAAATGCGGTGCTGTAGTACTAAGTGCCCGTAGCGTATCCCATGCCAGTCTGGCCAAAGCCGTTGGCCGTGTACCAACAGCGGTACTCGGATGCATGCTTCACCACACAAGCATAACACCTCTGGTGGTCATCGAACGCTCGTAGCTTGCCGATGCCGAGGTCGCCGTCCTCACCGCTTTCGACCCAGCTCCACTCGATCCCGTCCCGTGACACGAGGCTCCTGACCCTGTAGGCATGACCGAACGTGCTGACCCACATCCGCCACAGATTGCCATCGCGGATCACGCAGGGCTTGCTGGCGATGTAGTTGTAGGGACGCGTCTCTGCAAGCCTGGGCTTGACGAGGAAATCATCGAGCGGCTTCTTCCACGTCAGTCCGTCGGTGCTGACCATGTAGCCAATGCCGATACGAGGAATCACATTGCCGTGACCGGTCCTGACACCGTCGGGCTTCTGGAAGTACTCGGCGATGGCCGTGTAGTACATCCGGAACTCGTTTTCCGTCTTCACCACCCAGCAACTGCCTGCACCGTCGCGGTCGTAGGGCTTGTCGTTCGGGATGATCGGCTCGTTGCCGTGATATTTCCATGTGATACCGCCATCGGAACTCTCGGCCAGGCAAGTCGTGTTGGGGAGTTTTCCGTCGTCCCGTTTTCTGCCCCACGCGCAGAAGAACATGAGCCAGTGGCTTTTGTCCAGCGGGACGACGTGCGGAAATGATGGACCGCCGGAATTGTGCTGTGTCTCAGGCTGGGGGGCCAGGACGTGTCCGAGCCCCCGCCAGTTGTTCGGCTTCGCCACGGATGTCTCGGCCATACAGATCACGTTGCCTTTGTTTCCCGATCCCCAATAGTACATGCGATATGTGTCGCCCAACTGAATGACATGGGCAGCCCCGGCCCGTCGGTCGTCCAGCCCTGGGTTGATCTGGCCCGGACGTATGACAGGATTGTTTGTATGGATTGTCCATTTGATGGGCCTGGCGCTCACGTCCTCAGCAACTCCAATTCTCGAAATAAGCCCGGCCACTGCTGTACCTTTGAGAAAATCCCGTCGATTCATTTTGACCTCTGCTACTTGTACATTTGACGCTCAACGACCCCCAAATCGCCAGTAAACATATCTTAAGTCTCAGGGAAGACTCTCACCCTGGATGAATCCCGTCATCGTTAGCCCTTCCTGGGAAAAACCAGATGATATCTAGCCCCTCCGACTCCAGTGCGACCGTTTTCCCGGTTTCTTCTCCTCTATCCGGGGGGTGGCCACCGATCCGGACTTTTCACACAGTCTCAGGCGGAACCGGTCAGTCAGGTGTGGCCTGGTTTGTACTATCAGATCTGGGCTATTACACTTTCACGCCCCCTGAATACGGCCCCTTCAGAGAACGGCTCGAAGAGTACATCTTAACCTTTCCCCTGGCACAAAGACGAGGCGCTCAGGGAGCTATTCGAACGGCTCTGTGACAAAGGGGCCGAGATCGTGGAGCGGGAGGTCGAGCGGTGGGGTATAGACTAGTCAGAACAGAGGTCCCATGATGGCAGTGACACTCGTCTCAACCCATGGGGACGGAGACTCCCCTCGAAAAGGAGGATGGGGAATGAGGAGCGGACTGATCTTCCTTTGCCTGGCTTCCATCGGTCTACCCGCAGCACCGAATGCTTTGGCCGAGCAGGCCAACTCCCAGGAGCCCCTGGACATCGGCTCCCGGCTGGAGCTGTTCGTGGACGACTACCTGATCGAGTCCATGGTGGGTGTGCGGCTCGAGCTGCATGAGCCGAGGTCGGCGGGTAAGGTACTGACCTTTGACCGGCCCTGGGAAGGCAATCTCAGTATAGCGCTGGGACTGCTCAAGCACGACGACCGCTACCGACTCTACTATCGGGGCACCAGCCTTCCGGAGTACCTTCGCCCCTCCGGATTGAGAACGGGGGAGGTACTTGTCCCTGAGCACCCTGGAGTGTTCTGCTACCTCGAGAGTTCGGATGGGATCCGCTGGAGCCGTCCTTCCCTGGGCCTGCACGACTTCCAGGGCTCGCAGGACAACAACATCATCCTGGACCTGGAAGGAGGGTTGGGTCATCCTCTCCTGGACCCCAACCCCGACGTGGATTCTTCAGAACGCTACAAAGCGACCACCTATCAGCGGCTTTCCGAAAGCAGCCACGGGCTCTTCCTGTGGGTCTCCGGAGACGGCATCCACTGGAGGAAATGGCGCCAGGAGCCTCTGTTTACCAGCCCTCTTCCCAATGCCTTCGATGGCAATCAGAATCCGGTTTTCTGGTGGGAGCCGGAGGGTCAGTATGTCTGCTTCTTCCGCTACATGCTGCAGGGGGTCCGCTCCATCATCAAGACAACTTCCAAGGATCTGCTGAACTGGTCGGAACAAGTCCCAGCGGACTTCGGCGACACGCCTCTTGAGAACTTCTATGTCAGCGCCGCACACCCGTACTTCAGGGCTCCCCACATCCTGCTGGGCTTTCCCAAGCGCCTGGTGAAAAGACGGAAGTATCATTCGGATGTGACCCATCCGGGAATCTCGGACGGGATCTTCATGAGCAGTCGAGACGGAGTCCATTGGCGCCGTTTCATGGAGGCTTTCATCCGCCCGGGGCGAGACGAAAGGAACTGGATTCACCGAACC
>CAUZIZ010000258.1:0-5251 GCA_963579905.1 Acidobacteria bacterium UBA6911 | reverse complement strand
CAAACTTCAGGTGCAGAACGATGATGGCAGTGACCGCGTGTGTCCAGCATGTCAGGGCAAGGGGACTGAGATACGGATCGGAGACTATAGAGCCCGACGAATGGTCCTTGAATCGGTGGGTCTGCTTGGGCAGAATCGAAGGCCGAGCGAGGTCCAGGTTCAGGTCAACGCGGCTCCCGGTCCCAGTCTGGAGGCTGTCATTGCACGAGCCAAGGACATTCTTGAGGGCGACCCCCTTCCGAAGCCCCGGGGTGGACACGATGGTTGAGTAGGAAACGGGGGTCCTAGGGGTGATGGCAGTGGCAGTCCCACTATGGCCTCCGGGACTCCGGCTCCAGGTGATCGATTCGCAGCCCCATCTCGCCTCCTGGGAAGGCGCGTTGTCCGAATCACTCACGCTGTTGTTCGGCCCTACCATCACTTTCCTCTACAATGGAGTAAGACATTTGCCGGGATAGGCTGATCACCGAAGAGACGGAACCCGACCGTCCTGCCCGGCATTATTTCCAAGAATCGGGTGCTGCTGCGGGAGTAGCATGACTGACTCGCCGGAATCAACGAAGAGGCAGCTCCCAGCCACTCAGGATGTCGAGGCGATCCTCCGCAAGGATGCCTATGCCCCAAAGGAGCTTCAAAATCTCGTCAGTAAGGGCTGCAACCGCGAGGCAATCCTGGTGTTTCTGTCGCTTCTGCCCAATCCCCCAGTCAAAGACACCTGGGAAGAGGCTCTCGGCTTCGATGATCCCAAGAAGGCTCACCGCCTGGCTGAGCGCATCCGCAAATGCGCAAGGGAGGTTGGCAGCCTCGAATCCGACTACTTCAGGATTCTAGTCGTGGAACTGCTTCAAACCTCGATTCCCCACCTGGCCAGTACACTTTGCTCCGTCGCTGATCTACTCCAGGCGGTAAGGAAGTCGGCTGGCCCGAAGAAGCACCCACTCAGGAACGCGGTTATCTGTCTGCTGGTTTCCTATGTCAAGGAGACAACTGGTCGATACTACGACAAGGAAGTCTCCGCTCTGTTGTCGGCAGTTCTCGACAATGATGTCTACGACAAATCGCGCCACGGCAGATGGCGTCGGGAGCATTGCCCTCGTAGACAGGCTAACTGAAAAGTCCGAATTCCGACGTTTGAGTTAGCGTAATCCAAGAGTCCCGATCCCGCCCCGTCAAGTAGGCTAACCTCCCTGCCGAACCCCCGCCTTCTCCTGGTCTTTTGTCTGCCTTCATACTGGAGGCCTGATTCTCGGAACAGTCAACCGGAGGTAACCATCATGGCAGTTTCCATCAAACCGAGCGACGCCAAACCTTACTACGATCCCAAGGAGTTCGTAGTCCCGGCAGGTGACGACAAAGGGCACAGCACGCGGATGCAGTTCCGCTGCAACCCATCTTATGCACGGCGCATTGACGACGTCACCAGTGCAAGGAGATTCCCCTACAAGACCTGTTCGGACTTGCTACGTCATGCTCTTCATCGCCACCTCGAGTATCTAGCCGAACTTGAGCCGACCATACCTTTGGATATGCCGCGCTTGGAGCTGGTCAACAAGATCATCAATGAACGTCGGGCCAAGATGGAGTTCACGACCTCCTTGGATGGGCTTTCCGAGGCGGTCAACGACTATCTGAAGACCGGAGCACGCAAACAGGCTGCCGACTTGATACGAGAGGTTTTAGCTGAGGTCGAGCGAATGGTCCTAGACCACTGGGCAGGTTGGTGTCGCCAAGAGGTGTTGCGGAGATTTGTCTATCTCCTCGACGGTCCGGTCTAAGGCACGGCGGGGGCCTCTAGATATAACTATAGAGTACAGGCAATTTGCCAGTGGGACAGTATGACGGTGGGACAGTGGGACAGAATCTGACTGCGGGTTGGGTGCCAGCATCCAGCCCGTCAGAAAGAAGGTACTGGGAGGAACCGAAATGAAACGACCAGGTGGCGAGTTTCAGCTTTCTCATGGAGATCAACTGTTCCTGGACGAGCTGTTCCCAAAAGTCCCCGTCGAAGAAAGGAAGGCGGCGGAAGAAACCCTCAAGGCATGGCTGAATCTTTCAACCTTTCTTGAGCAACTAGCGGCTGAGCTTTTTCCTCCGGATCTCTGCCAAAACCTCTCGGACGACGAGCTGGCTGCCATGGTGGCCGACCTGAAGGGAAAGGGCTCCGACTCAACATACTTACGGACTTTCCTGGATGAGTTGGATTTGGGGCCTGAGAACACCGAGGATCGGTCCGAGTATGAGCTTCCAATGCGGCTGGCTCTCCGGAGATCTGTCGTTGACGAATACATCAAGCGCTACTACGACCAGGAAACGCCCGCAGGCCGTGCTGTCCGAGCCTTTCGCAACGAACCGACCGAGGAGAACCACAAGCTACTAATCAAGCACATCATCAAACGCTTTAGCTGGCATCCCGAATACGCGCCGGAAGAGGCAAGGGAGGCGAGGGAGGAGATTCTGTCGATGGCCCACGTGGCGCTGTGCGAAAGGCTGGCCAAGATTCCCCGCTGGCGAGAGCACTTTCGGGAACGCCTCATGGCCATGATCAGCGGGCAATACAATCGAATTGCTGAGCGGACGCACGAGTCGGTGAAGGAGCAGTTGGAGACCATCGATCGAAGGCAAGAGACGTTTCAGCACGTCAGCATCGATGCCACCGATGACGAACCAGAACTGTCCTCGCCGCAGAAAGATCGGATCTTATTGGACATGGAGATGGCGCTCCCTCGGGCCAAGGATCAAAAGGCCTTGATCGATGAGCGCATTGAAGAAAGAAACGCTAAATTGACTACTGAGGACAACAGGGTGCTCAGCATGTACCGAGAAGGCTACACTCAGGAAGTAATTGCCGCAAAGCTCAACAAGACTCAAGCCGCTATTTCGCAACAACTTGCCAAGATCCGGTCGAAACTCCGATAACCCCGCCTCATATTTTTTTTACCGCCCGCTTATATTTTCCGCCTTCCCACCCCCCACTTAATAGGTATGAGGGAACAGAAGGCCTCCGTCGTCATCTTCGTCAGTGCGGACGGAGTCTATCGACTACGTCTTCGGGGGCAATCGTGGTCCGATGAGCCGGAGGCGAGCCAGATCTACCAGAAGATCGCCCACCTCGTACACGAAATAGATCGAAGGCTCAAGATTCCCGCTGTGAACTCAGAAGTGGTGCAGTAGGAACGAGAAGACATGTAAACAGGAAGGACCCGGAGAGGTGAGAGTCCCCGAGCCCTCAATAAAACGAAAGATGCTTGATATGAATAGGTTACGTCCACCTTCTTCTCAAGTCAAGCCTCCACGACGGCTTGTCTCCCTAGCCCGAATTTGCGGAGTTGGAGGGTACCGATGAGCAGTAGCTCACTCCGGGGTGAAGCTGTGCGTCTTGCCAGCACCGGTCTGTCCCCAATTCCCATTCGATGTGACGGTTCCAAGGTAGCGGCGGTCGCCTGGAAGGAATACCAAGAACGAATTGCGACTCCCGATGAGTTGGGAGTGTGGTTTCAAAAAGAGTGGGGGCTGGCAATCGTTACTGGGGAGGTGAGCGGTCATCTGGAGGTGATCGACTTCGACGATGGAAGTCTCTTCGAGCCATGGCTTGACCTCGTAAAACAGCATGGTGGTGAGGAACTGGTAAACAATCTCACACTGGTCCTCACCCCGAGGGGCGGATACCACATCTACTACTTTTGCCCCGACGGGATCGCACCCAGTCAGAAATTGGCTCAAAGCCGAACCTCCGATGCTGACACAAGAGTGTTGATCGAGACGAGAGGAGAGGGGCATATGTACTCGTCCCCAATTCACCGGCGCAGTGCCATCCGTTAAAGAAGTGCTATGTCTACCTACAAGGAAACCTTGGGGATATCCCCACTCTGACCACCGAACAGCGATCCCTACTGTTAAGTGCTGCGTGCACTTTTGATGAAGTGCCGAAAGCCGTCGTCGAAAATCCTTCAAGCGCACCCCGTGGACATCGCCCTGGTGACGATTTCAATGCTCAGGCCACCTGGGAAGAGATCCTTTCCCCTCACGGCTGGTTGAAGATTGGACAGCACGGAGAGGTTACCCATTGGCGACGCCCTGGGAAAAATCTCGGGATCTCAGCAACCACCAATATCGCCGGCACTGATCTCTTCTACAATTTCAGCACGAACGGGCATCCCTTCGAGGCGGGCAGGGCCTATACCAAGTTCGCCGCTTGCACACTTCTGAACTACGACGGAGACTTCGGTGCGGCCGCATCTGATCTTAGATCCAAGGGGTATGGCACTGATGAGACTTCTTTCGCTAGTTTCGCTAATTTCGCATTCGCAGAACCCCCTAAAGGCCTCGAAGAGGAAGCTTTTTACGGCTTAGCTGGCGATTTCGTGAAGACGGTCGGACCCCACACTGAATCTGACCCTGCGGCCCTACTGATCCAGTTCCTGGTCAGCTTTGGGAACATCATCGAGAGAGAGGCGCACTTCCATATCGAGGCAGATGATCACCACACGAACCTCTTCACAGTCATCGTGGGAAGGACCTCGAAAGCTCGTAAGGGGACATCCTGGGGGCACGTGAGATCTCTCTTCAGGGAGATAGATGAAGACTGGGGCTCGAACCGAATTCAGTCCGGACTCTCAAGTGGCGAGGGGCTGATTTGGAACGTAAGAGACTCCGACGACGAACACCAATAGTTCAGGAGAAATTCAATGGGTGTCAGCATTAAACCCTCGGACGCCGTGTCATACGAAAAGGACAATCGCCTGCTCATCGTAGAGGGAGAATTTTCTTCGACTCTCAAGGTTCTGAACCGGGAGGGGAATACCCTGTCGCCTGTCGTCCGCAACGCTTGGGACAGCGGAGATCTGAACACCCTGGTCAAGAATAATCCGGCAAAGGCGACCGGTGCCCACATCTCCATCATCGGTCACATCACGAAACAGGAGCTCCTGAAGCATCTCGACGAAACCGAAGCGGCCAACGGATTCGGGAACCGGTTCCTCTGGGTTTATGTTGATCGGTCGAAGATCCTCCCGGAAGGGGGCAGGCTCCAGGATGAGAACCTGGCCCCTATCAAGAAGCGACTGAAGGAGGTTGTGAAATTCGGCCGAGAAGCCGACAGAGTTAACTTCGATAAAGAGGCTCGTGCCCTGTGGCACCAGGTGTACGGGAAGCTGTCGGAGGGAAAGCCCGGCCTCTTGGGAGCGATGATAGCTCGGGCCGAGGCACAGGTCCTCCGTCTTGCCGTTGTCTATGCCCTGCTGGACCAATCCAA
>CAUZIZ010000257.1:0-5265 GCA_963579905.1 Acidobacteria bacterium UBA6911 | reverse complement strand
GGGCTCCATCCGGGTGGAGGTGCAGGACGAGCTCTCCAGGCCCGTCGGGGGGCGCACGCTCGAGGACTGTCCCGAGATCTACGGGGACCGCATCGAGCAGGTGGTCCGCTGGAAGGACGGAAGTGATCTCGGCAAGTGGACCGGGAAGACGGTCCGCCTCAAGGTCCAGATGAAGGACGCGGATCTGTATTCGATTCGCTTCCGCTAAGTCTTCTGTTGGGGGCCGCTCTATGAGTGGCCGGCGGTGTACACCTCTCGGAGCCTTCGACAGCAGTCCGGCCGCCCATAGGTCTGTCGCTACAACTCGGGCCCGAAATTTTCTATCTTATTGGGACGATGCACAGAAACGGCTTTCGAAGCGGCATAAAGGCCCAGGGGCCGTTCGGGACCTTTCACGGAACGAGTAGTCTCCTTCGGAGGATCATGAAGAAATCACTGCGCCCTGCGCTCCCATTCGCCATCTGTACTCTCTTCCTAGTCCAGGCCACGGCCGAGCACCACGGCAAGAAAGACCCCCCGCTCCAGATCGGCACCCGCCTCGAGCTCTTCGTAGACGACCATCTGATCCAGGAGATGGAAGGGGTAGAGCTTCGGCTGCAGACCCCGGTCCCCGCCGGGACTGTCCTGACTCTTGATCGGCCCTGGGAGGGTGGTTCCAGCACCTACACCCCGGTCTTTCCTGACGGCGACGGTTTCCGGATGTACTACCGGGGAAGCGCCCGGGAGCAGCCCTTCCCGTTGGACACGGGGAAGGAGAAGATTCCCGACCACAACGAGGTGACGTGTGTGGCCGAAAGCCAGGATGGCGTCCACTGGACCCGGCCGTCTCTGGGAGTCCACGAGTTCGGCGGCTCCCGGGACAACAACATCGTCTGGGTGGACGAGCCGGGCGAGCACCGCCTCTCCTACTGCATGGCGGTTTTCAAGGACACTACTCCCCAGACCCCGAATTCCCAGCGCTACAAGGCCCTGGGAGGGTGCAGCTACCCGCTGGTTCCCCTGGTCTCGGAAGATGGCTACCACTGGAAGAAGCTCCAGGGTGAGGAGTCCCTCCTCTCCGAGGGTCTCCACAGCAACGCCTTCGACGCCTTGAGCTCAGCCTTTTGGGATCCGGTCCGGGAGCAGTACACCCTCATCTTTCGAGATATGGATCGTGGCAAGTCCCCGGTTCCCGGCACGAGTCTGCCACCGCCAGGGGACGTCATCAACTATGGAATCCGGAGCTTCAAGTACACCTCCTCCACAGACTTCCGAAGCTGTACCTATCCCCAGTGGGCGGATTTCGGCGATACTCCACCCGAGCACCTATACACCAACGGCGTCACTCCCTACGTGCGAGCTCCCCATATCTACCTGGCCCTGCCCAAACGCTTCGAGCCCTGGCGCAGGAAGTTCGACGGCTGGACGCCTGGAGTCTCGGAGGGAGTGTTCCTCTCCAGCCGGGACGGGGTCCACTGGGATCGACGCTTCATGGAGGCCTTCGTGCGACCCGGCCGGGACCCCTTCAACTGGGGCCACCGGGGGAACATGGCGGCAGTCGGAGTATTGCAGACCGCAGAGGACGAATTGTCTCTCTACTACCAACGCAACTACGGAATGCCCACCGCCCACATGGAGCGGCTCACGCTGCGGGTGGACGGCTTCGTCTCGGTCCATGCGGGGGTGCCGGGAGGAGAGTTCGTAACCCGGCCCATCACCCTGGAGGGGGAGAGTCTGGTTCTCAACTACTCCACCTCGGCGGCGGGAAGCATCCGGGTGGAGATCCAGGACGAGCAGGGACGTCCCATCCCGGGATTCGAGTTGAGGGATTCCCCTCTGATCTGGGGAGACGAGATCGAGAAGTCCATCGTCTGGAAGCGTCCTCAGTCTCAAACGGACCGCTCGCCCTTCAAGCGCCTCAAAGGGGCTGCTATCCGGCTGCGCTTCCACATGAAGGACGCCGACCTCTATCCCCTTCGATTTCGATAAGACGACCGATGCTGGATAGTCGAGAGCGGCATGGAGTGGATGGGGAAGATAGGAGCAGCCCCTCGCGTTAAGCTGCCACAGCCCTTTTGGATTTCGAGGATAGGAGTTCGCTTTCTTGGACGTCGGGTATGCTCACCATTTTGGGTGTGAGTGGGAGTGGGAGTGAAGAAAGGGGCCGAGGGAGGAGGAGGTTGGGTACGCGCTGAGGGAAAAATGGGATGAAACACCCCGGATCAGTGCCTCGAGATTGAGCAAAGGGCGACGATCCCTTGGCCTGCCAGGGACTCATGTAGGCGGCTGTTCCCAGGATGGCACCCGCACCAGTCATTTTCTTAGTCAGTGTGGGCGATTGGGAAGCATCATTAAAAGGGCCCTCTCCTTCAAGAGCCTTTGCCAGACCGAAGTCCAGGACCTCGACCTTCCCTTCGGGCGTGATCTTCACATTGGCCGGCTTCAGATCCCGGTGGATGATCCCGCTCTCATGGGCAGCCCGCCCCTCGGCGATCTGGTGGGAGACCTCCAGCGCCTCCTCCACAGGCAAGGGTCCCTTGGCGACACTCTCGGCCAGGGTTTCACCCTCCATCAACTCCATCGCAAGAAAACGAACCCCATCTGAGTGCTCAAAGCTGTGTATGGCGGCGATGTTCGGATGATTCAGCGAGGCCAGGACCTGAGCTTCCTGCTGGAACCTGGCCAGCCTCTTGCCGAGAAGAGAATCTCCTTCCTCCGATGTTGACAGAGCCTCAATATTGCAAGCGTACAGTGCTTATACTTCCTAAGTCATTGAAAAGAAGTGACAACCGAGCTATTGCATCCCTGCCGGTTCAAATCTGACATCTTTCGATCTAGAAAACTCTGTTGCGCTGGGTTTATGTCCGCAGGACGCCCCCGATCATCGACGCGGAGCTTGGTCGAGGACACCAGTGTGCTTGAGATCGGCCAAGTCGTAACCCACCATGAGGGTGAGATTCTTCAGAGCATCGCCATGAGCTTCAAGTGGACCGATGGGACGGAGGGGGTGCAGACATTCCGCCTGGGTAAGACGCGACCCTATTTTGGAGGAGAGCGGCCGTGGTTTCTCTGTCCGGGATGCGGCAGGAAATGTGGGAAGCTCCACGCGGTGGAAGGAATCCAGCACTTTGCTTGCCGAGTCTGTCTACGGCTGGCTTACGATCGCCAATATCGAAAAAGTCGGGCGGCCGTCTTCCGGAGGAGCCTCGTGAAGCTGCAGGCGCAAAGGGTCCGAGTGCCACCTCCGTTGGGGGGTACAGTATCCTCCCGGGCTAGTTATTAAGGAGCGGTCTCAGGGGGCAGTGGCAGTTCCAGTGCGGCCTCCGGGACTCCGTCCCGTCGGGTGAGCGATTCGAACCCACATCCCGCCACTTGGAAACGGTTGCCGTCCGAATCGCTCACGCTACCGTTCGGCTAAAATACCTTCACAAGGTATTGGCGAGATAATCTGGGACCAGCAACTCTGGATAAAACGAAGAAAAGCCCCGGGAGCCTCTCCATCGGCGCACTGAGACAGGAACTGAGCCGCTGGCCCGAGGCCAGGAGCGACCTGCCTGCGTCTCTGCAAGAGCAGCGCCAATACATCTTCGAGCTTGAGGATCGGCAGGTTGAACTCGCTCATCTCGAGGCTGAATTGAAGAGCCTTCGAGAGTTCCACGATCTCATCAAAACGAGAGACCTCGACCGATACAACGATGAACTCAACAAGATCTTGGCGATCCTGCCCCGGCTGAAGGCCTGGATTGCAGCGAAGGACCGGAAATTACGGACCGGCCCCTCGCCAAAGGTTTCCCGAGAACTGCAGCAGGCGTGTCAGGGACAGAGCAAAGCAGAATCACAGGGTCGGCACTAGGACACAATACCCGAGTGAATCTGATGCACCTGCTCTTTCAATGTGCACGCCGCTGGCGGATGGTGGTTACCAAAACCAACCCAATCGGCCTGGTCAGGCAAGGTAGCAAAAGGCTCCGAACTCCTCGAAGGTTGAGGCCGTCTGAGTTTCAGCGATTGATGACCGAATTGCAGGAGCCGTATCGAACGATGGTTGTGTTGGCTGGTTGCCTGGGCTTGCGAGTGGGAGAAATCCTCGGCCTTCAGTGGAGGGACGTAGATCTTCTCAATGGAAGACTCGAAATCCAGCGGGACGTCTACCAGTATCGTGTGGATGAGGTGAAGACACCCACCTCGGAGGCACCCCTTCCACTGGCTCGCGAGCTGGTCGAGATTCTGATCGGCTGGCGCTCTCATGCCCTGTTCGTTTGTCCCGGCGATTTCGTTTTTGCCAGCGAGCGGCGGACCAGGAAACACCCTCAAGGCGGAGGCCCTCGTGGGGACAAATCGATCTTAAGATACCATCTCCAACCGGCAGCTAAACGAGCTGACATTGGCAAGATCGGCTGGCACACTTTTCGCCACACCAATGCAACGGTCCTAGAGCAGGTAGGGGTCAGGATGAAGGTGGCCCAAGAACTCCTGCGGCATGCAGACATCCAGACAACCATGAATGTCTACACGGGAGTGGTTGAGGAGGACAAGAAAGCCGCGGTTCAGCAGGTGGCTGATCGCATGCTGAAAGGCCTCCCGGAGGTCCCTGCCGGGTCTTTATCGCCAGTCCGAGGATCGGTGCATTGACCCAGCCAAGAAGTTACTGGACCCATATGGACCAAGAGGGTTTCGGTCGCTTCTGGCTAACTGATTGAAAAGATTGGTAGCGGGGGCGGGATTTGAACCCGCGACCTTTGGGTTATGAGCCCAACCGGATAGTGGCCCGTCTTTTCTGCTCAACGACTTACGTGCTTCTTGTTAGCTGGTGTTTCCTGTTGTTCGGGCGGTTCTGTGGTAGAAATGTGGTAGGAAGTAACCGCCGGCTGCTCTGGCGGGATCAGTCCTGACACCAACAGCTATCCTTGAGATAACTCCCCTGGTTGAAGCTCGGAAGATCACCTTTCGGGTGTCCCGCTTTCCCGCCAGGACTCTCGGTCAGCGGATCAGGAAGCGGCGTCTGGAGATGGGCCTCAAACAGCGGTTCACGCTGAAGCGGGAGATGAACTCTACCTCTAGGGGCTCCCCAGTCGATGAGTTGACGCGGCGCTCTGTAACGACAGGACTTGCTCGAGGCGGGACAACCGCTCCCTCAGGTTGTCAGTCACCACCTGTTGCTGCTGCATCTGTTCCTGTTGCTGCTGCATCTGTTCTTGTTGCTGTTGCACGACCTGATGCTGTTTCTGGAGTTCGTTCAGCAGCATCGCGGGCAACTTCTGATACTCAACGGTTTTGACTTTGCCC
>CAUZIZ010000256.1:0-5412 GCA_963579905.1 Acidobacteria bacterium UBA6911 | reverse complement strand
CTTATAGCTATGTGATCGCCTCTCGCTCCGTCCACCAGACCTGGGGCTCCTGGCATTACTAGAACACCTCTCTCAAACGCTCGATCGACAATCATCGAGGTCACGCCTCGGTTCGGATCAAAGGTGGCCCGTTTCGTTTTGTCGGCAACGAACTCGATCCCGAGCAGTAGTCCCTTCCCCCGCACCTCACCGACAATCGGGAGCTCCTCTAGAGGCTTCAATCTCTCCAACATCAGCTCGCCCCTTTGGGCACATCTATTGACCAGATCATGAGCCTCGATGTAGTTCTGAACCGCCAAGGCCGTGGCGCACGAAAGTGGATTGCCGCCATAGGTGTGTCCGTGCGTGAAGGAGGTGTCCGATCTAAAGATGGCCTCGTAGATTTTTTCCTTGGCAATCGTGGCTGCGATCGGAGTATAGCCGCTGCTCAAGCCCTTGCCCGTCGTCATGATATCGGGAACCACCCCCCAGTGATCCATGGCAAAGGGGATCCCGGTGCGCCCGAATCCGGTCACGACCTCATCGGCAATCAAGACGATGTCGTGACGATCACAGATCTCCCTGATGGTCGGGTAGTAGTCAGGAGGAGCTGCAACTCCAGCCGCCGAAGTTCCCAGGACGGGCTCCGCAATGAAGGCTGAAATGTAGTCGCTTCCCTCCTGTTGAATTACGCGTTCCAACTCGGTGGCACAGGCCAATTGGCACTCGGGATAGGTCTTATCGTAAGGACATCTATAGCAATAGGGTGGCGGGATATGAGGGCAGTCTAGCAGATAGGGAACGTAGTCCTGGCGCCAAGAGGTCCGTCCCGACATGGATAGAGCAGCGATCGTATTACCGTGCCAGCTCTGCCAGCGTGAGATAACCTTGTATTTCCTCGGATTGCCAGTTTCGATGTGGTACTTGCGTGCCATCTTGAGGGCAGACTCGGTAGCCTCAGATCCGCCGGACGTGAAGAACACCCGGGATAACCCCTTCGGTGCCATCTTGGCGATCTTCTCAGCCAGCTCAAGCTGAGGTTTGGTCAGAAAGCGACTGTAGGTAAAGCTGACCTTACGGGCCTGATCCCGCATCGCTTCGGCAATCTCCGGCACACCATGGCCGATGCTCACGACATGAACGCCGGCACAGGCATCCAAGTATCTTCGACCTTCGGAGTCGAATAGATAGACTCCTTCTCCGTGGGTGATCTGCCGCCATTTTTCACTGAGGCTGCGATGAAACACACTGTCTTGTCCGCTTACGCCCTCCATAGACACTCCTTCTTGAAGATTAAATCACAAAGCGCTACGCTACAAACCGGTTCTGAATTCCAACCCTTAGATTCTCGGGGAGTCTCAAGTTCCAGGCATTGTTGGGCGGCGGGCAGGAGTGATCTAGATCACAAGGACCCAGTGTTACTCTTGCCCGGCACACTCGGAGACAGGATCCATTGCCTTTCTGGTCAAGGGCACTGCAAGCCATTTCTACTCTTCAAAACTGGCTACTGAAAAAGCAGAATTCAATTCATAAATCATGTATACCATTTTTTTCTTCGCGTTTTCTCCTGAGCACTCTTTTCCGTTTCTGCGGCCAGCGCGCAGAGACCCGACACCGAAGAAGGCGTCGAGATCGTTCGCGATGCCATCGAGCTGCGCGGCATACTTGAAATCAGGCCGCTGGATCTAGACATCACCGACAGCGCCCTGGTGTTCACCAACACCGGTCCGGTGCCGGTGCGAGTCGAGTGTATTGCCTTCGATCACAAGGCGAAAGGGTCGGCCGAGCCTGGCTCAGAGTCCCGAGGCGAGGACTAAGATTCATCATGGCATCAGATATCTCAAACAATGCGGATTTCTTCGGGTTGAGTCAATACTCAACCGGAGGACACGCCACCAAGGGCTCTGCCTTCCTGCTGGGTCCGAGCGGTGTAACCAATCTGCCGGTCGAGCAAGTCTCAATCGGAGGCAGACTCCACATCCAGATTCCGGTCACGGAGACCTACTAAGCCAATCGACAAATGGGCCCGCTGCGTGGATTCTCGTGGCCAGGACCTTCTGCTTCGACGCCGCTGATCCAGGAGACCACGCAGCACCCCTTCCTACTCACTGCAGTAGA
The DNA here is from genome assembly GCA_963579905.1 of Acidobacteria bacterium UBA6911. Lineage (GTDB taxonomy): Bacteria > Acidobacteriota > UBA6911 > RPQK01 > JAJDTT01 > CAUZIZ01. The sequence goes on along the minus strand of CAUZIZ010000256.1, from coordinate 3,315 downwards.
TTTTTCCTCCGAGGCGTCAGATGACTCTGTTCTTCTAGGTTGCAGGTCGTTTTCGTCCAGATCTAGCTAATCGCGATAGACCTCGGCGTTGTCCTCTCCCAGTGATCGTCCCAGGTGCTGGATGCTTCCTGGGGTCTCGGACAAGCGGGGAACGACACCTTGAACGGCCAGATCGCCAACTCGTTCATCCTTCACTCGGGTCAGTGTCTGTCGCAACCAGAATTGCTCTTCCTCAAAGATCTCGGCAATACTGTTGACCGGACCACAGGGGACTTCCCCGGCGCTGCAGAGTGCTATCACCTCCTGACGTAGTCGTTTCGAAGTCCAGGTAGAGACGATCTGGTTGAGTCGATCACGCCCCGCCAACCTATTGGAGAGTCGACCGAAGCGGTCGGGCTGGGCGAGATCCTGTTGCCCCAGGACAATCGCCAGGCGCTCGAACATCCGGTCGTTGGTGCAGGCGATCGCAACCCACTTGCCGTCCTGGGTGGGATAGTGGCTGTGTGGGGCCGAACTTGGAGCTTCTGTTCCCATTCTTTCCCGAACTGTTCCCTGCTTGTCATAAACCGATGCAATTTCATCGAGAAAACGAAAGATCCCATCGTGTAGACCGATGTCGATATACTGGCCTCGGCCGCTCCGATCCCGTGCTCTGAGAGCAATCAGAATTCCGTAGGCGCCGTAGAGTCCACTGAGATAGTCGGCGAGGGTGGTCGAGCCTGCGACCAGGGGGGGCGTCTCCGGTGTCCCGACCAGATAGCTCAAGCCTGCATAGGCCTGAGCGATTCTTGCGAAGCCGGGCAACTGGCTCTTGGGACCGATCTCGCCATACGCTGATAACCGCAGCATGATCAACCTGGAATTGAGTGCGATCAAGTCGTTAAAACCGAGTCCCCACTTCTCCAACGTCCCCGGTCGAAAGTTCTCGATCACATATCGGCCTTGGACACCATTCGGCGAAAGAGCTCTGCCCTCTTAGCCTTCTTCAAATCGAGGGTAATACATTTCTTGTTGCGGGCTTCGCTGAGCCAGAAGTAGGAGTCTCCGGTCTCGCTCGGAGTCCCCAACTGCCGCAGGGAATCCCTCACATCAGGCCTTTCGATTTTGAGGACTTCGGCCCCAAACTCCGCGAGACAGGCAGCTGCAAACGGCGCGCCGACAAAGGCAGAGATGTCGAGGACTCGGAGATCTCCGAGCGGGGGCATGGCACTCATGAAGGATCGGATCAGCCGGTGTAGTGAGTAGCGACCTTTCTGACGGCGGTAATCTGGTCCTCTACATCCTGATCGGTGTGAAACTCGTTGACCAACAACCTCGCCGAGGTCGCGAGGATGGACTCGGCCATGGGACAGAGTCCGGCGCCGTAGTCCACTTCCGCTATCGGCCACGCGCTGCCTGGAAAGATCTGCTTCTTCGCCAGCATATCCCACTGATAGATACACTCCTTGATATAGCCGGGAAGACACGGAACGCCCTCGGCGGAAACCGCCTCGGCAAACCGCTGGTTGTCGATGCCCAAGACCGTGGGATCGATTCGAAGCAGATAGAACCAGTAACTCGACTGTGAACCCTCTGGCGCCAGCATCGGATAGACGCCAGCAACCCCACTAAGTCCTTCAGTCAATCGCTCACCCTGAGCCACTCTTCGCTCGACGATATTGTCCAGTTTCTCCAGTTGAGCCAGGGACACGGCAGCCTGAAGCTCGGTCATACGGTAGTTGGCGCCCAGGTGGGATGGAGAAATAAGCACCTCTGCCTCACGGTCGTAGAACTTGTCGGCAAAAAGACGTGCTCCTATGGCAAGCTCCTCTGATTCAGATACTACCAGTCCCCCATCTCCACAGGAGATCTGTTTGCTCTCGTTCAAGCTGAAGGTTCCGAGGTCCCCCAACGAGCCTGCCGGATGTCCCTTGTAAGTAGCCCCCCAGGCTTGCGCACAGTCCTCGATGACAAGACAGCCACGCTCTCGTGCAATCTTCAGAATGTCGTCCATGGGGCCGGGGGTTCCGCCGAGATGAACCGGCATAACTACCCGAGTCCTGTCGGTTATGGTTTTGGCCAAAGAATCCAGATCGAAGGAGTAGGTGTGTGGGTCCAAATCTGCAAAGAGGGGGATTGCACCTTGGAACAGGATACCTATCACGGTCCCGGCATCGCTGATGGGCGACGTCACTACATGATCACCGGGCCGGACACCGGCCGCTGCCAAGGCACTGTGGACAGCGGCGGTACCGCTGCTGACCGCAGTAGCGTGGCGAACACCGAGGCGCCCTGCTACTCGCTGGCAGAGGTTGGCAACCTTCTTTCCGCCAGTGTAGAAAAGGGTCTGCTGCGCCAAGGCTTGGCGAAGCTGCTCTAGTTCTGCCTCGCCATACCGTTGACCAGTGCCAAAAGGACCTTCCTTAACCCTGGGTCCCCCATCTACGGCCAACAAACTTTCCAGTTTGGTTCTAGGCATTCCTGACGGAACCTTGTGGGGGTGAAAACACCTTGTGGAAGCAGTCCGGCATGTTACACCCGCACTTCGATTTCAAACAACTAAGGGCTCTGTCAAAAATAACTTCCCATTCTGGCATCCTATTTCCACACCACCTTCGGCCGCTCCTCAACTGGCGCAAATCTGAGCGCCAACTCTGCGAAGTTATTCTTGACAGAGCCCTAAGCTGAAATTCAACCCTATGGTTTGCCAATTCTTGGGCCCTTGGCAGCGTACAGGAAGCCTGAAGCACAAGCGAGGGGTTGGGGTGCAGCGAGATGGCTGGACGAAGGGGCCTGAAGTGCAGACAAGCACCCAGTCGGGAAGATTTGTGGCGGTCCCCAACCCCCTCGCTTGCGCTTCAGGCTTCCATGAATCGACAGTACCTGCCCTGGAGGAAACAGTTTATTCCGGGAATGATCCACCGACAGCTGGTGGCCCCACTGGGCTCCAACTATCATTTGCTGAACCGATCCCCACTCCCAAGTCGGCTCACCAGCGCAAACACAAGGATGTTGGGAATCAAGCCCCATGCAGTGGCGTGGAGAGGCATCCAGGCCTTACAGCTATTGACCAGGTCCAACAGTGCCAACAGGATAGGCTCAATCAGGGAGCCTGCAACAGCCGAGGCCAGGGAGGCAAAGAGAGAAGTAAAGCAGAAGGCGACAACGAGTCCTGTCACCAACCCGGCCACGGCCCCAACAGAGCTCCCTCTGTGAAGGTAGAGAACGTCCAGCGTAATGGGCAAGAGCTGGATACTGAAGGCGGCTGCAAACAGTCCCAAACCAACGATCATTTCCATGATGCCGGCCAGCGAGCTGCCTTCCTCCCGTCCTGCC
>CAUZIZ010000255.1:0-5424 GCA_963579905.1 Acidobacteria bacterium UBA6911 | reverse complement strand
GAGTTTTTCCACCGTTCCCACCGCTTCTACGACGAGATACACCCACCGAAGAATGAAACTCCAAGACTCCAAAAGTGTAACCTATGTGCCCGGGAGAAATTGTTGCCTATGAAATCGGGAGCTACAAAAGGGGTCTGTTACCCAGGGTTCAGAAACCCTGGGCTGATATACGCAATCCCGTTGGGATTGACCTCGCTGGTTTCTTGACAATCCCCCTCTCCTCTCCCTCTAACGATCCGGACCATGCAACCTGACCCGGATCTTGCGAATGATTGTAATATGTTATGACGATTTCTAAATAGCTCAACCGGACAGTAGTGGTTGTGGGCTTGAAGCCCTTGGGGAAAGCGCGAGACGCCGCCTGACCGAATCGAGGACCTCGGAGACGGGGATGTTCATACAGATGAACTCGCCACATTTTCTCTTGTTGCAATCGGAACAGAATAAATAGCGCTTCACCGTGCCGTCTTCGGGATTGAAGGAAGCGTTGCGCCACACTGGCGAAGGTCCCAGGATGGACACCGTAGGGGTCCCGAGGGCCACGGCCAGATGCAGCGGTCCCGTGTCTCCAGAGATCATCAACCGAGCCCGTTGACACAGGGCAGCGAACTGAATCAGATCGGTGGGGAAACTGATGACTTCTTCTGGCTCGGATGCCTTTCGGATCTCGTCGATCAGGTCTTCTTCCCCGGGTCCGTAGGTAAATACCACCGGGAGGTCTAGCTGGCGGCGTACCTGTTGCGCGAGCTGAGCGTAGTTGGAAGCGCCCCAGAGCTTGGTCTCCCAGCCGGCTCCTGGGTTGACCAATACCGGCTGCTCGGAGTAGTTCTGGCCCAGCTGGGAGTCGATGTAACGTCCCGCCTCAGCAGGCACCTGAAACGGTACGCGGCCGTCTGTTTCCTCATCGCAGCCGAGGAACCGAGCCAGGTCGAGATTGTTCTCTATGGCGTGACAGTGAGGATCGTCCTGGCGTCGGATGGTCTCGGTGTACAAGTGGGCCGCATGGGGTTCTCGGCACTGCTCTTTCTCGAATCCCACTACTCTTGTGGCACCCGACAGCCTGGCTAGTAAAGCCGACTTGATGAGCCTTTGGAAATCCAGCACAAGGTCAAACCCTTCGCTGCGTAGATCAAGGATCAGCGGGATGATCGCACGGCTGCTGGACAGTTGTTGGCGCCAACGCTTCGTATCGGCTTCCCAGAGCCGGGCGATCCCGGGGACCATCCGGAGTAAAGGCAGATAGCGCGGCTCCGTCAGCCAGTGGATCTCCGTCTCTGGAAATCGGTGGTGAATCTGTTGTTGGGCGGGGAGGCTGTGGATGATGTCGCCTAGTGCACCCAGGCGAACGATCAGGATCTTACGGAACTCGGCAGCAGATACGGGAACAACTCGTGTCTTCAACTCTGTATGGCTCGTCACTGCGTTCATCGCCGTCTGCCGCGCTGCCTTTTAAAGATACGAAGAAAGGCCATCTCAGGCTGCCATACGACAGTGAGCAGTGGACAGCGGTCAGTTACCGGAAACAGCTGCGACCGACAGAGCCGCGAACGACTTGACTTGTCAGCAGTATGAGCCCCAGTTCCAAGGAGAGAGCTGGACAACAGCAAAATCTCCCCAATCCCGACCAAAGTTCCTCTGACATGCTCAAAGCAGCAGTGCTTCGAAGGAGATCCTTCACTGCTCACTGCTCACTGCTCACTGCTCACTGCTCACTGCTCACTGCTCACTTTTCAATAGTCCCACCGATGCTTCCATCACTTCCTCGACCTGAATCCGATCGAAACAGCGTAGATCTATCGGGCACTCTCGCAGTAGACAGGGGCTGCACTCGACGTGTTTGTGCAGAACCACTGCCCTGGGGTTGTAGGGGCCAGTGGCCTTCTCGTCAGTGGATCCGAAAACAGCGACCTGGGGAATGTCCAGGGCTGCTGCCAGGTGCATAGGGCCGGAGTCGTTGCCGACCATGAGCTGGCAGCGGGAAATAATACCGATCAGAGTAGAGAGGTCGGTCCGCCCTACTAGATTGCGGGTCTCCTGGCTCATCTGAGCAGAGATTTCCTGTGCGATTGCTGCCTCCGAAGAGGAGCCCAACAAGAGGACCTCAGCATCAGCCTCTCGAACAAGTCGATCTGCCAGGGCCGCGTATCTTTCGGGAAACCAACGCTTAGCCGGACCAAAGCTGGCGCCCGGATTCAAGGCGATGAGAGGGCGTCTGGAGTCGACGCCCGCGCCCTTCATCAGGGTATCGGCAGCGTCCAGGATTCCGGGTGTTGCCCGCAGTCGAATGTCGGGTTGGATGGAACTCTGGTTCAGATAGTCGATGGGGGACAGGCCGGTCTGGTACAGCAGGTCCAGGTAGTAGAAGATCTGGTGGCGATCCAGCTGGCGGATGCGAGGTGTGGCCTTTCGGGAGAGAAGAAGACCGCGGCGATCGGTAGCGTATCCGATTCGTTCGGGAATTCGGGAAAGGAAGGAGAGCAGTGCCGCTCCAAAGGAATTCGGAAAGAGAATAGAGGTGTCGAAGTCCCTCAAGCGCCGAGCAGTCCTGACGAGATCCAGTGGGTTTGACGACGGCCCCTCCAGGGTCCTGATCTCATCAACCAGGCCCTGATCGCGGTACAGTGTTGCCACCCAGGGCCGTGCCACCACCGCCAGATGTGCTCCCGGGTACAGGCGCCTAAGCTCTCTGAGAGCCGCCAGCGACATGACGACGTCGCCGATCCAATTGGTAGAACGCACTAAAATACGGCTCATTGGTAAGGTGCCTTGGCCTCTTGGCCCCTAGTGTGGTTCAAGCAAGTTGTTCATTTCTGAAAGAAAGGACTTCTTATAGTCGGCCGCATCCTCGGGGCGAAACTCGATCTGGAACACGAAAATCTGCTCCTTCGGGAAATCGAGTGCTTGCAGACGAACCGCGTCCTTCTCAGTAGTCATCAGTCCATCGGCGTCCCCTTGATCCAGCCGCTCGAGTAGGTCGTCCAACTCCCCCTGTTTGAAATCGTGATGATCGCGAAAGAGGGCCTGATCGACAACCTCGATCTGATAGTGAGCCAGATCCTCGACGAAGACCGCCGGATTCCCGATGGCGGCCAGGGCGATCACGCGCTTACCGGAGAAGTCTCTCACGCGATAGGTTTCTTCGCTTTTGAGGTCGTAGATCCCGACGGCGTCGTGGTGGAAGTAGGAGATCGATGCGATCTTGTTGTGTTTACGGATCTGACGCTCCAGTGTCTCGTAATCGAAGGTTAGATGGGCGTGCGTCACGACCACCAGATCGGCGCGCTTAATCGCCTTGAAGGGCTCACGAAGTCGACCCGCTGGAAGCAGCTCGAGCCGGCTCAGGGGTTCCGCTGCATCCCAAAGCAGGATGTCCAGGTTGCGTCTGAGCTTTATGTGCTGGAACCCGTCGTCAAGCAGATAGACATCCGCCTCTCGGGTTTCGGGCTTGTCGAGGGCAACCCGGTACCGATTTTTTCCGACTGCGACGACAACTCCAGGGAGTTTTCTGGCCAGCAGATAGGGCTCGTCTCCGGAGTCCGCTGGCTCGCACAGAATGCTGCTGCCGTCGCTCACCAGGAGACTTGAGTTCTCGGCTCGACCCCGGTAGCCGCGGCTCAGGACCGCCGTTTTGTAGTTCGCTTCTTGCAGAAGTCGAGCCAGGTAGATGACGAAGGGAGTCTTTCCAGTGCCGCCGACGGTCAGGTTTCCGACGCTGATTACAGGGTGTGGCAGCGTCCTTTGTTTCAGGACCCCGCTACGGTAGAGGTGCCTCCTAAGGAAGAGGACGACGGCATAGATTTGGGAGAGCATGTATTTCATAGGGAGGTCGCGCTACCCGATCGATCCAGGTATTGCTCGACGATTTCGAGGGTGCGCTGCACCGCACCTTGATTGTCGCGGATGACCTTGCGCGCGTTCCGTCCCAGCCACTCTCGCGCCTTGGCGTCGCGCAGCAGGTCACGGATCTTCTCTTCCAGCTGTTCTGGTTCCTGGACCTGAAGGGCCCCATAGGCTTGTAGGAAGGTGTCAGCGATCTCGCGGAAGTTCTCCATGTGGGGGCCCACCAGGACGGGTCTGCCGAAGTAGGCTGCTTCGATGATGTTGTGTCCTCCGGTGGCGACCAGGCTTCCTCCGACGAAGATGATGTCACCCAGCTCATAAAAGAAGGGAAGCTCCCCAATGCTGTCGAGTATGAGCACATCACACTCCTGCTGCAGCAGCTCCTCCTGGCTCAGCAGATCGAAGTCGCTGCGTCTGGCATAGGGTAGAGCCCGGTCTTGGAGCAGGTGCTCGATGACTTCGGATCTGCGCAGGTGGCGCGGTGCCATCAGCAACCGCAGCTGAGGGAAATCCTGGCGCAGCTGAATATAGGTCCCCAATAACAGCTCTTCTTCCCCTTCGCGAGTGCTGCCGCAGACCCAGATCAGGTCCTCGGGACTCTTCTGCAGCAGGCGACGAGCCAGCTCTACGACGGCCAATTGCTCTTCGGAGGGGGGGAGGCCATAGTCGTACTTGAGGTTGCCGATCCAGTGGACGCGACCTTTCTGAGCTCCCAGCTCTAGCATTCGCTTCTTGTCCTGGTTGGACTGCATGCAGAAGCGCTGTACTCGATCCAGGATCGGCTGCATCGGGCGGCGGACACGTCGGTAGCGGCGAAAGGAGCGGTCCGAGATCCTGCCGTTGACGATGACGATCGGCACTCCGAGCACTGCAGCGCTGGTGATGAATCCAGGCCAGATCTCGGTCTCCGCAATCAGGATTACGGAGGGACGGATCGCACGCAGATAGCGGCGGCAGAGCCATCCCCAGTCCAGCGGAAAGAAGAAGATGTGAGCACGGTCCTGGAACAGCTGGCAAGCCAGAGCCTGTCCCGTGTCGGTGGTGGTGGAGATGAATAGTTGGGAGGAGGTCAGGTTGAGAGCATCCGCCAGGGGACGAATCGAATTGACCTCCCCCACCGAGACAGCGTGAATCCAGATACGGGACACCCCGGGTGCGCTTGGCAGCCTTCGGAGGGACTTTGGTAGTGTCATTCGCTGTTTCAGATGAACCCGCTTTCCCTCCGCAAGGTAGCGATAGAGGGCGCTGACAAGCCAGGGGATTAGAAGGAAGGTATAGGTGAGCGAATACAGGGTTATCCAGATGCGCATCTGTCAGGTTACCCAATTCAAAGATACAAGATACGAGATACAAACAAGTCCCAAGATACAAGATACAAACGAATCTCAAATTCAAAGTACCAAGTTCCAAACTCTCGAGCCTTGCATCGACCCACTCTGCCCGGATGCTCGTTGAGTCTATCGCTGTAGTGTGGTGCTTGGAACTTGGAATTTGTTTGTCGGTGGTATTCAGTTGACTCAAGTAACCCCAAGGTGTCGTGTTTTGGGGTATGGAAGACTACCCGAAGACACTCGGTGAATTCGA
>CAUZIZ010000254.1:0-5462 GCA_963579905.1 Acidobacteria bacterium UBA6911 | reverse complement strand
CCGAGGAGCAGAAGGATGCCCCTCCGGCTCCTCACGGTGGTGATATGGGCGGTATGGGCGGCATGTACTAGATCTGTACAGCGGCCAGCTTGTTCTTAAAAAGGGCCCCTCAAACGGGGCCCTTTTTTGTTTCAGGTCAGTGCCCCCCAGCGGTGCTGTCCCATTCGAGAGCGAAACTTCCCGAGCCATGGAAGCCTGAAGCGCAAGCGAGGGATTAGGGAACCCCCCGAATCCCTCCGCCTTGGCTGCTTGCCGCTCCTCAGGCCCCTTCGTCCTCCGATTGCGCTGCCCTCCAGTCGCTCGCGCTTCAGGCTTCCTTACGTTTCGCATTATTGGGCAACCTGGAGGTGCGAGTTTCGAATGAAGTTTCAGCTTAGTCCCGCCCCTGCTACGCTGCCCCATTCGAGAACGAAACTTCGGTCGAGGATAGGCGATATCGTGCGGAACTGCGTGGGGAAGAGTTCTCCAGCTCTCTCCTCAAAACTTGGCCTCATGTTGCTAACCGCTCAAGTCGTTCGCGGCTCTGACGGACTTGGCTTTGTAATACTGGTAGTTCCCCCTCGGGTCGTGACAAGAGTCTGGGGAGTCTAGTCTTGCTGAAATAGGTTGATGCTGCCGGCCAACAGGTCCCGTTCGACGCGCTGTCCGGGGACTAGAGACGCGCGACGAATTCTTGAAGCTTCAGCTTAGCAGGTTGCAAATTCTAGGCTTGTGGTCATGTTCAAGGAAGCACAACTTGCAAAGCCACAACCTGTAAACCTGTAACCTGTGACCTGCAACCCTTAGAATACGGTTCGTGAAGCGTCCGAGCGTCCTGCTGCTGTTTGCGGCAGTGGCAGCCTACCTGGCCTTTTTCTACCAACTTGGAAACTCTGCCTTCCTGGGCGCTGATGAGGCCCGGTATGCGCGCATCGGGGAGGAGATGAATCTGCGTGGTGAATACATTACCCCAACCCTGAATTTCCTTCCCTGGTTGGAGAAGCCGCCACTTCTCTTTTGGTTGGAGGCGCTTAGCTTCCAGCTGTTTGGTGTAAGTGAATGGTCGGCCCGCCTGCCGGTCGCCTCGATCGCCCTACTAGGGGTGCTCTTCGCCAGCGGTCTGGGTTCCTCTCTGGGCGGCCAGCGTGCCGGAGTGCTCACATTTTTCATCCTCTGCGCCACTGGACTCTTCTTCGCCTACGCGCGGGCGGCAAGCACGGATATGCCCCTGGCCACATGCTTTACGGCCGCGATGGCTTGCGGGATGCAGGCGAGCCGTCGGGAGAGTTCCCTCTGGGCAGCTGGGGCCGGAGTGACCCTCGGACTGGCAACCCTCGCCAAAGGGCCTGTCGCCCTTGGCCTCTTCTGCGTAGTCTTCGCCATCTACTTTTTATGGATCGGAAAACTGAAGTGGTCCTGGCAACAGATCGTAATCGGGCTATTGACCTTTCTAGCCTCCAGCCTTCCCTGGTATTGGCTGGTGTGGAAGCAGAACGGCTACGACTTCGTTGTCACCTTCTGGTTGAATCATCACCTGGCCCGGTTTCTGACTTCGGTCCATCACCACTCCCAACCCTTCTGGTTCTACCTGGTGGTCACCTTGATCGGTTTCTTTCCCTGGGTGTTCTTTCTTGGATCTTCAATCACCCGGCTCTGGCGAAATCGGAGCACTCTCTCTCAGCCTGAGCTGCGCCCCGAACTCTTTCTCTGGCTTTGGGTAATGGTGCCCGGTGTTTTCTTTTCTCTGAGTGAAAGCAAATTGCCGGGTTACATCTTGCCGCTTCTGCCGGGCCTGGCACTGCTCGTGGCTTTGGAATGGGATCGTCATTTGACAGGAGACCTCATCACCTACAGGATGATGAGGTTCGAGTGGCCGGCAGTCGCCGCCACCAGCTTGGTCTTGATCCTGGCACTGATGGTTGGCTTTCACCTGGCCTATGCCTCCTATATGGGGATTGTCCTGGCGCTGCCCCTGGGAGTCGGCGTGTTCTGGGGATTGCACCAGTTCCGACGACGCCAACCCCAAGCCGCCTTCATCTCGCTGGCTGGAGGAATGCTTCTCTTCGCAGGTCTAGCCTACTGGAAGATACTCCCGATTCTCGATGATTTTCACTCTGCCCGAGAAGTCTCCCTGATGGCGAGACCAGAGATTTCGGAAGCAGAGCCACTCGTGCTCTACCGTTACTTTCACCATACGGCTCAGTACTATACCGGTTACCAGACGACCAGGGAGGCTATCCCTGATCTCGCTGCTCTCGAGAAATACTCTTCCGAGCATCCCCAGACTCGATACTATGTGCTGACCCAGAAGGCGGGATGGGCCGATCTGAAGTCCCTCCCCGGAGTGCAACAGGTTCACCACCAGGGGAATCTCACGCTGGCGGTTCTACCAGGGGTTGGGGAGTAGGAACTCCCCTGCGACCTGCAACTTGCAACCCGCAACTTGCGACTTGTCCCTCCAGCTCATCGCTGACGTTTTCGGGCTGCTTTGATCGCATCTGACCTTTCCGCTAAGATCGTCACTTCCACCATGGCTTTGAGACTCCATAACACGTTGACCCAAAAGCGAGAGGAAGTGGTCTCGCTGAAAGACAATCAACTCCGCATGTATACCTGCGGCCCCACGGTCTACGACTTCGTCCACATCGGAAATTTTCGCACCTTCACCTTTCAGGACCTGCTCCGCCGTTATCTGATCTACAAGGGATTCGATCTGACCCATGTCATGAACATCACGGATGTCGACGACAAAATCATCGCGGGTGCCAAGGCAGCAGGGGGGGCGATCAAAGAATTTACCGCTCCCTTCGCGGAGGCTTTCCTGGAGGACATGCAGACCCTCAGACTGCAAAGACCTGAGATCATGCCCTACGCAACTGAACATATCGACGAGATGCTGAGCTTGATCCTCAGATTGCGAGACCGGGGTTATACCTATGAAAGCGAGGGCTCTACCTACTTCCGTATCGATAAGTTGCCTGATTACGGAAAGCTCTCCGGGGTCCAGTTGTCGGAGTTTGAGCCTGGAGAAGCGATCGACGCCGACGAATACAGCAAGGAAAACCCTCGCGATTTTGTGCTCTGGAAGGCCCGAAAACCAGAAGAGGCTTTCTGGGACTCTCCTCTGGGCCCGGGACGGCCGGGTTGGCACATCGAATGCTCTGCAATGAGTATGAAGTATCTGGGAGAGGGGTTCGATCTGCATGGAGGTGGGATTGATCTCGTCTTTCCCCATCACGAAAACGAGATCGCTCAGAGTGAGGGAGCTACTGACCGTCCCTTCGTTCGTCACTGGGTTCATAACGCCCACCTGATCGTTGACGGGGAGAAAATGTCCAAGTCCAGCGGGAACTTCTACACCCTCAGAGATCTCATCCAGCGAGGCTGTAACCCGATCTCCCTCCGTTACCTTCTGTTGAGTGTCCACTACAGGAAACAGCTCAACTTCACTCTCGAGGGAGTCAACCAGGCGGCCGCTGCTCTGGATCGAGTGAACGACTTCGTGGGTCGGGTTCGCGAGGTTTCGGATCGGAGTGATGAGAATCCAGAGTTGACGAAGCGAATCGTCAGGGCCCGGACTGACTTCGAGTCCAGTCTCGATGATGACCTCAATTCCTCCGGCGCCCTGGCGGCAGTCTTCCAGTTGGCTAGAGAAACCAACCTTCTGCTGGAGCAGGGTCAAGTAGGTAGGACCAACCGAGAGGCCATCCTGGATTTTTTGAAAGACGTTAACCGGGTTTTCGACGTCTTCCAGCTGGACGAGGACCAGCTGGACGACCAACCGTTGGCTGATCTGATCCAGGAGAGGGAAGAAGCCCGCCGAAATCGGGACTACGCACGGGGAGATGAGATTCGTGACCTCCTGGCACAGAAGGGTATTGTCCTGGAAGATACCAGAGAAGGAACCCGATGGAAGAGAGCCACCTGAGCCTCGGTGTCCAGGAGCTGATCTCCTCTCACATGCTCCAGGATGGTCTCGACCTGGTCGTCGACTTCGACCGAAGTCGGGGCGCTTACCTCTACGACACCAAACGAGACGACTATTACCTCGACTTCCTCGCCTTCTACGCGACTGCCCCGGTTGGATACAATCATCCTCGCCTGGTCAACCCCGAGACCCTGAAAGAGCTTGGGCGCGCCGCCGTCCATAAGCCTTCCAACTCGGATATATGGTCGAAAGAGATGGCCGCCTTCGTGGAGACATTCGCTAAAATCGCCAAGCACGACTTTATGAAATACTTGTTTTTCGTTGAGGGGGGCGCCCTGGCGGTGGAGAATGCTCTCAAGACGGCTTTTGACTGGAAGACCCGTAAGAATCTAACAGGAGGGCTCAATTCGACGAGGGGTCACCAGGTCATCCATTTTAGAGAAGCATTCCACGGTCGTTCCGGTTATACGCTGTCACTGACGAACACCTTCGACAAACGCAAGACCGACTACTTCCCTAAATTCGATTGGCCTCGGATTCTGAACCCAAAGTGCCACTTTCCCCTTGAAGGTGACCGCCTCGCGCAAGTTGTCCGGGCTGAGGAGGAGGCGCTTGGGCAGATCCGCTCGGTCCTGGAGAAGTCTCCCGAGGAGGTGGCGTGCCTGATTCTGGAGCCGATTCAGGGGGAGGGCGGCGATAACCACTTTCGGGTCGAGTTTCATCGGGCTCTGCGGGAAATCTGCGACGAACACGATCTGCTTCTAATCTACGATGAGGTCCAGACTGGCATGGGTGCTACCGGGCGGATGTGGGCGTACGAACACTATGTCAGGCCTGATATTCTGGTCTTCGGAAAGAAGTCCCAGGTCTGCGGAATCATGGTCAGCGATCGCATCGACGACGTAGAAGATCACGTCTTTCGACAGTCTGGACGACTCAACTCTACCTGGGGTGGGAATCTGATCGACATGGTGCGCTGCCGAATCTATCTGGAGCTCTATCAGAGCGAAGATCTCCTCTCCCAGGCCCAGAGCCTCGGAATTCTTCTACTGGAGGGTCTTCAAGAACTAGTGGCGGAGTTCCCATCGGTCTTTTCCACCCCCCGAGGGATCGGCCCATTCTGCGCTATAGACCTACCCGACACCAGCACCCGCAACTCCTTTCACCAGAAGCTCTTCGACAAGAAACTAATTATTCTCCCCTCCGGTGAGCGCTCACTCCGCTTCCGGCCTTTTCTAGACATGCCTCACGCGGACGCCACGAAAGGGATGGAGATCTTCCGCCAGGTCGCCGCTGGCGACTAAGCCATTGATCTAGGAATGGATCGGGCGCATCTCAGGCGATTGTCTAACCTGACAGTGAAGTGAAATTGGAATGCAGTTACAAGTTCCTAGGAGCACGTCCTTACGCCAAGGGCGTTAATGCGAGTAGTCCAGGGTTGGCGATGCGAAGCGAAGCGAGCTACCCTGGGTTTAAGTCGCCCTGCCTCTTCTACGCTGAAAGCGTTATTGCCAACGCGTTTTCGGTCGGCAATAACCCCTTCGGGGTAGCGCAT
>CAUZIZ010000253.1:0-5463 GCA_963579905.1 Acidobacteria bacterium UBA6911 | reverse complement strand
AGCGGGCATCAGTCGCCTCATTGGGCCGGTCGAAGAATTCCTGGTGGAAGCGTCTGAGATCAGCGACAACTCCCGGCGTGAAAATGTCCTGCAAACGTACGCGCACCCCGCCGTGCTGCCGGCTGTTCTTGAGAGCATCGAGCGCGCCCCTGGCATCCAGCAAGTCCCCGGCGCGAAGCTCGACCTTCCCGATCCGGAACAGCCGGCCGATAAGGGTCAGCACGGCCATGGGGTACCAGCCATAGGGGCGCCGCTGGAAGTTGCGAAGGATGGCCTCGACGGAGACCCGCTCGCCTTCGTTCTTGTTGCGGGTCAAATAGGTGAGGATCTCCTGCTCGGCCTCGGAAACTGCCTCTCCACCCTCGAGAAGATCGCTGGGGTCGAGCAGGGTCTTGGAGAGAGTGGCTTCGTCGTAGGCGCCCTTTAGCATCCGGAGGTTGGGGTAGGCGAATCGGACGAGCTCCTGGGCGGCCTTGGCAAACCGGTTGCGGGCCTCCCCCTGCCCCACCGTTTCCAGCCGGGATCCGTTCAGGTACAGGGGCGCCTGGCTCAACATTTCGGCGCAATGGGTCTGCAGTACGGAGCGGCGTTTGCTGTTCTGCTGGCCGCGTTCGGTGAGGATGGCCCGCCGGGTCTCGTCCTGCCCGGCCCCGGTGCCCTGCTGGATGTATTTCTGGGTCTTGAGGTAAAGCCGGGCATCGGCCACCAACCGGTGATCGGCGGGAAGCACCGCGAGTAGCTCGGCCTTCCCGGTGTTCTGGGCGGCGAGAGTGTTGGGGCTGGCGTGGTTGGGATGATCGGGGGTGATCACGTTGATGCAGACATCCGCGTCCCGGCCGACCAGCTGGTCGTCCAGGCGCCGGGCATAGGTGTAGTCCTGGGCGTTGCCTTCGAACCGGATCTTGGGGTCGCGAAGAATGTCAGAGAACAGGATGTCCCCCAGCAGCTTGGTGAGCTGGGAGTCGTCGACTTCCGTATTCTTGATCTCGACCTCGATGTCTTTCTCCATGTCGGTGAGGAACTCGTAGATCTCCCCATTCCGCTGGAGGTAGGACTGGCCCTCGAGCAGATTCAGAGCCTCGCGAACTGCCTTTTCGTGCCCGGCGATGTCGATGTCGGGTCGGTCGATGAGCAGGACGGCCACGTTGCGGGGGGTGGACTTGAACTCCCGGACCCATTTCAGCAGGAACAGGGCCTTGAGGATGCGTACGGCGATCGGATCGTCCAACTGCTTTTCCGCCTGGCGAATGGAGGTCTGGAAATCCCCTCGGATGGATGCGGAGATCCCGTCGAACATCAGGTCGAATCCGGCGAGGGCGCCGACCTTCGCTTCCTGCAGTTCCTTGGCGACTTCCTGGAAGACCGCCAGCATCGAGCGTTCTCCCACCGCGGTATGCTTGCCGGTGAAGGCGTCGAAGCGTGACAGGTATTCGATCGCCCGCTGGAACAGGAAGAACTGGTAGGGGTGGAATGGATAGTACGCACAGAACTCGTCGCTGCCCCGCCACCCTTTGTATTCAACGGAACCGTCACCAAACCGGAACAGGGTCTGCAGGTTCTCCTTTTCCCGATCGAAAATGTTGGTGAGGACCTCCGGCTCGTCCTCGGTCTTCTTGAGCAGGCGCTTCTGGATCACCTCCTGTACATCGGCACTGGTTAGGGTGAGGCGGGTCTTGAAACGGCCCTGGATCTTGGAGAAATCCTGACCCTCGTCCGCCTGCAGCTCACCCAGCACCTTCTTCAGGTCGCCCTGGGAGGTGACAAAGACCCAGGCACGGCCATCACATACCGTGGCCAGGGTTTCCGCCACCGTCTGCAGGTTCAGCATGAGCTTCGAATCCCGTCCGATAAACGCTCCGACTTCATCGACAAAGAAATTGAGCCGAAATCCGGACTCCTGCTGGTCGAGCCAGGCCTTTACCCGTTCGGCAAATGACTCGATCGAGACTTTGTAACTATCCCGCAGCCGGTCGAAGAGTTTCAGTCCCTCCTCTTTCGACTTCTTGAAGTGTTCGCCGTAGGCCTGGGCGAAGGTCTCGTTTTCCAGGGTCTCGATCACATGGAGGTCCTGCTCCCAGGAGCGTCCGCTGATTTGGGCATAGGTCTGTTTGAACGCGTCCAACTCACCACGGTGGTCGAGATCCCATTCAAACTGGGCGATATGCCCCTGCTTGGCGTAATAGCCCTGCATTTCGTTCAGAACTTTCGTGAACACTTCCAGAATCGGCGAGGTACGGTCGCCGCCGATTTGGTCTGCCTTCTGGTCGATATTGAAAAGGAGGCTGCGGGACGGAATATCTGAGGCTCGCCGAAGGTCACCCTGGACGATCTCATCCTCGATCTTGGGCAGGATCAATTCTGCCGCCGTTTGCCCTCCCGGCAAGACGCGGTTCTCCAAGACCAGCGACAGGATCTTGAGCAAGTGAGATTTGCCCGACCCGAAAAACCCCGAAATCCATATGCCGTTGGCGTTCGTCTCATTCAAATACCGCTCGGCGAAGTACTCGATCCCCTTACTGATTTCCCCGGTGACCACGTACTCTTCGACTTCGATCTGCAGGTGGCGGTCATCATCAGCCTTGATCACCCCTTCAATAGGCCGGTCAATCGGTTTGACGAACAGTTGCTTAATCTTCATGGGCTAAATCCTGTAGTGATCGAGATTGAACGCACGGTAATAGGGCTTGGAAAATCGTGATTGCTCCGAACTGTCCACGTCGGGACCGAAAAGTTTCAGTTGGGACGCCCCGTTCTCATCCTGAGTATACTCCCCGGGGAAGAACATGACCACCGGATGGGGCCTCATTGCCGGCTGCAACGACTCCAGGAGGGTGTGGGTGCGCAGGAACGGATAGACACTCCCGGCGCCTTTAATGAGGCTAAGCCGAATATCGGGCTGCCCTATGCGGTCCGCCAGCAAGGGGATGATCCGACTTTCCGGATCAGCGAAACCGATTAGCATGTCAAGCATCTTCCTCTTGCTCAAACCCGGTTCGGCTTCCAGTGTCTTTTCCAGCCGCCCTTCTGCGGAAATGATATCCAGCACCAGGTCAAAAAGATCCACCACGGCGACCGGAATCCCGGCATTTTCCAACCGGGTGGCAGTTGCCGAAATCAGGGCCTGCATTGTCTCCTCATCCTTCGGTGCATACGTCTTGATAAAGATGGGCACTTCATTGGCCAACCCTTTCATGGCCAGGAAATCCGGATGGCTGAGAACCTCGAAAAGTGAGTCTGGTTCAGTCACGAGTTGTCCTTTTTAATGGCTTGGATTTCTTCATCGGTCCAGAGGAACCCGGCAAGGAGACGAGGGTCATCGGCCACGATAACATTCGTGACCTCAGGCGACCCCACCGGGCGAACTATCCGGCGTCGCCCATCCTGCTCCTGAGTCAAGCCCGCCTCCATCAACATGCGCAAGAGCACTTGTTGGATTTTCTCACGGGTGGACTCCTTCAACTCTACCAATTCGGGGTGCGTGACACTCCTTGCGGCGATAAAACTATCGTAGTCGGAAGGGCGCAGATCAGTGTCGAAGGCCTCAAGCTTTTCCCGAAGGGTTTCGATCACAAACTCTCTAACCAAGGCAACATGCTTGAGCACAGCTAACCACGACATTGCGATCCGCTCGTCACTGGTCCCGGTGGCCAGCAGTGTCAGTTCTTCATCGTTCAGGCACGCCACCCGCTGGCGCATCTCCCGTTCCAACCGTTGCAATGAAGTCCGGCTGCGGCATTGAAAAGAATTGGCTTCCAACACACTTTTACGGGCACCTGCCCAGGAGCCCGTCTCGAAATACGCCTCCGCGCATACCCGGGCCAGCTCAGGGCGCAGCGAGGCCGCCGTAAAGCTCATCCGGTACTCCGTCGGGAGGATGCCCGTCACCTCAGCCATACGTCCAGCTCCCCTCCATAAACGTGTCCACGCAATCCGAGTCCTGCCTTTCGTCAAATCCTTGTACGTCTCGACTGGCGGTCATTGTTCATTAGATCGCTGCGAAAGTCGAGGCTGGTTACGTTACGCTAATTGATGCCTCCGTGCGGTGGATTGGCCATTTGTCATACTCTCGATCTGCTACCCATGGAGGTCAACGAATTGCACAGGAGACTCCCTTTATTGGCTCAGACTCAGGATACTGCATGAAGGGCAGGCTTAAGTTTCCGTGGAGACCAATCTGGCTACGCGCCATCTCGGGAGCTGGCAGACCCGTAGAGAATAATGCGGTGGCGAAGTCAGGCGATTTCGTGTAAACCAATGCAATTGCAATGTCCGACGAACCTCCATCCGACAGTGCACTCGGGTTCAAACATAATCCCCTGACGGACATTAGCAAACTTCGGCAGAGCCTCAAGGGCTACGGATCGAGTGAATCCTTCGTCAAGGAGGTTCTGCAGAATGCCGACGATGCCGGCGCGCGATCGTTGCGGATCGGATGGGTGCCGGTGGTACCGGGAGCCGATCATCCGCTTCTTAGAGGGCCCGCCCTCCTGATTGTTAATGATGCACCGTTCGAGCAGAAACACGCTAATGCAATCGTCCAAATGGGGCTCGGACGCAAGGGGGGCGAGCCGCACGCTATCGGGAAATTCGGCCTCGGCATCAAGCGCATTTTTCAAATTTGAGAGGCTTTCCTTTTCTTCGCCAGCCCGCCTGAAGGTAGGGACGCTCAACGCCCGAGAGCCCATGGGATCGACTCCGAAGCTGCTCTTTGAGGAGGCCATCAAGAAGCAGCAGGTTCTAGTCTTTACTGGGACCGTCGTCCGGCTATGAATCTTCACCATGAAGTGTCTACATTGTGTTGATCCACGCTAATATTTGCACTCACGTTTCGGCGCGGTTACCCGAGAGCATCGTAACGACATATATCATCCACCGGTTGATTCGAACGCTGAGCCGGGCTCGGACTTCAACCCTGGAGCGATTCCCCAAAACGCCTCCGCTGACCGCCTAGTCGCCAATCCTCGGTAATGCTCATAGAGAACCGCACTGTCCCGGTGCCCAAGTTGGTTGCTAGTGCGGGCGGCATCTTGGTGAAAGGCGAGACGATAGGTAGCATAGGTATGCCTCGCCACGTTGGGAATCCACTCGACTTTGGATTTGGCACAGATAGCTTTCCGATAGCTGGCAGCGCAAATCTCCGTGGTCTAACCATGCAGGCGACGACAGATTGCGTACCAATTTTTCGATCTTTGTCACCCTTCATGACCCGAATGATCCATGCGATCAATTCTAAGCAAGTCGCTGAAATGCGGGTAATGGCCTAAGCCTCAAAAAGTTGCACATGGTTCACCATGTTGGTTCAGGTCCATGTGCCCTCGCGGGCGTGGAGGTTCGAATCCTCTCGGGTGCACCAGCCTCCGCTCGAAGCGCAGCGAAGAGTGGAGCCTGCCACGCCGGAGTCTTTCATGCGTACCGAGTGAAAACGCAGGCAGGCTCTATGTCCGATGCACTGCGAGACTACGG
>CAUZIZ010000252.1:0-5518 GCA_963579905.1 Acidobacteria bacterium UBA6911 | reverse complement strand
TTGGGAGGTTGGCGAGGGGACGATGCAGGCGAAGAACCTCCTGTTCCCCTGGCACAGGGACAACGAGACGCTCTGCGAGCTATTCGAGCGGCTCTGTGATGAAGGCGCCGAGAGCGTGGAGCAGGAATTAGACCGGCGGACCAAACCACTAGCCGTACAGAAGCCAGAAAGAAGGCCCTGATGGCACTCTGCTGAAGGGGTCTCTCCTGGTTCCCGTCCCGTGCTAACCCCTGTTGATCCTTCCCCTGCTCCTTGCTAGGCTGGGTTCGGCTGAGAACCGGAATTCCCTTTCGCTGAGGAGGATGGATGATGAGGACGGCACTACTTGTTTTCAGTCTGCTGCTCTCTGTGGCGGCGACATCGGCGAACCCAGCCGAGACCACAGAGGCCCTGGACATCGGCTCCCGCCTGGAGCTGTTCGTGGACGACTACCTGGTCGAGTCGATGGAGGGTGTGAGTCTGAAGCTGCATGAGCCCCGATCTGCCGGGACGATCATTTCCTTTGACAAGCCCTGGGAGGGCAATGTGAGCTGGCAGCTCAGTGTCTTCGAGGACGGCGATCTCTATCGGCTGTACTACTCAGGCCGGAGTGCACCCGACTACGTCAAGCAGTCGGCCTTGAAACCAGGTGAGATCGTGATCCCCGAGCATCCACCTTTTCTCTGCTACGCCGAGAGCAGCGACGGGGTCCACTGGACCAAGCCGGACCTCGGATTGTACAAGTTCAATGGATCGAAGCAGAACAACATCCTGGGGAAGGCGTTCGGCCACCTACCGGCCATCGGCGTCCCTTTTCTAGACACCCGGCCCGGAGTCAATCCGTCGGAGCGATACAAGGTCCCAGGCCACCTTTCCACCCGGGTGGGCCGAGGGGTGTCGCGAGGCGAACTGATCCTGAGCAGCTCGCCGGACGGTCTGCGCTGGAAGCGGTGGCGTGAGGGCGGGCAGCCCTTATTTGTGACCTCGCTGCCAAACGCCTTCGACTCCGCCAATGTCATTTTCTGGTCCGAGTGGGAGCAACGCTATGTCCTCTACTTCCGCTATGTGTCCGAGGGAACCCGTTCGTTTGCCCGGACCACGTCCCGGGATCTGTTGAATTGGACGGAGGCGGTGCCCTGTACCTTCGGGGGCTGGATGAGACCCCCTGAGCATCTCTACACCAATGCGGCCACTCCGTACTACAGGGCACCTCACATCTACCTGTCCTTCCCCAAGCGGTTCGTCCCTCTGCGAAAGTTGAACGAAAAGGCAGTCTATCCTGGGATCTCGGAGGCAGTCTTCATGACCAGCCGGGACGGCATCGACTGGCACACCTTGATGGAAGCCTTCATCCGGCCCGGTCGGGACAAGCGTAACTGGATTCACCGCACCACCAGCACGGCGGCTGGAATCGTGGCCACCGCCGACGATGAGATCTCCCTGTACGTCTCCCGTAACTACACCTATCCCAGCAACCACATGGAGCGATTTGTGCTCCGGACCGACGGCTTCGTCTCCTTAAATGCACCTTATTCGGGGGGTGAGTTCGTGACCAGGCCCCTGCGTTTCAGCGGCTCCGAGCTGGTTCTCAACTACGCCACCTCGGCTGCAGGCAGCATCCGTGTGGAGATCCAGGATGCCAAAGGGAACCCACTCCCAGGCTTCGCCCTGGAGGAATCACCCCTGATCTGGGGAGACGAGATCGAGCATACGGTGCGATGGAAACGGACTCACGCCAAGGCGACTTCAGATAAGCCCCTGGCCCGGATTGCAGGCAAGCCGATTCGGCTGCGCTTCGTGATGAAGGATGCGGATCTCTACTCGCTGAGGTTCAAATAGAAGCAGACTGGCCGCTGTGGAGGATTCCCTCAAACTGCAGGTTGGCGACTGGATTGTCTGGCACGGCTACGAGATGCCAATCCGTAAGCGAGTGGTACGATTGGTCCGTTTGGCCCGATTCTACAAGGATAGGGGCCCTATTACTGGAGGGCCAAGCACACACTCTCCGAGGAACTCCCAGTTCAAGTGTCATCGGGTCACCGACGTTCTGCCTGCTAGAAAGCCTCCGAAAACTACCAGGAGGACACCGAGTACTGCTTCGGGCCAGAACTCGACTTCATAGAGCTCGCCCCCTGAAGGATCGCCCAGGGTCATGCACTCCCACCATTTGGCGTATGCGACGTGGGACCGACTCAGTAACCAAACGCCAAGACCTATGGAGGTAGCTGGGATCAACCAGCGAATTGCTTTCATACGGAGAAGACCCTTCAAGTCTTGTGAGGTTCCACGGCTGTTGGCTCGAAGCAGGAACACTCCTATTACGATCGCAAGTTTACCTCCCTGTGTTCCGCCAGAAATGGAAATCCTCTACGGCTCGAACCAACGAGGATCGGATCTGCCACCATTTGTCACCCATCAAGGACAGACCCTTGCGGGTACTGCGGCGGGAGGATCTACAAAGGTTGCTCGACGCAAAAGCGCGTGCAGGCCTTTCGTTCAGCATTATCACTCATCTCAGGTGGGATTTGAAACAGATCTTCGATTTAGCTGTGGATGAAGGCTTGGTAAAACGAAATCCTGCTGTGCTCCTGTTCACTCCTCGCCATGCGCGTCGCATCGACAAACGCCAGCTTACGTGGATCGAGGTCGAGAGTCTGTTCATCAATCTTGCGCTTCGCGAACGTCTGATCGTCTCACTCGCTCTAGTGGTCGGGATGCGTCCTGGCGAAATCTTCGCCCTTCAGTGGAGGCATTTCAAGGGGGGCTCAATTAGCGTGGAGCAGCGCGTATATCGAGGGAAAATTGACACTCCAAAGACGGTTAGGTCTGCGAGAGAATTCGCTCTCTCCCGAGGTGTTCAGAGCTTAATGGAGCAATGGCTACAGTTCGCTCCGGCCACAAAGACTGGGGATTGGACCTTCCCATCCGAAAACTTGAAAACCCCGCTGTCCAGAGACAACTTCCTTCAGCGGATGATTAAACCAAAGCTGAAGTTGGTCGGACTGGAATGGGTTAATTTTCAAGTACTTAGGCGTCCCCACGCAAACCTCATGCGTGAGCTTGATGTGGACCCAAAACTGGTCGCGGACCAGCTCGGACACACGCTGGATGTCAACCTGAACGTCTACACCAGCACCTCTCCCGAAGCACGGCGAGCAGCACTTGAGACCTTCGAGTCAAACCTTAATGTAGCAGTACAATGAGCTAGGAGCGGGGTTCTGAATCGCTGTAAGTCGTTGAAAAGAAAGTTGGAGCGGGAGACGGGAATCGAACCCGCGACGTCCAGCTTGGGAAGCTGGAATTGTTAATAGAATCAATAATTTAACGTCAATAGCGTCAACTTCCACCTATTGATTCTATGGAGTTTATCGGGACCATATTCTTAATGGAGCAGAAATGGAGCAGAAAATGAGTGCCACCGATTCTCCAAGTGTCGGCTGATTTTGGAAGGATTTTCTCACACGGATTCACACACAGAAGTGCTCAATTTGGCTTGCCCTCCCCTTTGAAATTCTTGAGTCTCTCAGCAGTCTTCTTCCTAATCTCCCGGTCGATCATACTGGTAGGTGCATCCATAGCTCTCTTGATGTCCTGGCCCAGCTGAGTCTGTGGCTGTTTTACCGGCCTAGGCTTCACCCTTTCTTGCTCCTTCTTGACGGCATCCCTGATCCTTTGCTCCTGCTCCTGTGTGCTGCTACCGTGCAGCTCAAAGCCGGGATCATCCTTAAGAATCTGATTCACCGTCTGGTCCAGCATCGGGTAGGCTTGCCACAGAGCTTCCTCGGTTGCCTCTCCAAAGCTCTCAAACTCAAAGGTGCCATCGTCGGCCAGCCGAAAGTGCACCATGAAATCACTAACGATTGAGAGAGGACAGCCTTCTGCGTTGTCTACCTCATCCAGAGCTTCGACAGCTACTTCTTTATTAACCGCCGAGACAAAGGAGAAATCTCCGTTTGGCCACCGACAGCGATAAATAGGCATGATGAGGCCTCCATTCTTGGCTCATTCCCCAAAGGCTCACTTGAATTTGCACGTTCCAGTTCAGTGTAACTACCTGCCGTCCCTCCCACAACTTGGATCACGAGGTGCTACGGGGCCTAGACACTGTCCAACAGAAGGAACTGCTGAGCGACATCCTGGACCCCATTTCTGCCCATGCTGAGATCCATCATTCGGGACCAGGGTCAGACGGATCAACGAAGCTCTGGAAGGGGGAGAAGACGGAGACGATCAGAACGAATGCCTGTCTTCAGCCATAGAGTAAGATCACCCCATGGCCCTCGACCACGGCCCCTTCAGAGAGCGATTCGAGGAGTACATCCTGGAGCGAACGGCCAACCATCCCTCCTTGGTTCCCATGATCACGGGGCAGCAGGAGTCGCCCTCAATCCGTGTGTGGCGGTTAGGGGAATGTGTTCTTGACTTTCCGAGACCAGAGGCGCATAAGGGAGGGCAACAATCCATCGCGAATCCTTTGAAGTGGAGAAGAGGTCTTCCATGTCAACGATTCTCTACACCGGCAGCTTCGGTTCTGATGATCCGACCAGAGCAACTCTGCCATTCATTGCTGCATTAGGTGCAGTTGAAGCAGGTCACAAGGCTCAGATTGCGTTGCTGGGCGAAGCCACCTATCTGATGAAGGACGCCATCGCCGAGCACGTCCAAGCGGTAGGTCTCCCAGCTCTGCGGGAGCTGCTACCCAAAGTGATCGAGCACGGTATACCTGTTTACGTCTGAGGCCTCTGTGGAAAGGCCCGTGGGGTCTCAGAGGACGACTTTACAGCCAAGAATGCCGAGTTCATCACGCCCAAGACCCTTGCCGAGCTGACGGTAGCTGCGGATCGAGTGGTGTCTATTTAAATCACAGCTGATCTCTCCAGGAAAGAACCATCGAAATCCAGCTCCCGGCATAGAATTGGCATAGAGCTTTCTATCCGCGAATTGCTGAGATGCCTCCTGCTCAGCAGTGAAAAGCGCCCGTCTTGCCCTGCAAGTCGGTGGGCACTTCAGATGGCTAGGGAATGACCTGTGGTACCCTCACCTGCCTGATGCCTAGATCGGATCATTAGGGAATAGGGAATGCATGGAGCTACACTCAGCCATCCTCTAAAATGACGCCATGACTACGTTCCCCCTTCAGGGTGTGAGTTCCCGCGACGGAGTTGAGGTTGAAAGAAAAGTGTCCGGCTGTGTTTCTGGTTCTCTGCTGTCTTGCGATGGTCGTGGCTCGGGCCGCGGGGGAAGGCCCCACATCAGCTCTTGGCGATAGGATCGAGGCCGCAATCGAAAGGACCATTGACTGCTTCGAAACGTGCACGAGCCTGCACTCGGATCGTTTGTGGTACTTGATACGCGCCCAAGAACAATTCGACAGTCCCCGGCCCGTCGCATCTCCACACTCGGTCTAGGTGGGCCCGTTTACTCTTCTTCTTGGTGCTTCCAGAGATCCTGTTTTGACCTGTCGGGGTTCGCTGTCAAGATCCCCAAGGGATGGACATCATCCTAGACGATATCCTTCGATGAAGGGATTCTTCCAATT
>CAUZIZ010000251.1:0-5564 GCA_963579905.1 Acidobacteria bacterium UBA6911 | reverse complement strand
CTGAAATGCCTCCTTTCGGGCCTCTCTGAAGATTCTTTGTCGAACTCCAGAATACCCGCCAGGGCGGGCATTTCAGGTGTTTACACGTGGTTTAATCCACTTCCATCTACTTGTTTTGGGTCTAGACAACTCCATTCTTGGCAGCAACACCTTCGAGAAAATCGGCGAAACGATTAGAGAGCTGTTCCAGGGAGAATTCACTTCTGGCGAGCTCACGAGCTCGTTTTCCCATCTCGCGGACGAGAATCGGCTTCGACTTGAGCTCAAGAACAGCGTCGACGAAAGATCCCGGTTCCTCAGGAGGAATCGCCAGACCGCTCTTTCGCTCCGCAACCTGCGCTGCAAGCCAGCCTGGATAGTTGGCAATCACCGGAAGTCCCGCCGAGATATAGTCAAAAAACTTGTTTGGTGAGGTGCCATATTGAAACCCCTCGACATTGGCAAGAATCATGAGGCCCACATCCGCGCTGGCAAGCTTGCGCGCAAGCTCTTCGCGCGGCACCGGATCGAGAAAAATGCAGTTGTCTAATCCGGCCTCGTTGGCTCGTCGAATCAGCTCTGGTTTCCTCTTGTCATCACCGACGAAGATAAACTTGACATCGTGGATGCCGTCCTGATGGAGTAACTTGGCTGCAGCCAAGACGTCGTCCAGTCCATTCGCAATGCCGTGTGCCCCGGCAAATACACAGACGAAGTCGTCATCGTCGGTATCAAGGAAGCACTCACTGTCCTCCCTTTCAGGCCTGAATAGCTCCAGATCGGAAACATTCGGAATCATTGAGATAGGAAGGTCGGGACGACTGCGTCTTCGGATTCCCACTTCGATTCCGGGGGACAGGACGACACAGGCGTCAACACAGCGGTAGGCGAGCCACTCCAATCCCAAAAGCGCCCAGAAAGCTATCGGGTTCCTGATTGCCCCCATTTGCCGGGGTACTTCGGGCCACAGATCTCGGACTTCAAACACGAATTGCTTCCGGCGAAAGAGCTTGGCACAGATCCCTGGAATGGCAGCCGTGAGGGGAGTCGAGGTTGCAAAGAAAAGATCGTAGTCCCCACGCAGGGCAAACGCGACTGCTTTGAGAGCAACTCGTAGAAAAACCCATGCGCGCCTGGGAACACTCAGGTAATTCGAATAGGGCATCGCCACCTGTCTGACGCAGATGCCATCGACGGTACCACTACGCCAGCCGCGACGCACGGGACCGGATATACCTGGGTCGCTTAGTTTATTGCTCCCACAGACCACGGTCAGGGAATGCCCCTGCTCTATCAGCTTTCGCGCCATTTCATACGAACGTGTCGACCACACGCCCTGGGGGGCCGAGAAGTATTGGTGAAAATACACAATGCGAATGAAAAATCGATAGCTCTGGTTCGGGAATCTCCGACTTCAATATCCTGGCGTTCCCCAGGTAAAGACCATCGAGACCGCAGGAGTAAAAGGTGTGTATCGCGTCCTCCGGACTACTCACAATCGGTTCACCGTTGAGGTTGAAACTGGTATTCAAGACAATGGGAACACCCATCATCTTCTCGGAGAATTCGATCAACAGACAGAAGCGGGATGAGGAATCAGCCTCGACGGTCTGAAGTCGCCCACTGCCATCGATGTGAACTGCCGCCGGCACCTCGGCCCGTTTCTCCTCGCGAAACAAGAGGACTTGCTCCATGAAGGGGACTCGCGTCTCGGCACCACATTCGAAATACTCGGAGACACGTTCCTGGAGAATCGCAGGAGCACACGGGCGGTAACCCTCTCGATATTTGACGGCGGCGTTGACGGTGTCCTTTGTGCCGGGGAGGCGCGGATCGGCCAATATTGAGCGGTTTTCCAAAGCACGCTGACCGAATTCTTCCCTTCCCTGGAACCAACCGATGAGTCGACCTCTTGCGAGATCCTCGGCTGCCCGCTGCGAGGGATCGTCACACTGCTCGACATTGGGAAGCTTGTAGCGAGAGACCGCTTCCCAACACTCTTCATCCGAGAACTCTATCCCCCAATAGTTGTCATCCGAATCCGCAAACGTCCTGGTTCCTGTGCGCTTGCTGTGCAGGTAGAGAGCAGCCCAAATGGAGGTGCCGGAGTCGTCGGGACAGCTCCCAATGAAATGCTCACGAAAAGGAGTCAGTTGTGAGATCTTTCCGTTGAATACACTGTCCATGAAGCAGCCGCCGCTGCCACCAATCGATCAGCTCCGGTTCGCTGGTGAAGCCTTGTGAGGACCTCGGAGGCCGTTTCCTAGAACACGAGTTGTGCGGCCGCGGCAATCTTGTTGTGCCGTTCGTCGAGTGGTTCGTCTCCGGCGCGAGGATTTCCGAAACGCTCTTCGAAACGATCCGAGTAGAGTCGTCGATCCCAGAAAGTGAAGTGCTCGAAATACTCGAGCGCCAAGCTGAATCCTCCACGTTCATCGGTGGATACCAGCTCCCTCATAGGCGGATAAAACTCATTGTTTCCCGAAACAAACGACGCAAGTGCCATCACCTTCCATTCATCGCCGTCTGGCCTGTAGCCGAGAAACTGGGTCACTGCGCCGTAGAAGAGACCCAGGGAATGAGGGAACATCACTTCGTGGAGCACCTCAATATCAGTCCCCTCAACCCGTGCCAAGAGACCCGTGTGTTTCTCGCCCCGGCCATCGAGCGTCAGCACCGCACAACGATCGAAGGGGCTCAGAAACACTGCGTTTCCCAGGTGGGAAAAATAGTGGTCTACGAAGGTGATGGGGGGGCCGTCCTCCCAGAGACCCTGCAGGCTCATCAGGTCAGCTCCGGGCTTGCCCGCGATGGATAAAAGGCGTGCCGGAACCTGTACCATATGTTCCACACGCCAACGCCGGCTGTTCACAAAACCCGCAAGCGTCGTTTCGGGCTCAATAGCCGGATTCTAGGCCCCCGAAATCTCATCTACCTCATCGATGCAAAGACCCACTTCCTGGAGGCACCGCTCGATGGCACGAACCGGAAAAACACCGCTCTCTTTCACTTGATCAAGGCGCTCCTCTGGGATAGCGACTGCTACCTTGCCGTCAATAACTACACAGGCAGAACAGATAAATACATTGTGACAGATACCCAGAATCTTCATGCTTCGCTTACCTCAAAGGAACCTTCTCAAAAGCGTGACTCACCATTATCTCTCCGAGCCTGACAAGTTCTTAGGCCGACTCCAAGCCCTGCGCAAATGCTGCTGCTTTCTCAGCGGTCCGCTGCGCCGTCTGGATGCAGTCTGGAATGCCAACGCCCCCCACAAAAGCGCCGGCAAGGAACAATCCTGGAGTTTGCTTCAAGGCCCTCTTCAACCCTTCCATCCTGTGACCATGCCCTACGACCAATTGTGGCATGACGCGAGTGTGGTGAAACACTCGCTCCAAGATAGGAGCACAGCTAGCCCCCAACAGTCGTTTTACTTCGTCGTGGGCCCTGGAAACGGCCTGCTCGTCCGTGACCTTCGCTCGAGCCATTCGTCCATCGTGGGCAATACATCGGAGAAGTACCAGGTCGGGTGGACATCTTTCGTCAAACTTGCTGCTCACCCAGGTGCAGGCGTCGATGAATCGAGCTTCGCTGGCGGGCACGATAAATCCGAACCCGTCGAGAGAATGAGAAAACTCCGAGCGTTTGTAGGCAAGGTAGACAATCTTGCTGGAGGTATAGGGGACCTTCCGCAAGATTTGGCTGGCTTCGAGGTTCGTATCTCCCAAGATCTCTGCGCTGGAAACGGCGGGGGTAGAGAGAACCACAAGATCGAAACAATCGTCGAAACCGGGGGCTCTCAGGCGGAAAACTCCGGCCTCTGAGGAGAGTCGGAGATCGGCAAGATTGCGACGGATCTCGACCTCCTCCAGGCTCTTCACCAGGAGGTCAACCAACTCCTGCATGCCCCCACGGAGGGTCAAAAAGAGTGGAGACGAGCTGGCCGAGGGTCCGGCTCTACCCTGGCGAAATCCCTTCCAGAGACTGCCGCACTTCTGCTCAAGTTGAAAGAGGAGGGGAAGCGCACTGCGGGTACTTAATCGTCCGATGTCTCCGCCGTAGATCGCGGAGACCAGAGGCTCGGCGATCCTGTCGGTAAACTCTCTTCCCAAGCGCCGCTCGAAAAAGGAGCGAATGCTGGGATCGCCCTGGCTTCGACCTACCAGGGGTTCCAAGGACGCTCTCAGCTTGCCTGCTCTAGTCAAGGAGGCTGTCGACCAGAAAGTCTTGAGGCTGACCGGAGCCAGAAAAGCCATGCCCTTGGGTAGAGGCTCGAGTGCCTCCCGGCCCACCACATAGGTGCGCCGATGCTCGTCTCTGGAACCGATCAAGTTATCCACCAGACCCAACCGTTGCACCAACTCGCGAGCAGCAGGCTTGTAGCTCACGAATGCCTCGGGCCCCCACTCCAGTAGACAACTCCCGATCTTCTCCGAGCGGATAACGCCTCCTAGACGATCCGATCGCTCCAATATACTGATATCCATCTCGAGGGACTTGTCCAGGCTCTCTTGGAGCAAGAAGTGGGCGCTGGCGAGGCCCGAAATCCCCCCGCCTACTACTGCAATCTTGAGGCGTCCCGCCATTTTCTCTCCCTCAACTCCTTCATCGCACAAGGGGCAACGACCCCGCTCTCTTCCCGACGGATGCTAGCAGATAAACTCGTGCATACGACACCTCTGTATGATACAGGTAGATTTAGGGGAGGCCCGCTTGGGGCCTCGAAAAGACTAACTCTATAGTGTTACGGATGCTGTGAAGAGAGAAGCAAGAGTTTATCTGTCTCCGCCCCACCTGACGGGCACTGAGGGACAGCGCGTACAGCGGGTCCTCGACTCCAACTGGATTGCCCCCTTTGGACCCGAGGTAAGAACCTTTGAAAGGGAGTTTTCCGAGCGGGTCGGCGTCGATCACGCGCTGGCTGTCTCTTCGGGAACGGCCGCACTGCACCTTGCCCTCCAACTGGCCGGAGTACAGCAAGGAGATCATGTCCTGTGTTCGACTCTGACATTCATTGCCAGTGCCAATCCGATCGTCTATCTGGGTGGAATCCCAGCTTTCATCGATTCCGAGCCAGACTCGTGGAATATCGATCCCGATCTGGTGGAAGCGGAACTTGAAAAACGAGCCCAGCGAGGGAAACTACCCCAGGCAATTGTGGTGGTCGATGTGTTCGGACAGAGTGCTGACTACGATCGACTTCTGAGTATCTACGAGCGATACGAGGTCCCCGTGGTTGAAGATGCCGCCGAAGCTCTGGGTGCGACCTACAAAGGAAGGTCGGTCGGCTCCCTGGGCCAGTTCGGTGCTTTCTCGTTCAACGGCAACAAGATCATCACGGCGTCCCAAGGTGGAATGTTGGTCTCCAACGATCCCAAGTCCATTGAGGCGGCAAATTTTCTGGCGTCGCAGGCCAAGGATCCGGCCGCTCACTACCAGCACTCTACTGCTGGCTACAACTACACCATGTAGCTCCCGATTCATCGGCAACAATTTCTCCCGGGCACATAGGTTACACTTTTGGAGTCTTGGAGTTTCATTCTTCGGTGGGTGTATCTCGTCGTAGAAGCGGTGGGAACGGTGGA
>CAUZIZ010000250.1:0-5615 GCA_963579905.1 Acidobacteria bacterium UBA6911 | reverse complement strand
CTTTTCTATTGGTCGCCGCTTTCGTAGGGTACGTCGTGTTCTCCGAGTAGCACCGGGCCGGCGTTCGCACCTCCTGGAAGCAGAGGAGGGCAAAGGCAATTCAACAGAATAGCTGGCGTAGAAAAGTGCCCCTGAAAGATCAAGGGTGTAGAGGAACGGTTTCAGAAGGGTGTTTTAGCCACCCTGTTGCTTGGGTGGTTTGGGGGGCGGGTTGAACCTCGGCCTGGCTGTAGTAGCCCAGATCAGATCGTACAAACAGTGTCAGAGTAGATTGTCCCTGAACGACCGCTTTCGCCTCACTCGGGGAACTCACCGGAACTGAAAAGAGTAGAGCTTCGCATTCTGGAAGAGAAACCGCAGCCTGATGGTTTTCCCAGCCAAGTTCCCGAGATTGCTCTTGCCCTGCCAGCTTACCCGGTGGACACCCGTCTCCTCCAGGACATCTCCTTCCTGGGCAGTGAAACCCTCCAGAGGCACGTGCTGACCGTCGAGGATCTCGACCCTCACCCGGGTCTCCTCTGCCACACCCGCCGAGCCCTTCTCAGAAGCCTGGAAGTTCAGATCAAGGGCTTCTCCCCGGAAGGAGAAAGCACGTGTGACGAGTTCCGCAACCCGCAGAGGGTGTCCTTCGACCGGGTAGGAAGGTTCGGCCGGACCCGCATCCACGGAGACGAGCCCGTCGGCAGGCAGGGTTGCCAACCCGATCCCCGTCGTCGCTTCCTTCTCTTTCAGCATGTCCACGACCCCATGAACCCAGTTGGTGCCCGTGTAATAGATCAATATCCGGTCGTCGAAGAAGAGGGGCTCCTGAGCATAGACACATCCATCGTCGAAGCTTCCGTTGGCACCCAGGGCAATAAAAGGTGGCTCCCGGTAGGGGCGCTGGTAATGCACTCCGTCTCGGCTCCAGACCAGCTCCGGTCGAATCTGCAGACTGTTAGTCCGAAAGAGCCACAGCATTCCGATGTAGTAGCCCTCGTAGGCCGCGACAGGCATGGCGTAGAACTGGGTGTCGGGATAGTCCTTCTCATCCGGCACCACGATTGTCTCGGCACTGCTCCACTCGACCATGTCAGGGCTCTCGCTCCGTCCAATGACTCGGATACCTTGAGGACACCGGGAGTGAGCACAGCTCTCCATGTGGATAGCGTATTTCTGTCGGATCGGATCCCAGCCCATGAGGACAGTAGGACCCCAGCGACCCAATCGGGGCGAGGTGTCCAGGACCGGGTTGTTCGGGTAGGGACGCCAGGTCAACCCGTCCTCCGAGAAGTAGAGGTCCATCTTCATGCCAGGAGTCTCGGTGGTGCCTTCGCGAATGAGACCCTTGAAGCGGCGGCTGGGGTCCTTTTCTTGGGGGTCCAGGAACAGGTTGTGCATCCTCGATCCCTTGGGCAGGATGTTGTTGTCGGTGGAGCCCTGAAGCGAGACGAGTCCCAAGTTTGGCTTCTCCCAGCGGACACCATCCTTGGAAATGGCATAACAGAAACGCTGCTCCGCCTCCTCGTACTCCGCCGCCTTGATCATCCTCTCCCCTTTCTTGAGAGGACGCTCGACTGGCCTGGCGGTTATGTTTTGTGAGCTGTACCACATCTTGAAGAGGCCGTCAGCGGGGTCGTACAGGACCCGGTTCACACTCAGAAAGTTCCCTTCCCAGGAACGGTCTCTCTTGAGAACCGGGTTGTCGACATGCTTTACGGCCGGATTCATCACCCGGCCCGCATCGCGCAGCGAGTGGATCATGGCATCGTCGATGAATAGCTGCTTGCTGCTTCCTATTTCGATGACGCCGGCTGGTGCTCCCAGGGCCTGAGGGATGATCCCCGACAAACCTAGCAGGGCGAAAATGAAAGGAAGCCGGTTGGAAAGAAAAAGATTCATGTGACCTCCCATGGGGTTTTCCGCGGTAGCAGTTCACTGCTGATGCTATGCCCAGACCCGGAAGAGGTCAATGCCGGGCGGACTTGCCGGGTGTAAGAGCGAATGAATCACTCACTGGGTCAAGATGCCGAATCTTCTTTCGAGTGGGGGATTGAAGAACACCAGGGCGATCATAACCGCTAGAATGGCAGGTAGGAGGGACGAGCAATGAAGCTCAATATCAAAGCGCTTGCGTTTACGTTCGGGATTCTGTGGGGAGGCAGTATTTTCCTGGCGGGTTTGGCCAACCTAATCTGGCCAGGCTACGGAAAAGCGTGCTTGGAGGTGGTCGCTTCCATTTATCCAGGCTACCATGCAACTGCTTCTTTTGGACAAGTCATTGTGGGCACGCTTTACGGCCTGGTGGACGGTTTTGTAGGAGGGCTGGTGGTGGGCTGGCTCTACAATCTTTTCGCTGGCAGGACTTCGGCCCAGTAGGCGTCTAGGTAGGAGACGCCACGCTCCGGGTGGAAGCCAGCGCTGGCGCACGATCGCTACGTATTCTTTTTCGACAAGACTTCCAAGAGAATAGCTATTCTGATCGACAAAAAGGGCGGGAGCTTCATTCTGATGGGTTCTTGATATCTCTCGATAGTTGGAACGTTTTCTCCAAGGAGGCATGGGATGGACTTCATCGAAAACATCCAAGGGTTGGCTGCGAGGATTGATAAGCAACTGGATCACCTTAAGACCGAGGAGGCCACGAAGAACGCCCTCGTGATGACCTTTATCAATGCCCTCGGCTACAACGTCTTTGACCCGATGGAAGTCGTCCCGGAATTCAGTGCCGACGTTGGCGTGAAGAAGTACTAGCTCTGAAACACTCGCAGATTCAGGAGGAGTCTCAATTGGTCGTGTTCAGCGAGGATACGAAGTCGAGGAAGTTTCGCTATGTACCGTTGACAGAAGCCGCGATTGAAGCCGTGCACACTTTAGCACGACTCGAGAAGTGTCCATTTGTGTTCTATAACCCAAAGACGGGATCGCGTTGGTTCGATTGCCGCAAGCCCTGGCTTCAGGCTCGGCAGGAGTCGCAAGTTCCTGAGTTACAGGTCAAGGACTTGCGCAGGCACTATGCCATCACGCTCGCAGAGAGTAGCGCTGCTATGCACGATATCCAACAGGTACTCGGGCATGCCAGCGTTGCAACAACCGAGCGGCACTACGCGCAGTTTTCGCCTGAGCATTCGGCCAAGAAGATTCTAAGGGTGCTGGAAGGTGGAAGGGGGCACGGCAGACGGACACACCTGAAGAGGAAACAAAACGGAAACAAGAGCGAAAGGTCGGTTGAAAGAGGGGCTCGGCGATGTTGGGCAAATGGCTGATTTGCTGGAGGTTGGATTGGCGGGACCGACGAGACTCGAACTCGCGACCTCCGGCGTGACAGGCCGGCATTCTAACCAACTGAACTACGGCCCCGCCCTGATTGAGCGACCATTATAGACCGATCGACCCTAGGCGAGCAATTCTATCTATCAGTTACCCTCTCCCTGGCTGCAGCAAACCGAGAAAACCATCTTCCGGTATTCCTTTTCTTCGATCCTGGAACATTCCCGGATACTCTCTGATCGGCCCCTCAAGTGCCAATAACCTTGCTTTCTCCCATCGGTTTTGCAGATGGGTATTGCCTTTACATCTTGTTAGAAGTTATGGTGGCCCCACTACACAAGGAGGAAAGTATGGAAGAAAAAGTCCAACTCGAAATCATCTACTGCGACGATTGAAACTACACTCCTCGAGCCGCCTGGATGGCGCTGGAATTGTTGGGTCACTACCGTCAGGACATATCCGAGCTCAAGCTCGTCCCCTCCGGTGGTGGACGCTTCGAAGTGAGTGTAAACGGGAAGTTGGTTTTCTCCAAGCTCAGCGAGGGCCGTTTCCCGGAGCCGAAGGAACTTCGGCAGTTGATCGAGAGCGCCTAGCTTTCGATTGAGACAAGGCTATCCTGTCTCCCGCAGAACGGCGATAGCGTTGCCTTTGAGATAGGCAGATTGGAGCCCGTCTTCAAAGCCGGCCTGCTGAGACGGCGCGCACGGCAATACCGACGGGAGAGTTGCTGTTTTTTCTAGGGAAAATGGGAAGCTCAGGATCGGCGGACGGGGAGCTGCTGGGTCAGCTTGTACTGAAGCCTTTGGCGAATAGCTGAGTGGTCGGCGTTCGCTAGCTTGCACCAGTAGGGAAAACCTTCCTCGTCGCTACAGATCCACTCGATTGCCTTCTTCTTGAGAAGCCGGTAGTCCTTGCGCGAGTTTTCCTTGACGACTCGAAGGTCGATCACTGCTTCATGCCAAGCTTGTCGCAGGATGGCAACCGCCAAGTTCCTTTCGGATCGGAAATCCAGCTTTTCCTTGGGTTCGAGATAATCGTGGACTGTTCCCCTCATCCGCACAGCGTGCATCATAGCACAGTTATCCCGATTCTCAGCAGAAAACTTCCAGAGAAAGTCGATTCCTGTTGATGGTCTTGGATTCGACGAAGTGGCGGTCCCTCGAGAACTCTTTCGGGTCGGGAATCCTGTGGGACGCATCCCTGGGTTGCTTGACTTTCAGAGTGGCTTTGCGCCTCAATTAGGCTCCTTTTCCAAGGGAGCATATCTTCGTGAATCAAGACCCATTGCAAGCACAGGGCAAGACCTTGGGCAAACAACTCCTGGTTGAACTTTCTGGCTGTCATGGTGGGATGCTGGACAGTACCGCGCTGGTGGAGCGTTGCCTGGTCGAAGCCGTCAGGGAAGCCAAGGCCACCGTCGTTCAAACCGTCTTCCATCGATTCAGTCCTTACGGCGTCAGTGGAGTGGTGGTGATCGCAGAGAGCCACGTTGCCATTCATACCTGGCCCGAGCACGGCTATGCAGCAGTTGACATTTTTACCTGTAGTGAGCAGATCGACCCCTATTCGATCATGAAGTCCCTGGCGAGGAAGTTCTCGGCCCGGCAGCACTCGGCTACCTTGATTCATCGAGGGCCCCACCCCATGCCTCAAGTGGCTGCTAGTGCAGCGCGCCACAAGTCTTGAACCAGGGTTCAGCAGCCCCTCGTCGTCGCTGGCGTTGTTGCGCTCGACTCGGAATATAGCCCGATATGCCTTGCTCGCGACGCCTAGATGATCGATTCCGAAATAACATGACAATTGTTGCGTCCATTGATCGAGCTAAATGTATCTGAGGTGCTCGTCTGCACAGAAGAGAGGCTGGGTTCGTACTTGGGCGCGCAACTCGTTGGGAAGACGGGGGTTGCTGTCGATCTCTTCGTTGGTCGTCGTCGAAGATGGCAAGGCATCGTCTGCCTTCTCCCGCCTTGACCTCGCCGCGCAAGGCCCATCTGCAATTGCCATGCTATTTCGGAATCGATCATCTAGCCAGCGACAACGATTGACTACTGCCCTCTGGCCCAGAACTTATGGCGAGCTGCACTAGGCCCAAAACAAGTAGATGGAAGTGGATTAACCCACGTGTAAACACCTGAAATTCCAGACCTGACGGGTATTCTGGAGTTCGACAAAGAATCTTCAGAGAGGTCCGAAAGGAGGCATTTCAGGTGAAGAAAAAGCATAGCGAAATCCTCCGAAAACGGAAGCAGAGGTGGCCACTCGTTGAGCCCCAGCTGGAACGGTCAAACTCGGAAAACGGTCCTTTCGTCCGACGGGATCAGCTACGACGGGCAGTGGGGCTACGCGCCGCTGATCGTGACGCTGGC
>CAUZIZ010000249.1:0-5669 GCA_963579905.1 Acidobacteria bacterium UBA6911 | reverse complement strand
GCGCGTCCCGTCGCCACCCGGAGGGCAGATGGGGGTTGCGGACGATCTCTGCGTTGGTCGTCGTCGAAGATGTCCAGGCATCGTCTTCCTCCTCCTGCCTTGATCTCGCCTCGCAAGCCCCATCTGCAAACGTTACCGTATTTCTGAAACGGTGTACTTAACCAGAGCGAAACCGGGGCCTCCACACCGGAAGGATCCGGGCTGGAGGATCCGGGCTGGAGGATCCGCTCGCACACACTGGTATATTAGCATGAGCTTTTGGGTATACTGGCTTTGTGCTAGATATCGCCTCCAACCTAGGGTGTCTGCGGAATCGCATCGATTCAATTGCTCGTTCCTGCGGACGTCGTCCGGAATCGATCGATCTGCTGGCTGTCTCGAAGACCTTTCCAGCCGATGCCGTCGAGCAGGCATATCGAGTCGGACAGACGTCCTTTGGGGAGAACAAGGTGCAGGAGGCGAGGCTGAAGATTCCAGCACTCGGGACGAGGCAGATCCAGTGGCACCTGATTGGGAATCTTCAGCTCAACAAGGTACGGAAGGCGGTCGAGCTCTTCGATGTCATCCACACCCTGGATCGAGAACAGCTCGTGCTGAAGGTTGCTCGTTGTGCTGAAGAGCTGGGGAAGAAGGTCGCTGTCTATATTCAGGTCAATGTCGGAAAGGAAGATCAAAAGCACGGGATCGAGCCCGGCGCAGTCATGGAGTTGGTGACATTGGTCGACCATCAACCCAGTCTCGGCTTGTTGGGACTTATGGCGATTCCGCCCCAGCAGAAGGATCCGGAAGGCTCTCGCCCCTACTTCAAGGAGATGGCCGCATTGATGACCGATGTTAATGGAGGTCGGGCTAGACCGCTGACCCGGCTCTCGATGGGCATGAGCCATGACTATTCCGTGGCCATCGAAGAAGGATCAACGCTGCTGCGAATCGGATCGGCAATTTTCGGGCCGCGTGCGCCTGTGGTATGACGCTGAAGATTCATGAAAAGCGAGGACTCGTGTGTTTTAGAGTCCATGTTCAGCCAAGTGCTCGGAGCAGCGAGATCGTCGGTCTCTGGAATGGGTCGCTGAAAATCAAGGTCGCTGCTCCGGCTCAGGACTTACGGGCGAACCATGCACTTCTGGAGTTTCTTGCCGAGACCCTGCACTGAACTCTTCGTCAGTTGGTGGTTGCCAGAGGTGACCGATCCAGGGAGAAGACGATCGGAGTGAAAGGTCTGAGTCGGCTTGAACTGAGCCAGTCATTGGCGTCCCATTATTAGATCGCCGCGCTGCTTTCAGTGGCGCAGGATGGGATGGTTTCTGGCCAAGATTTTTATCAGAGGGGCCTGCTAGTATTCGTGCCCACAATCCAAAAATTCGAAGGGGAGAATGCATGAAGAACGTGGCGAAGAAGGAAGGCGTAAAGTCGGGTCTGAAATTGGAGAGATTTTTTACGAAGTCCGGAGTACACCCTTTCGACCAGGTGGAGTGGGAAACTCGAAGTGCGAAGATCACCGATTGGAAAACCGGAAAGGTAAGTTTCAGTCAAGAGGGACTCGAGTTTCCGAAGTTCTGGTCTCAGCGCGCCACTGATATCGTTGCTAGCAAGTACTTTCGTGGCCATATCGGGAATCCGAGCCGGGAGTACAGTGTCAAGCAGCTGGTTGGAAGGATTGTCAATACCCTGAGCGACTGGGGTGAGAAGATGCACTACTTCGCTACGCCCCAGGATGCGGAGATCTTCAATCATGAGTTGTCCCATCTTCTCGTGAACCAGATGGCGGCTTTCAACTCCCCCGTTCAATTCAATGTCGGCATCAAGGAAAGGCCTCAGTGCTCTGCGTGCTTCATCAACAGCGTCGACGATTCAATGGAGCACATCATGCGCCTGGCTAGGACTGAGGCGATTATCTTCAAGGGTGGATCCGGTTCTGGTGTCAACCTTTCGAAGATTCGTGCCTCCTCCGAGCCACTGGCAACAGGCGGATTTGCCTCCGGTCCCGTATCCTTCATGAGGGGCTATGACAGCTTTGCCGGTGCGATCAAATCTGGTGGAGCCACGCGTCGGGCCGCCAAGATGGTTATCCTAAACGCGGACCATCCAGACATTGAAGAGTTTATCTGGTGTAAGGCCAAAGAAGAAAAGAAGGCACGGCAGCTCATCGAGTTGGGCTACGACGACTCCATTGACGGCGAGGCCTATCGCACCGTCCAGTTCCAGAATGCAAATAACAGCGTGAGTGTTACCGACGAATTCATGAAGAGTGTCCTCAGTGATGGCGAATGGCGAACTCGCAGAGTCACCGATGGAGAGGAGGTCAAAACCTACAAGGCAAAGGACCTCATGAGTGCGATCGCTGATGCAGCCTGGGAGTGTGGGGATCCGGGGGTGCAGTTTTGGACTACCCTGAACAACTGGCATACCTGCCCCAACAGCGGGCCCATAGATGGCTGTAATCCGTGCTCGGAATATGTCTTCCTGGATAATTCAGCTTGCAATCTCTCCTCCCTCAACTTGATCAAATTTCTGAATGAGGATGGCCAGTTCGACCAGGCATCCTTCAAACATGCCGTGGCGACCCTGATCCTGGCCCAGGAGATCATTGTCGACAACTCGAGCTACCCGACCGAGGAAATTGAAAAAGTCAGTCACAACTACCGCACTTTGGGACTGGGCTACGCAAACCTTGGAGCCTTCTTGATGGCTCAGGGGCTTCCCTATGACGGTGATCGAGCTCGGAATCTGGCGGCTTCTATCACTGCGCTGATGACCGGTCAAGCGTACCTCACCAGCGCGGAGATCGCCGAAAACATGGGCCCCTTTGCCGGATTCGAGGAGAATCGGATACCGATGATGGGCGTGATTCACAAGCATCGCGAGTCCCTCTCGAAGATCGATTCTGCCATGGTTCCCATGGATCTTCTGCACGGCGCCATGGAGGTCTGGGACGAGGCCATCCGCAAGGGTTCCCAAGACGGTTATCGTAATGCCCAGGTGACGCTGCTGGCCCCAACTGGGACGATCGCGTTCATGATGGACTGCGATACCACCGGCATAGAACCTGATTTCTCCCTGGTCAAGATCAAGAAACTGGTTGGTGGAGGGACGCTAAAGATCGTCAACCATACCGTTCCTCGCGCTCTGAAGAAGCTGGGCTATGAAGAGGATGAGGTGAAGGACATGCTCGTCTATCTGGACAAGCGGGAGACGGTCGAGGGTGCGCCTCATCTGAAGGATGAGCACCTTCCAGTCTTTGACTGTGCGGACCACCCAGCCAATGGAGTTCGCTTCATCCCCTACCTTGGACACATCAAGATGTGCGGAGCTGTTCAGCCCTTTCTGTCGGGTGCGATTTCTAAAACGATCAATCTGCCGTCTTCGGCAACTGCCAGTGAAATCATGGATGCCTACATCGAGGGCTGGAAGAACGGCCTGAAGTCGATCTCGGTCTATCGTGATGGCTGCAAGCTGGTCCAGCCCCTCTCCTCAGGGGAAGCGACCCCTCAGGTGGCAGTAACTCCTCGCCGCAACATGCCCAAGGACCACCCCGCCTTGCAGCATGAGTTCAGGATCAGGGGGTTCAAGGGCTTCCTCACAATGGGACTGTATCCGGACGACGATCAGTTGGGGGAGATCTTCGTAAACTTCGCCAAGCAAGGTTCGACACTTCAGGGAATGGCTATGGCCTGGGCGATTGCTCTCTCCATGGGTATTCAGCGCGGTGTGCCGCTCGAGGACTACGTCCGCATCTTTTCCCATATGAGTTTCGAGCCTGCTGGCTACACGGATAATCCTCAGATTCCCTTTGCTACTTCGATACCCGATTACGTGGTGCGCCACCTGGCTACCAAGTTTCTCAGCGCCGAGACTCAGGAGGGGTTGGGCATCCACCACGTCGAGCCCAACGGCAGTGTCCAGAATGGAG
Source organism: Acidobacteria bacterium UBA6911 (assembly GCA_963579905.1). Taxonomy (GTDB): domain Bacteria; phylum Acidobacteriota; class UBA6911; order RPQK01; family JAJDTT01; genus CAUZIZ01. Next base: position 1,759 of record CAUZIZ010000249.1, on the reverse strand, counting down.
TGCAGGTCAGTTTTCCTGACTACCCCGACGATGATGATGAGCCCAGCGGTGCTCCAGTGGCCGAGTCTTTCAAAGTCGATGTCCGTGGCGACTATCCTACCTGTATGGGATGCGGAAACCTGATGCAGCGGAATGGGAACTGTTACGTCTGCACCGTATGTGGCAGTACTTCGGGCTGCAGCTGATTCTTGGGGGTCGATCTAACCTGAAACTTCAAGAATTCGTCGCATGTCTGAACGCCGCACGTCTCCTGTCCTCCGAAGGTGCCGCCAACGGGTGAACTACCAGCGTTAGGAAGCCAAGTCCGACAGAGCCGCGAACGACTTGAGCCGTTAGCAAAATGAGCCCAGGTTCCGAGGAGAGAGCCGGACAACAGCACAAATCCCCAGTAGCCGGAAGTTTCTTTCTTGAATGGGCCAGGGCTTCCTGGGGGGACGACTGACCTGCAACTTCATCTGCTGATTTGGACGAATAAAATACTGTAACCCAATGATTTAGCATTGGATAGGACTTTTTCCAAGCATTTTTCTGAAAACCGTGGCACGGCCTTCCAGGCCGTGATTGTCGAGCCCTTGGCTCGACGGATCGGTCATCACGGGCAGGGATGACCGTGCCACTATGGGATGTTGATGTTTCTTTCCTGTACGATCCGGCGCAGCCGGGGGCGGGGCTAAGCTGGAACTTCAACAACAGGTCAGTGGTCAGAAGGGCATTCGGAACTGCTTGGAGATTCCGATGATCAGCCCGTAGGACGGATCCGTGTCTCGGAACCCCACCAGCGCTCCGACGTCCCAATAGAGTCCTCCCCCCTGAATCTGGGCCCCCAGACGTAGACGTGATTGTTCTTCCGTCCCAATGCCGCCGGGACCGAGTCTCCCATAGGTGTCGGCGATGACTCTGACCTGAGGGTTGACCGAGTAGATCAGTCCAAAACCGTAGGAGAAGAGATCGTCTTGCGCCGCCGCGTCTACGGGGTCTCCCAAGAGGGATAAACCGAAATTAGTTATGAGACGCAACTTTCCCAAGCTTTTCTCGACGATCAGGCTGGAGAAGAAGTTAGTTTCATCATTTCCCAACCCACTTTCATTGGAGGTGTTCGGGAGTTGGACGGCAAATTGGGTCGCAAATGCCGGGGCTCCAGGACGCTCATCCAGTATGCGGAGCTTGGTGCCCATCGTGAGATCACCCCAGGCGCTGGTGGAGTTTCCAGAGAAGTCGAGGATAGAAGAATGAGGTCCGGGGAAGCGCTCTTCGATGTTAAATAACTCCTGGAAGGAGCCGAGCATCTGCACCTCGATCTTCTTCCCAGCGCCGATCCTTAGGCCGTAGACTCCGACTCGAGTCTGATCTCCTTTCAATCCAGAGAGCCGGAACATTGAATCCTGGAGAAACTCGACCCCGAATTCGAACAGGGCGTGACCCTCAGGGACGGTTTCCGCAGTCTGGGTCACGAGGGGACGCCGCTGGGCCGCAACGTCGAAAGATAGGACGACACAGAAGAGTGCGGCCAGAATGAAAATCACCGAGGCAGTGTAGCAGGCCGCATGTGAGAGTCAACATGACTCTTGTAGGCAGGACTCGACCCTATCCCGCATTTCTCATCGCTTGTCGTAATGACAAGGTAAAAGTGACCCGGCGTGATCAAGTAAAAGTGACCCGCCCCGGGTTTAAAGTCGTTTTCCCTAATTCATAATCAATAGATGTCAGGATCAAGAGGAGTTTGGGGCTCCTTCTTGATCCGCTTCCTTATTCGCCCCCG
>CAUZIZ010000248.1:0-5850 GCA_963579905.1 Acidobacteria bacterium UBA6911 | reverse complement strand
AGATCGACGATCCAGCCCCTGGTAGACCTGCTCAGGCACTCCCGCGTATTCATAGCGAGTGCCGTTGGGGAACTTCACGGTCAGCGTCTTGGTCTCCGCGTCATACTGAACATTGCGGATAGGCGACGGTTCACGAGTCGCGCACCCCACAACGATGAGTGCCGCGATAAGGATTGTTGTTAGTTGTTTCATGTCGCCCTTTTGTTTGGTGTTAGTTCATTGATATTGCATTGCCCTCAACCTTGACGATGGCCTCCAGAAGAGCCATCAGCGCACCCTGTAGCATCGGCCCTTTGACTTTCACTCGCACCCCGTTCTTGTGAGCGTCGGCGATGATAAAATCTTCCTCAGTGTGCATGTCTCGCACGGAGCCGTAAAGCGTCCCCCACCCCAGTCAAGACTTTCTCCGGGGTCTGTGCAACCCAATGGTTGGAGGGAAGCTGCGGGACGGCAGAACCGTAGTCGGGTCAGACCACATAAAATATGAATTCAGGCCATTTTCGGCCATGGTGACGCGAGCTATCAACTTACCCCACAACAACTTAGCTCAGCATTGTATTTGATTACAATTCCCGGAGAGATCGCCAACCCCATCCAGGAAGATGGACCCCCCCCGCGGCGAGTTGCAGCAGGCCCGGCTTGGCCCTATCCGCGCCCACGAAGGCTCCGGCCCGATGCCCAAAAACTTCCGACTCGCCCAGCCGTTCGTGGATCGCCGCAATCGCTTCGCGATGATTGTGGAGGAATGTCAGCCAGCTTTGGGCCTTGTCTTGATCAGGCATTCTTTTGTTCAGATACCTCGATACCGTTCGCTCCGAGATATTGAAGCCCAGCTCCAACAGTTCTCCGTGGATACGCGGGGCTCCCCACGTGGGATTCTCCCTGGCCATGCGCCCGATCAGTTCGCGAATCTCCGACGTGGTCAGGGGCCGGCCTCGCTTTCTGCCCGAGCTCGATTTCCAACGCCAATACAGCCGGAATCCCTGACGATGCCAGCTAACCACGGTTTCTGGTTTGACGATCATGAGCGCCTCGCTCCACTTGGACCAAAGCAGCCGAAGGCAGACCCAGAAGATCCGATCCCGCCAGGACAACTGGGGCCGCGGATGCTTCTGCTTGAGCACCACTAACTGCTGGCGCAAGGCTAAGTTCTCCAGAATCAGTTCTTCGCGGGATTGGGTGATCAGGCGTAGGAAGCGGAGGCAGATTGACACGATTGCAATGAGCATCTTGAGCATCATGGCCAATTTTGGGCCTGACGGAGAAACAAGTCAAGTGACTGCAATCATTGAAGTTCCGAATTTTGGCGAGGGACAGGGCTCAGTCAGTCTGACTTTTCACCGATAATTCACTCATATCTCAGGCTCCACAGCACTCTCTCCCGGCTCATCCACAGCAGGCAGGATGGCGGGGTTGATGATGTCGGATATTATGATGACCAAGTTGTAAATTATCACTCTATTCTTGCCGATTCTATTTTGGCGAGCCACAGGCCTTCCCAGCCGTCGGTAATACGCGAGCTATCCGCCGTCTTGATTTGCGTTCTTTTGCGAAGTCTTGCTGTTGCCGGCATGCACGTGGTGGATCACCCGCTGTGGGAATGGAATCTCGATGCCCTCCTCATCAAAGCGCTCTTTGATGCATTTCCTCAGTGCGCGGGCCAAGCCCCACTGGACGCCGGGCTGCGTTTTCACTACGAGGCGGATATTGAGGGAGCTGTCGCCGAAACTCTGCAGACCGGCCACCACGGGCTCCGCCAGTACTTTGTCCTTCCACTCCGGACTTTGGCAGAGATTGGTGGCCGCTTCCAGGATCACCTGGCTCACCCGTTCGATATTTTCGCTGTAGCCCACCCCGATTTCCATCTTCACCTGCGACCAGCCATGGGTCATGTTGGAAACCGAGGTGACGGCGCCGTTGGTAATGAAGTGGAGCGTTCCCTCCATATCGCGCAACACCGTTACCCGCAATGTCAGGCGCTCGACTGTGCCGCTGATGCTGCCGACCTTGATCCAATCCCCGATGGTGTATTGATTCTCCAGCAGAATGAAGAAGCCGTGGAAGAAATCTCGGATCAGGGTTTGGGCCCCAAAAGCGACGGCCAGCCCCAGGACCCCGGCCGAGGCCAGAATGGTCGACACCGGGGTCCCGATCTCGTAGAGTAGATAGAGACCGGCGATGATCCAGACCACGACCGACACCGTCTTGCGCGTGACACTGGACAGTGTCTTCATGCGCTCGTGGTAGTTGAGACGGTCACGGGCCATTCCGTCTACCACGCGTTCTTCGATCCGACGTGCGAAGCGGTTCACGAGGCGGACGATCACCCAGGCCAACACCGGGATCAGAAGCAGGTATCCCAGCGCGCGGACAGCGGCTTTGTAAATCTCCGTGGAATAATCAGCGCGTATGGCGGCAATGGAGCTACGCAGGTCCTCTCGCCGAGCCTTGAGCGCCCCGATCTTGTTCTCGATCTTGGCCTTGTGCTGATCGTACAGCGCGATTTCGGCATCCAATCCCAGCTTTGAGAGGAGTTTCTTGGTGGCTTTGCTCCAGGCCTGGTGGCCCCATAGGCGCGCCTCGGCGGCGAAAAGGTGGTCCGCCCAGTAGTCCTTGTCCCAATCGTGGGTCTGTTCGGGGATGGGCAGCGGCAATCCATAGGTCTGCTTGAAGAGGTCCTCTATAGAGAGTTGGGCACTGGGCGAGGCGGCGATGGCCGCGAGGTGCCGAGCGGTTTGGTAACCGAGGATCCTCAGTTTCAGCCCCTTCTCCAACCTCTCCGGGGCCTCCGCGATCTGATTGCTTTCCTGGTTGCATGACGCGATCAGTTCCTGGTACGCCTCGAGGCCTTTGTCGTATTCGCTCATCTGGCGGTCGATCAGGGTGACCGCCAGATAGTATGTATCTAGCGAGTCGTCGAAGAGTTCCCGCTTCTTCACCCGGGACACCGCAGCGAGCACACTTTCCCAACCGACATCTTCCTGTCCACGTTCGTTCTTCGCATCATATTCAAGTTGTTTCCGGTCGACTTCGTCAAGATCTTTGAAAGGGAGCGTAGCCGCATCAATGCGCTGGGCCGGTCGGACGATCAGCGCCGCTCTTTCGTTCGCGGAATCGGCGCGGATTTTCGCCCAGATCCCAAACGTGGAGAGTGCCTGCAACCGATCCCGCTCATCCTGGTGGTACTTGCGCAGCTTGGCGTACCCCCGGACCTGCTCGTCACGATCGGATTGGGCCTGGATAATTGTTTTCCGGGTCAGCGTCTCTGAAAGGCCGAAATGGATCTGAGTTCGGTCGATCCGGCCTTCCTGGAGCCGGCGCTCAAGTTCGCGCGCACAAGTGTACTTGCGCTTTTCTTCGTTGATCAACGAGGACCATGCCTGGCCGGCCGACGTGAATGCCTGGTCCAGGGCATCCAATGCTCCCGTATAGAGATTGAGCTTCTCATCCAGGTTGTCAAAGTACTGCCACTGGGCCGTGGCAAAATCCTGCTGAGCCTCTAACTCTCCCTGCATCTTCTTCACCTGGTTCAGTAGCAGCTGATCCGTCTGCTCGACATGGCTAGCGTCAACCGCGACGGTTTCGAACTGATCGCCGCTTGTCCCCTGCTCCAGGGGGTCGGAGCTGTGGTCTTCGGGGAGGCGGGCGTCTTTGAGGTTCTCCAGTTCGCCCTTGATCTCGGTGAGACGTTCCGGGGCCCTGCGAAGGCCAAAGTGCAGGTACGGGTTTTCCACGGAACGAATGGCATCACGGGCTCCACGCAGCGTCTGCACCGCGCGGTCGAACTCACGCTGGGCCTGGTCAACGGTGCCGGCCAATTTCTCGATGGATGCGTTGAGCGTGCCCTTGGGCTCTACCAGGGCGATCAAGGCCGTTTCGTCCTTGGCGGCCATCTCCTTCAGGAAATCGGCGTAGCTGAGCTCTTCCTGGAGGGCACTGTGGAATCGCCGGTTCTTCTCCTGTTCCTGCTCCAACTCCTGCTGGGCGGCTTCTATCAGACTCTTATTGTTGATCCGTTGTTTGAGTTCATCGGCTTCGCGGCGTCGGGCGGCTTCGGCCTGCGCGATGGTTCGCATCCAGGCCGCCAGGCTCGCCACGTTCGCGCCCTCGGGAAAATCGAAAGAGGTGATCTTGCCCTCGCGCTGCCAGTCTTCGGCCAGCTTGAGGGCCGCCCTGAGCATGACCGTCTGGCGGCGGGCCCGTTCAAACGCGGTCGGGGTTGCCAGCAGTTCCTGCATGAGCTCATCGGCTACGTCGTTCGCTTGGCGGGGCAGTTCCAGACGACGGGTGTCGTAGCGGACCAATTGGTCTGAGAAGGCGGCATCACGGCGAGCCGTTTTAAGTTCGGAGTGCCCCTCTCTTTCGGGAATCGACTCCTTGGAAGGCGGCGTCAAATCACGTCGATCCGCTTCCAGCTCGGCAAGGGCCGCGCGCTTGATCTCGGCGCGATCCAAAGCCCTCTCATAATCCGCCAGCGCGCGACTCCAGTCGTCGTGAACGCGCGCAATGACCGTTGGCAAGGCGGTGTGATCGGTCTTCTCGAGGTCTTCCCTTTCAGCCGCTTCATGTCTGGCGGCTTGGAGCATGATGCTGGCCACATCCAGGGAGTGCTGAAAACGGCGATCCGTTTCGAGGTTCCAGACGGTCTCAGCCGCCTCGGGCGCGGGCTGGCTCTCGGGCAGTTGCTTCTCGGCGCTGTAGGTTTCAAGCCAAGCGGCGCACTCGACCTGCTGTCGGACCACCGCCTCCCTCCAAAACTCCACGCCGTTGTCGCCGAGAATGGCCTTGTCCTGCGAAATACGGCCTGCCTTAATACGGTGGGCCAGTTCCGTCAGCAGGAGGCGGAGATCGCCGGCCCGCTGCTCGGTAATGCGGAGTGCCTCCATCGCCTGATTGATCCTTTTGCGACGGGTGTCGGTCAGGCTGGGGATCCGGTCAAGCTGCTGCTTGCGTTTGCGGTAGACCGTAAGGTACTCCTCTCGCAGCTCCACCTGCTTAAGAAGCGATTGCACGTCAAGCCCCTCAAGTCCTGTAATCTCACCGGGGTCGGCCGGAAGCGGAGCGTTAGCCGCTTCTCGAGCCTCCGTGAGACTCGCGCCAATTTCTTCGAAGGCCTTTCTTTCCGCGCGGGCTTTGTCGCCCACCAGGACCAGGGCATCGTTCTCCTTCTTGACGCGGTTCAAAAGGGCGTCATCGTCAAGATCAATCGCATCCTGGGCAGAAGCCAACGCCGCTTGCACCAACAAAACGCACGAGAAAAAGAGCAGTATTTTGAACGACCTCATGCCTGTCCTCCTGGTGGCAGCTCCGGACCGCCGTTTGACAACCTGTGCTGCGACGATTTGCGAATCGTGGCCGATTCAGACTCAAAGTTCCAGCGGATTTATCACATTCCCCGGGCCCATCGACCCGATCTCGCTCTTTGCGCACCTGGGACGAAGATTCCTACCTGTGGTCCGCCAAAATAGAATCGGCAAGAATGACACGACACATTTCAGTCAATTATCATCATTCGTATGACTTATTATTCTCTAAGATGGAAGATGTAACCACACTTTGAGCGCCATTCAACATGGCTGTCGGCAATACGTCATATAGCGTGGACAAATCCCCATATTTCCCATTCTCAATTTATTCGAAAAAACTCAGTGTAAGTTAGTCGATCCTAAAAAAGACCCCTTGCCCAACAACAATGGGATCAAAACGCTGGTGGGTGGTGTATGGTTTTGCAAGAAAAGCGGTCAGTCGCCGCCGAAACCTTGCGAAAGTTGGCGCCATGAAACCCAAGCCCTCCCCGTGCGAAGACCTGCAAGGCGATCTGTTCAAGTTTGAACTGCAAGCCATCGTGGA
>CAUZIZ010000247.1:0-5867 GCA_963579905.1 Acidobacteria bacterium UBA6911 | reverse complement strand
CGAACGGGGTCTCGGAGAAGAACTTGACTGACAGAGGGAATCCTACGCAGAGTCTGACTGAGGCTCGTCACCCGAATATTATAGCCAGGCCGGTCAGGATGAACCACCGGAATCACCCCTGGACGCTCGCTCTCCGGGCAAAATGGGGTCCTGGACATTGGGCCTGCTCAGCCCTAACATGGAGGCACGAGCTTCGAGGGTGCCTGGGAAGCAATTGGTTCGGAGTAAGTGGTCTTGGCGGTGAAGCGGATCGAAGGAATTCTACGGTCGGCTGGGGTGAAGATGACATGGCGATTGAATGTGCTCTGATCAGTGTCTCTGATCGCGAAGGTCTGGCGGATCTGGGAGCAGGACTCAGAGAGTTAGGTATCCGGATCCTTTCTACGGGAGGGACTGGTCAGGCACTGCAGGCGTCTGGAGTCGAGATTACTCCGGTGTCGCAATACACCGGCTTTCCAGAAATACTGGATGGGCGAGTAAAGACGCTCCACCCGCGCATCCATGCAGGAATTCTGGCTCGCTATGATCGAGTTGAACACACTGAAGTACTAAAAGAGCATGACATTCTCCGACTAAGGCTGGTGATCGTCAACCTGTACCCTTTTTCGGAAACGGTTAGCCGGGTATCTGTCTCCCTTGAGGAGGCGATTGAGCAGATCGACATTGGAGGTCCAACGCTGATCCGGGCGGCGGCCAAGAATTTCCAGCACGTCACGGTGGTCGTGGATCCGGCTGACTATCCGGATCTGTTGTCTGAGCTGGGAACCAGCCAAGGGGAGACCTCCAGGATCACTCGGTGGAGACTCGCGCGAAAGGCATTCCAACATACGGCCGCCTACGACGCAGGCATCTCGGAGTACCTGGAGAGTATCAATTCACCGGCGACCGATGAGAAAGAACTGCCTTCCACCATCACCCTTAGCCTGGGACGCCAGGAAACCCTTAGGTACGGTGAGAATTCTCATCAAAGGGGCGCTCTTTACGGTTCCCTCGGGAGACCTCCGTCTGGGTTGGTAGCAGCGACTCAGCTTCAGGGCAAGCAACTTTCCTTCAACAACTACCTCGACTTGGAAGCTGCCTGGCGCCTTACCACCGAATTCGAAGAGTCCTGCTGCGTCATCGTCAAACACAACAATCCCTGCGGAGCCGCGCTGGCAGAAGGTCCCTGCGAAGCCTATCGGAAAGCCCTCGCTTGCGATCCAGTTTCCGCCTTTGGATCAATCGTGGCCTTCAACCAAACCGTGGATGGTGAAACAGCAGAGGAGATGAGATCCCTGTTCGTTGAGGCGATCATTGCGCCAGCTTTCGAGCAGGCAGCTCTCGATCTCTTTTCCAAAAAGGGGAACCTTCGGGTCATGAGGATGGGTCCAGAGTCGCCGGCGGTGGGAGCTTCTCGAGAGAGGAGGTTCGACCTCAAGCAGATCTCGGGCGGTTATGTCCTGCAGGATCTCGATGTTGCCCGGATCACGGCCAGCGATCTCGAGGTAGTGACCAGACGCGAGCCGGACGAAACCGAATTGAGAGACCTGTTGTTTGCCTGGAAAATCTGCAAACACGTCAAGTCGAACGCAATTGTCTATGTACGCCAAGCCCAGACAGTGGGCATTGGAGCTGGTCAGATGAGCCGGGTCGACTCCGTGAAGCTCGCGGCCGAGAAGGCACAGCTGGCCATTGAAGGTTGCGTGATGGCAGGCGATGCTTTTTTCCCCTTTCGCGATGGAATCGATGAGGCTGCCAAGGTTGGTGTGCGCGCCGTAATTCAGCCAGGGGGATCCGTTCGGGACGACGAAGTAATCGCAGCCGCCGATGAGCACGGGATGGCCATGGTTCGTACAGGAATACGACATTTTAGGCACTAAGCTGAAACTTCAAGAATACGTCGCACGTCCTCCGAAAGTGCCGCCAACGGGTGAACTACCAGCGTTACGAAGCCAAGTCCGACAGAGCCGCGAACGACTTGAGCCGTTAGCAAAATGAGCCCAGGTTCCGAGGAGAGAGCCGGACAACAGCACAAATCCCCAGTAGTCGGAAGTTTCTTTCTCGAATGGGTCTGGCCACGGCGGGTGCCTTGCCAACCTGTAACACCGGCAATCGGATTTTAGGCTCGGGAAGACGGTATTCATGTTGCTCGTAGTCGATATCGGGAATACCAATATCGTTCTGGGCGTGTTCGAAGCTGACGATCTGGTCCACTCCTGGAGGATAGCGACCCGCAGGGATCGAACGCCTGACGAGTACGCAGTCCTATGCGAAGATCTTTTCAGGTTGAAAGCCGTTGATCCTTCTAAGGTTGAGGCGATAGTGATCAGCTCCGTTGTCCCTCCCTTAGACGATTGCTTCAAGGTCTTGGCGGCGAGACACTTCGGCCTGCGACCTGTTTTCGTTCAGCCGCAGCTGCAGAAATTGCTCCCCATCTCTTATGAATCTCCCGCCGACGTAGGAGCCGATCGTGTCGTAAATGCGCTGGCAGCCCTCCGTTTGGTCGGAACTCCTGCGATTGTGGTGGACTTAGGCACCGCCACCACCTTCGATGCGATTTCGGCTCAGGGACAGTATCTGGGAGGGATTATCGCTCCTGGAGTCTCGACTTCGGCCGAGGCGCTCTTTCTCAGGGCCGCCAAGTTGCCTCGCGTCGAGATCACCCGACCCGCACAAGTCATTGGAAACTCGCCTACAACCAGCATCCAGTCTGGCCTCTTTTTTGGATATGTAGGTCTGGTAGAAGGAATACTGCGGCGAATGAAAGAAGAACTACCCAACGCGCCGGTGATCGCTACCGGAGGATTTGCTGACTTGATCGGTTCCCAGTCGGAGGGCATCGATAGAATTGAAGAGGACTTAACCTTGTACGGATTGAAGATTTTCTGGGATCTTTCGTACGGGGAAACGCCCGGATCGTAACTGCTGTTTTTCGCCTTGGTGTTCTCAGAGGTTTGCATTCGCCTCTCTCAGGCCTAGTTGTTGCGAAGCGGCTCGAGTCCCGCCGGTGGTAGATGAGAAACTACTTCAATTACTTCACCGAAGTCGAAGAGTACTTCCTCACAAAGCGTGGAACGCACCTCCTTGTCTCCCCGCTCGACTGGTGTCTGATAGAGCTCTGGAAGGAGAATGAAATCCCTCTGCATGTAGTTCTGCGCGGTATCGACCGCAGTTTCGAGGGTATAGAGAGTGCCGGAAAGAAGCCCCCTCGGAGCCTGTCCTACTGCCATCCAGCTGTGGTTCAGGTGTTTGAGGAATATACACAGGCCATGGTCGGAGCGTCTCCGGGCGCTGCGGAAACACAGGGCGGTGATCAGCTCTCCCAGAAGGCGCTGCTCCGGCACCTCGAAGACCTACAGGAGAGTTTGCAGCAGCACCTTGGCGAGGCGTTTACAAGCGCTCGGGCTCTGCTGGCGGCCCTCAGAGCGGAAGTTGCAGCGCAAAGCGAAGTAAGCTACGAGCAGATTGATCGCGATCTGAACCAGATCGGAGTGCGGGTCATGGTTGCCCTGCAGGAATCAATGGATCCGTCTGAGTTGAAGGAACTCCAGGCTCAAACTAAGAAAGAGATGAAAATCTATAAGAAGCATCTTTCCGCCGACATGTATCGCCAGCTTGAAGCCAACTACCTGGCCCGCAAGACGAGAGAGCGATACGGGCTTCCCGAGTTCAGCCTCTTAGAGGCTGTCTCCGGAGAGTCGGAGAATCCTTTCTAGAGAGAAGCGTCAGCGCGTCTACTTATCGCCGCCCAGGATTCGGAAAAACTGGCTCTCCGGCATTGAGTAATGGAGGGCTTTCCATTCCTTGCCGTCGGTCTCGATTCGGAGAGATCCCCAACCGGAAGTCGAAAGGGGCACGATTCCAGCATCGCGGAGTCGCGCCAAGGTTGAGGGGGCCGGGTGCCCGAATGCGTTTTTTCTCCCCGCCGAGATCAGCGCGACCGTTGGCTGAATCACGTTCAGAAGTACACGAGCGCTGCTTGAGGTGCTTCAATGGTGAGCGGCCTTGAGGATGGTGCCGCCGGCAAGACGTTGTGCCAGCTGCCGCTCGACCGTGGAGGTAACGTCGCCGGTGAAGAGCATGGAAAACTGTCCATAGCGGAGGAGTACAATGACTGAGCGGTCGTTTGCATCTAGGTTGGAGTCGGCATCGAGTTGATCCAGTGGCGGATGGAGCACCAAGTGCTGGACTCCACCGAGCACGAAGATATCTCCCGCAGCGAGTTGACGATGGGACGAGGTGAAGTAGCTCGCCCTCGGATCTGAATAGAGTAATTCGTCGATCCGGAAGGCCTGTTTCGGGAATTTGTAACCCTGGACGTGATCGGCGTGGGGATGGGTGAGTAGGACATAAGCCAGGCGGCGACATCCCTGCTGCCAGAGATACGGCGCCACCAGTCGCTCTCCCACAAACTGGCTGCTGTCCGGGGCCAGGCCCCAGCTGTCTCCGGTATCGATCAGGGCATGCTCGCCATTCGGATATCGGAGGTGGATGCTCTCTCCCTGGCCCACGTCCAACACGGTTACCTGCAGCAACTTGTTGGCTGGGCACAGTGCTGGAAGACAAGGCAACAGCAGAACTCCTGGGCTCACCCAAGCCAGCTTTTTCCACCGGCCAGTCCGCCAGTAGTAGAAACTGAGAAGGAGAAAGTACAGCCCAATAACAACGCCTCCAGGACCGGGAACGTAGCTGACCAGCGCCACCGATTCCAACGCATCGATGAGTCGATCCAGCCCAGAAGCAAAGACGCCGAGAAAGGTGGCCAGCACGGATACCAAAGGCAGTCAGTAGGTTGCGAAGAGTATCAGTAATCCTATCAAGAACAGGGCGAAGCAAGGCACCAATATGAGGTTGGCTAGCCACTGGGTCCAGATCCAAAGATTTGCGTAGTAGAGGCTCAGAGGAAGCGTTACCAACTGAACAAACCAACTGCACATGGCCAAGGTAAGAATGTAGGCCAACAGTCTGGCGCCCAGGCCAAGGCAAGGGATCAGCAGCCTGCGAGGCAGCGGTTCTAGCGCCGCTTTGAGGAGGAAGCGGGTGTGACGTCTGCGCGCTCCTTGAGGACCTTGCACCGCTATCACCTGATCGGAGAAGACGTCGCGCCATGCCAGCCACAGCGAGCGAAGTGTAGGCTGCCTGGGTAGCACGAAGATTCCGATGGCGAGAAGGCTGAGGTAAGAGAACTGAAAGCTAGCCGAGTAGAGGGAGACAGGAGAGGCGAGAAGGGTGAACAGCGCGGCGATGCCCAAACAGTTCAGGAAGCGGTGGGAGATGCCGAAGGCGAGCAGCAGCTAGGAGCAGCTTCCCATGAGACCAGCTCGAACCGTCGGGAGTGTGCCGCCTGCCAGAACGATGTAACACCATACGCCGAGCAGGACCAGAGCTTTACCCACGGGCCCGAGAGGCCGCACCAAACAGTGAAGGAAGAAAACGAGCACGGCAACGTGGAATCCCGAGACCACAAATAGGTGAAAGACTCCCAGCCGTTTCAGCTGCCTCTTTTCGGCTTCTCCAAGTAGGCGATGCTGACCGAACAGGATGTTGAGAATGAGCCTCTGGCCAGCAGGTACAAACCTGTCTCAGCAGAACGCTTAAAATCCGCTCCGGTACCGAAAGAGAGCCCCCTTAGGAGTCCAGAGGGCAGCTGGTTGCGTCCGCTGTATTTTCCGATAGGACTTGATTCGGACCAGGTGCAAGATACCTCTCTGCCAAAAGAGCTGGCGAAAGTCCGGTACTCCAGGAGTTCCGTAGTATGCTGGTTCCTCCAGATAGACCTTCAGCCTGAGGCTGTCCCCGTAGGAAAGAGAAGGGGCAAAGACCTGCTCCGAGTCTTCGGTGGAGTAGATGTAGACGGCGACCCGACCCGGGTAGTCAATCCGCCGCTT
>CAUZIZ010000246.1:0-5881 GCA_963579905.1 Acidobacteria bacterium UBA6911 | reverse complement strand
CGAGATTCGTGACGATTCTGGAGATCTGCTGAGTGTGGATCTCAACGGAGAGATCGTCAGTGGACAAGGGGAGATCAGCGTACCAGCAGCAGGATTGCTGACGCTTCGCACCGATGGTCTGGGAGATCTTGAGACAGGATCGGTTCAAGTGACGGTCAATCGTCACGTGGAAGGAGTGGTGATCTTCGGTGGATCGATGGGATTGGCTGGGGTTGGATCGAGTCCTAAGTTTCCAACTGGGTTTGTGGCCCCGATACAAAAGAGCGAACGCAGAGAGATCAACACCGGGATCGCGTTTCAGAGTCTGAGTAAAGAAGAGGGACCATTGGAATTGACCCTTTTGGACCATACTGGAACGACACTGGCAACGAGTTCAGGAATGTTAACAGCTCGGGGCCACGATGCCATGTTCGTGAACGAGTTCATCTGGGGAACGACGATTAATCTTTCAGAGTTCACAGGAACGTTGTTAGTCACTGCAACAAAACCGGTGACGGGGACGGTGATTCAGACCCGTTCTGGAGAGTTTTCGACGATGCCAGTGGCTCCGATGCAGACGACGGAAACGACGGGAGAACAGCAGCTGTATTTTGCCCAGTTTGTGGATGGATTTTTTGTGGATGGACAGGATATAGGAGTATTAGCGAGCGAGATCCTGTTGCTGAACCTGAGTGGGGAGAAGACGGCAACGGCACAGATCATATTGAGAGACGACAATGGGGCAGTTCTTACGGTGGATTTGAATGGGGAAACTGTGGTCGGAGAGAAGGAAGTCAAAATTTTGCCCTGGGGAGTCAAGGTGTTGACGACGGACGGAGTGGGAGAGCTAGTAGTCGGTTCGGTGTCTGTGACATCGGACCAGCCACTGGCGGGAGTGATTGTGTTTTCGGGAAGTGCAGTGGGAACGGCAGGTGTGGGCAGTAGCGCAGCCTATGCGAAGGGGTTTGTGGCGCCGATGGAGGCGAACACGGGTTCTTCCATCCGAACTGGGGTGGCGATGATGAACCTGGAGACGGAAGAGCTACCTCTGACGGCTGAGCTGTTGGGAGCGGATGGGATACTACTGGACACGGTGAACCTGACTTTACCGGCCCAGGGTCATAAGGCGGTTTACCTGGATGAGTTGGGCTGGAGTAGTTCGATCTCTGGATTTTTCACCGATCAGGTGGAACTGCCCCTTGGGTATGAAAGGCATAATGATTACGGACATCGTGTCTTTGAAGGGATTCTCAGAGTAAGTACCAACGGAAACATATCCGCCACAGTGATCCAGACCCGACCAGGACAGTTTGCCACTATGCCCGTAGCGGCTAATCCTGTCTGGTTCAGAGACCCGCAATAAAATTTCTTGCTCCAATGGGGCCAGCACCTCTGCATACAGCCGAAACGGAACAATTCGCGAAAAGTCCAGATATTCGTGTTGCTGGGGGATAGAGATCTCCGGAAGGCCTTTCCAGGAGGCCGATGGGGTGGGGGCGATCAGGTGGGAAAACACCGCCAACACCGTTAGGAGATGGGCAACAGAGCCCTTCACGTGGGGTTGCTTGGAAAGGTCACCGGTGAGATCGATGGCCCTGAGGATCACGTCAATCACCAACCGCTGTTTCAGCTGCCCGAAGGAAGCTATCCTCGGGGTGACTGTCGAGATTCCGGCCGATGATGTTCGTGAATTGCCGGGGTTCCGGTCGTCGGGTCGTAGAGAGACATGATGTCGGACCTGCCGCCGAACAGACCGCCCGGAGTGCCCCCGCGACCACTTTGGCGAGACAGGTCAGGTCAGGTGCGATGCCGTAGACGCCCTGGGTGCCGGAGGAACCGGCGCGGAAGCTGACGATCTCGTCGAAAACGAGAACGATGTCCAGTTCGGATGCGATGCGGCGCAGCGCGTCGAGGAAGGTCTGGTCGGGCAAGGACTGACGGGCGTTGGGCCCCTTACCGTTAAGGGCGGTCAGGATTGCCAGTCGTAGCCCTGCCGTTTGAGGAAGACGTCGAAGCTGCTGACCATGTGCGCGAAGAAACGATCATTCCCGCATTGAATCAGGACGGATTGGTAGTACTGGATTTCTCGGGAATACGTGCCGCCACTCAGTCTTTTGCCCACGCTCTTATGTACCGGGTCTTCCGAGATGCCTCCGGTGTAGAGGCAGCTCTGTCGATCGCCTGTGCCGATCGTGCCACACAGGAGGCAATCAGAGCTGTTGCAGCTTACGCCAAGGTTCAGGATCATCGGCCCTGAGCAGCGGTCGTCCTGACTAGGTTTGCGAGAACTAGACAGATGCTTCGCTTAGACTTGTTCAGGAAGTTCCGTGGTAACGATGAGGGTAGGCTAACCGGTTCAAGGTATGTGACCGATCGCCCAATGATTGTGTCCGACCGGTGGGGTTCCAGGACCGTCAGACCTCCCGATCGTTGAGGCCGACGGAGGTAACCCGTCCCTCAAGCCACTCGTTGTAAATCTCGAGCTTGGCCAGATCCTCGAATGACACGTAGTCGCGGCGAGAGGCGTGCGAGACTGAGTTTCTCATTGTAGCAATTCCCCGTAACCAAGCAGTTCCTTTATCTTTTCCAGGAATACCTCTATCTTTTCCAGGAATACCTCCGCCGAAGGCAAAGGTCATTTTAAAGACGTCCCAGTTCTTTTTCAGAATCGCTTCGTAGTGAATGAAATCGAAATTCTCCTCTCGCTGACCCCCTCCAGCCTCGTTTATGCGATCATCCACCTTCTTTCGAACATTGGTAGGCACTCCCTCAAACCACCAAGCTGTTTCGTCCGCGTCATACTCCTCTTTCAGTACCTTCAGGATCTCTTCCTGAAGCGTTTTTTCGATGTTATCGATGAGTTTCCTGGCCTGGTCGTTGGTGTTATGCTTCTTTCGTTCCATCCAATCTTCGAGGCCCTCGGGTGAGAAGTTTGAGAAATCTTTGCGAATTAATTCCTGACATATCCGCGTGCCGGTAGTCTGGCCCTCAACACCCCGGAGACCTCGAAAGTGCACACGTTCGTCCAGCGACATCCTACCAAGAGAGTGTCCCAGCTTAGTTGCGTAGGGATTTAGTCGCGCAATAAGATCGGAGTCCTCCAGAATTCCCAGTTTCTCAGCTGGACCGAGGTGTTCTAGGACGCTTCGCAAAACATTGATGCAGACAGTCACGCCATCGTTAGTAGCGAGCCCTCCCCCTTCTTCTAGTCCGAGGTCCCACCAATCGCTCGCATTTTCCGCTATTGTGCCGAGCCAAGAAATCAAAACCTTAACCGTCCGCCTGAGAGAACTGGTTGGGTCATCCCGCCAGAACGGCCCATGCTGTGTAAAGCCACGTTTGCGGCTAACGACAAAGAACCCTGGCTTGCTCAAGGCAGATGCAACCGCAGTCAAAGATACGCATCTCTTCTTGGTTCGTCTTACATCTGCTAAGAGTATGCGCTCTTTAAGAGGGCTTTCGGACTCGTCATCGAGGCACATACTTGCCTTAGAAACAATCGCATGTATGCGCTGGCTCTCGTCGTCTGATCCCCACTTGAGGGTCGAATCAAGCTCCACCAAAAGACTGCGCTTAACACGACGCTGCTCGCTATTGATGTCTACGAACAGTTGAGTCTGAACGGTAGGCTCAAGGGCCCCAAATGCAAGAACATTTAAGTAACTTGTTTCAGAGCGAGAATGTCCCGAATATGCATAGAGTCGGTGTTGGCCGTCTATAATCCAGGCGGAGCCATAAGCGGGCGTGAGCGTCAGCCATCCAAAGGTACCTCCGGCTCCGTCGCCTTCTTGGCGCCCCCTATCAAACTGCAAATATTCTTCTTTCTCTACGTTTATCACGATGTTGGTAGGAAAGATTCCATCGCCAGTGATGTACTCGCCGATCTTTTTCAGCCGACTTCGTGAAATCATTCGTTGGTAGGCATCCAGATCGATAGGCTTCCCCTGTGCGCGATGTGCGACATAAGCGATCTTAAGAAGATACTCAGGCCTTATAGCGAAGGAATAGCAGGTGAACCCACCCATCCGTGTTAGGAGGGCTGGTACCACGATCTCCAGCCCGTGGATCCTCCGACCACGAAAGACCTCACTAAGTAGCTGGTAACGTGCAGCGGGACCGACGTGCTTAACTAATACTTCAAAGTATTCCAGGTCTTTTTCATTGAAGACACGGACCTTTTGTTGTTCGGCCCGTTTGAGGTCGTTTTCTGTGGGTCTGATGTCCCATGTGAAGAGGATGCTCCCCACCAGTCGTTTGGAATCTGACGGGAACTGCTTCTTAACCGAATCAGCGAACTCTTTGCGGATGCTCGCATGTTTGGAAAGTTTTTCTGCAAAATCAGGATCCTTCCTTGGCCCACGAAAAGACTTGCACTCGATGGACAGAGCGATTTCTTGGTCGAGAGCCACCACATCCACCTGCTGCTTTGGGGATTTGGGGTCACCGGGGGAAATCTCAACCTGGCCCCCCCGGTCACCCGACAGATAATCGAATCCCATCCGGTAGAGCAGGGTCCAGACCCGCGACTCAAGCAGGGCGTGTTTTGGCTTGTCACGGGTCAACGCAAGAGAGTTCTTGTTCTTTCTGCGTACCTGCCACCCCTCCTTCAAGGCTGACTCCAGCTCACTTTGTCTAACAGTTTTTCGAAAATCCGCTCGGGCTTGGAGGCGAGCAAAGCTGAGCAGCTGGTGTCGTGGAAGTACGTTTTCAATCATGGTACCGATCGCCTTGAGAAGCACTGGTAGTTCGTTATGACCAACTCACGCACTGTGTGCTTCTTCTTTTTGCTGGTAACCGAGCGTATAGCAGAGAAGGGATGGAGGCTGAAGTTGGAGTCGGAGTATAGCTCTCGTATCCAAGGGATATCAGCGTTGGATAGCATCACTAAGGCACCACGAGAGGTCAAGCTACATACGTCGCTTGCAAGTCGTTCCTGGTCTTCGGGGGCAAAGCGATCCGGCGTGTAATGGCGGAAGAAAGAAGTTCCGTTAAGAGGTGGATATGGTGGGTCGAGATAGACGAAGTCTCCTTTATTGACTTGCGATAAGGCCTTCTCAAAAGACTGTACAGTCAGGCATGTCGTTCTGAGAGCTGTACTGACATAACGTAAATGGCTGAGGGTGGGCAATAGGGTATTGTCTCGCTTGCCGTGCGGGACATTAAACCTTCCTTCCTTGCTGACGCGAAAAACCCCGTTGAAGCACGTTCGATTCAAGTAGATGAAGCGTGCGCCCTGGGCGATCGAGTAATGGCGAGCGTTGTTGTAACTGTCGCGAATGTAATAGTAGTAGGACTCACTATCCTTCCGTCCGTGTTCACGGAGATGCCTTGAAACCAACTCCGGGTTCTGGCAGACAGCTCGAAAAGAAAAGATAAGATCGGCATTGAGATCTGATAGGTAAGCCTTCTGAGGGCGTACAGCCAGAAACATCGAGCCGGCCCCGAGGAAAGGCTCATGGTAGGTCCGGTCTTGTACGTCGTTGGGCAGGAAATTCCGAAGTCGCCAGATGAGCCGACGCTTGCCCCCAGCCCAGCGCAGGTAGGAGTGTGTTTCGGAAAGTGGCATAGTCACAAAATTGGTAGCAAGGAGGCACGGCGTCGATGCCTCCTAAAGACGCGCTTTCGAAGATCGAGGATACCAAACAGCTTCGTCAAGAACTAGGGTGCGACTGAAGCCCTAGCCGTCGAACGACCGTAGGTTGCGAGAACCTGCTGCTTGTTTTGGATTTTACAAGCTGGCCTTTACTCCATCTTACTTCTTCCGACTTCCTAAGAGCGTCTCGCAATCCCTTGAAAAAAAGGAAAAGCGCTAAACGGCGAAAGCTCCCGCACGACGTCCAGCGCCCTTCTCCGGCGTAGGCGTTTTGTTGCCGTGCACTGCCACGTTGCCCGCCTGGTCTTT
>CAUZIZ010000245.1:0-5890 GCA_963579905.1 Acidobacteria bacterium UBA6911 | reverse complement strand
AACCGCGGTCGCGCCCAGAATGACCAGACGTCCTACCCAGACCTTCTCTCGCTCACCTGCTTCGGGCCTTACGAACCGATCGTAGACGTCGCGGGTCATCAGGGCACTCAAGGCGTGCAGACTACTGTCCGCTGTGCTCATGGCGGCAGCCATGATCGCCACCATCATCATGCTGGCAAAAACAAGCCCCAGTGCCGGTCCCAACAGCTCCGGCAGCGTCCTCTGAATCACCGCGACCAGAATCTGATCGTAGCTTCCTACTTCGGGATGAGGCCGAACTCCTTCTGAGCCGTCCAGCTCGAGGGGGAACAGGACCTGGCCACCTAGCCCCACCAACATGATGCCCAGCAGAAAGCAGGCGGTCAGCAAGATGATGAAGATCAGCGCACTGCGCCGGAGCGTCTCCAGATCCCGAGCTGCGTAGAAGCGCATCCACTGTGCGGGTTGGATGATTCCCCCTATCGGCATCAGAAGAGAAACCGAAAACAGAGTAGAAATGCTCCAGAAACCGGTATTTCCGGGAACGGTCAGAGAGCTCTCAGGCAACTGACTGACCGCCTGCGCAAAGGCAGACAGGCCGCCAAAAAAGCTTACCAGGGCCACCCCCGATAGCAACATGCCAGAGACCAGCAGCACACACTGCAGAGCGTCGGTCCAGGCCACACTGCGCATTCCCCCGATCATGATGTAGACGGTCGTAATCCCAGCCAGAACAACGGCGCCTAGACCGAAGGCACCGGCGTAGGAATCGAACATGACGGCCGCCAGCTCTCCTCCGGCCTTAAGCTGCATCATCACATAGGGAATCGTGAACAGGATACCTACCAGGACGACCAGCAGGCGCAAGACCACGTGACTTCCATAGTAGTCACAGATCATGTCGGCGGGGGTGACATATCCGTGGGCCCGACCGGCCTCCCAGATCCTGCTTCCCAGTAGGTAGATGCAATAGCCTGCCACGGGAACGTTCAAGCTGACCAGGGCAAAGACCACCCCCTCTCGATACACCATTCCGGGAGCGCCCAGGAGTGCAAAGGAGCTGAAGAAAGTGGCCATGATGGTCAGGGAGGTAATCACCCATCCCTGCCCGCGACCGGCCAGGTAGTAGTCGTCCTCGCCGATCTGGCTGCGACGATAGCCCAGACACCCCAGCCCCAGAAGCGTTACCAGATAGACGGCAAGCACAACATAGGGAATGAAGGCCACCCCCGGTTCCAGGGACCAACTCGAAGACATCACTCCCGCTCCCGATCACGCTCCCGCCGATCGCGATCAAGAGGCTGGCGCCATAGAAAGCGGTAGGCCGTGGCAGCAATCACTACGTGGACGGCGTACCAGAGAAGGCCCCAGGTGTAGATTCTGGGTAGTCCAAGGAGGGTGTCCGGATAATTGACTAGAAGCACTCCAGGGCCCACCCCCATGATCATCGCGAGGGCGAAAAGCAGCCCCAGGAAAAGCCCGAGAGGGCGTCGGAACCTGTGGTTTATATCCATGACCAAGATCGCCGGCAGGATACACCCTCCTGAAAAGAAATCCAATCAATGCGAGCTCTCGCCCTGGCCGATAATGTGGATTGCGTCCCTTGTAGTTCCTCCGCCCTGCGATTACCATCTCAGCTTCGGCTGACCGGGTCACTCGAGCCGGAAGGAGCTTTCGAATCGTGAGGGTTGATTCTATGAAAATCCTGAAGCTGCTGCCTTTCCTGCTCTTGCTGCTCTCTAGCTGCTCCGCCGATGACGCTTCCCTTCCCCTGTCTGCTGAGGAGACCCTCAAGACCTTTCAGATCAGCGAAGACTTTCGGGTAGAAGTCTTCGCCGCCGAGCCCTACCTTACCGACCCGGTGGAGCTGGTATTCGACGGGCAGGGACGTGCCTGGGTGGCTGAGATGCGGGACTACCCCTACGATCCCCCTAAGGGGGAACCCTACAAGAGCCGAGTCCGTGTTCTGGAAGACCGGGACAAAGATGGACGCATCGACCACTCCACTATCTTCGCCGAATAGCTGCCGCACGTGAAAAGCATCCTTCCCTGGAAGGGGGGACTCCTGGTGAGCTCGGCGCCCGACATTCTTTATCTGAAGGACACCGACGGGGATCTGAAAGCAGATGAAAAGACCGTCCTGTTCACCGGCTTCACGACCCTGGTAGATCCCGAAGGACGCGTCAACAACCTGCGCTTTGGAATAGACAATTGGATCTATGTCTCAAACGACAGTCAGGCAGGCGAAATCGAATTCTCTCGAAAACCTGAAGGACCTCCTGTCTCTGTCTTGGGTACAGACTTCCGTTTCCGCCTGGATCGCGATCTCTTCGAGGCCGCCTCCGGTGCTACCCGCTTCGGACAGACCTTTGACGTCTGGGGCCACCGCTTCTTCTCGCAGGCAGGACAACACGTCAACCACGTGGTAATGGCCAGGCGCTATCTGCAGCGCAATCCCTTCTTGACTGCACCCAAAGTCTCCCTCCATATCTCGCAGCACGATCAGCGCGTCTTTCAACTCACTCCACCGGAAGCCTGGCGTGAGACTCGTACCCGTATGCGGCAACGCCGCTACAAGGAAATCGGGATGGAAAGAGAACTCCAGTCGAGCGGCTTTTTCACCGGAGCGACCGGCGCTACCGTTTACACTAGAGACACTTTCCCGGAAGCCTATCGGAGCAACCTGTTCACAGGCTAAGTCGCAGGCAATCTTGTTCACCGGGACATCGTTTCATCCGAGGGCGTCACTTTCACCGCCAAGCGCCCTCCAGAAGAGCAGGACAAAGAGTTTCTGGCTTCCACCCATCGCTGGTTTAGACCCGCCAACCTTACGGTGGGGCCCGATGGAAACCTTTACGTAGTGGACATCTGTCGCGAGTTTGTTGAAACCCCTGCCTCGATCCCGGAACCGATCAAGAAGGGCAAGAATTTCTTCAGCGGCACAGATCTTGGCCGCATCTATCGGATCGTCCCCAAGGATCATCCCTCGGGATCGATGACCTGGCCAGCCCTTCACCAGGCGGAAACTTCCAAGCTGGTCGAGAATCTGAGCCATCCCAACCAATGGTGGCGGCTCACATCTCAGCGACTGCTACTGGAGCGACAAGACCCGTCTGCCCTGCCTCTTCTAAAGGAGATGGTAGTCCGCCGCGCGAGCCCCTTGGCACGCCTTCACGCCCTCTATGCACTGGAGGGTGCCAGCGCTTTGGACGCCTCGTTGATCTCGCTGGCACTCAAAGACTCGGAAGCGGGCGTGCGAGAGCATGCCATCATCTTGGCCGAGGACTTTCCCGAGCTGCTTCCGGAATTGACGGCGCTGGTCAAGGATCCTTCTCCGAGAGTCCTCTTTCAGCTCGCACTCAGTCTGGGAAAATTCCGGGGGGCACAAGTCCAACAGGCCTTTATACGCCTGGTCGAACAGAACGGAGAGGACAAGTGGCAACGTACTGCCGTCCTCAGCTCTGAGTCGGGTTCTTCTCTGGACCTGTTGGAATCGATGCTTAAAGAGCCTGAGTATTTTGACTCCGACAGCGAAGGCAAAGCCAGTTTCCTCGAAGAGTTGGCGACGATTATCGGTGCTCGGAATCAAAGAAACGAGCCTCAGCGCTTGATAGGGCTACTCGCTCACCACAGGGCGCTCAAGAAGGAGACATGGCAGGTTTCCGCCCTGAGAGGATTCGCCCAGGGCTTGGAACTGGGTCACGTACGTCGATTGGAAGGCCTGGCAGCCGAGCGTGGGCTAAAGGCTCTTCTGTCGAGCCCCTCTGAGCGCGTCCGAGAGGAGGCCGCGGGAGTGGTACAACATTTCCGGATCCCCTCGCTGCTAGCGGCGGCAAAAGAACAGGTTTTTCGGAAAGAGCTATCGACGCCCGACCGATCCACTGCGATTCGAATGTTGGCTGGGGCACGATTCCAGGAAGTTCAGGAGCTCTTTGCGAGACTTCTGGCCTCATCTCTCGAGGCCGAACTGAGGCAGGTCGCGCTTAAGACCCTCAAACAGTTCGACGATTCTCAGGTCAGTGAGCTGATCCTAGCCCACTGGAACACCTTCTCACCTGAGGAGCGAAGGCAAGCTCTCGGGGGCCTTCTCAACCACAGCGTCAGAGTCGTACACCTTCTCGATGCCCTTCAGCAAGGAAAGATCGAAAGGGCCGCACTGGATCATCAGCAACAGGAAATCCTCAGGCAGCACCCTGACCCAGAAGTAAAGCAGCGAGCCCTCGAGCTCCTAAAAAGGGAAAACTGGAGATCGAGAGGCGGTAGTTGAAGTCTACAGCTCAGCCCTGGAACTGGAGCCGGACCCTCTGAATGGCAGGGAGTTGTACCACCAAGAATGCGCACGCTGCCACAACATGAAGGCGGGTATTCGTGTGGGACCCGCCTTGCAGGGAGCGGTCCAAGGCCACACCCGAGAGCAGCTGCTCTTCGACATCCTGAACCCCAGCGGAACCATTCTTTCCCTCTACCGCAGCTATATCGTGACCACGAATGACGGAGGAGTCTTTGGGGGAATCATCGCCACAGAAACCCCGGGGACTCTGACCCTTCGCAGCGGTCCCGGTGAAGAGGAGACGATTCTGCGCGGTCGAATTACCGAGGTCCGAGCCTCGGATGTCTCGCTGATGCCGGAAGGCTTTGAAGACAATCTCAGTCGCCAGGAAATAGCCGACATCATTTCCTTCATGCAAGCCGGCTATCTGATCGAGGAAGGCCAGGAAACGGCATCAGAAAGCCCCTGAGGCTCCGAAGCTGAAATTCCGAGGCGGTGGCCTCTGGGCCGCCGAAAGGACCGAAAGAGAAAACGGCGGCTTGGAAGCCACCGCCACGGGCTGGACTGAGCACAATCGAAGAGCAATCCTAGAAAAGTTAGCGCCGCCGTGTCGCTGGGAAGTTTCCCAACGACACGTCGGGGACGACACCTGAATCTGAGATGAATTGAGCGGCTTGCCGGCTAGAACCTGTGGTTGAAGTTCAGTTCCCTACCCGGCATGACGTAGATCTTGGCTTGCTTAACGCGACCATCGGGGGCCACAACGCGTACATTGTGGATACCCGGAGTCAGTACCGCGGTGCTGCCGAAGAAGCCTCCATTGTAGTCATCTGCGATGCCAATGTAGGCACCGTCCACGAATACCTGGGACTCCTTGGGTTCGACGTTGAAGTCTACTCTGCCTCTGGGACCGCCATAGTGGCGACCGCCCCCATAGTAGTCGAATCCATTGGGCGCGTATCCCCTATAGCCACCATAGGCGAAGTACACGGGCGGCCGCCGAACCGATGCCCTGAACTTACCTCCCCCTCGCCCCCTGGCGTAGGCCAAGGGGGCTAACGACGTGACCAGGATAGTCGAGGCCAACAGCACTGATGTAAACCACTTTCTTCTTGCCATTTCGTGATCTCCCTTTCCGCTTCCACAGCTCCTTAATGTACATCCTATATTGATGAGTATTCGAAGCTTCTGGTTCAGTTTCCGTGCCCCTAACGGGCCCAGTCTTCCAGCAACTTCCTTCAGGTGGCCCGGACATGGGGCAGACGACCGGCATCCTCGATAATCTGGGCTACCAGTTCTTCCGGGATTTCCGAAGTTTCAGATCAGTCCCGCCCCCGCTAC
Organism: Acidobacteria bacterium UBA6911; assembly: GCA_963579905.1. Taxonomy (GTDB): domain Bacteria; phylum Acidobacteriota; class UBA6911; order RPQK01; family JAJDTT01; genus CAUZIZ01. Next base: position 300 of record CAUZIZ010000245.1, on the reverse strand, counting down.
GCTGCCCCATTCGAGAAAGAAACTTCTAATCAGGCCAAGAGAGACCCACAGCTGGCGCTGGATCATCCGGGGAGACAACTTTGAGGGAACATCCCTACACCAAAGGTGTTATTGCGGCTAGCCCAGACATCTGCGGTTTGAAGTCAAGTCTTTTTTTACTATTTTGTCTCTGAATCAGCTGGTTGCGTTTTTTTCTACAGCTTGATTGCTCTCTACAAGAAGGCCAGCAAAGGGGCGTTGTTCGCCTTCAAAGAAGCCACATAAATGGCGTCGTCGTAGGGGACCCGGTTCTTCCAGCAG
>CAUZIZ010000244.1:0-5901 GCA_963579905.1 Acidobacteria bacterium UBA6911 | reverse complement strand
CCTGAGCACCCTGGAGTGTTCTGCTACCTCGAGAGTTCGGATGGGATCCGCTGGAGCCGTCCTTCCCTGGGCCTGCACGACTTCCAGGGCTCGCAGGACAACAACATCATCCTGGAAGGAGGGTTGGGTCATCCTCTCCTGGACCCCAACCCCGACGTGAATTCTTGAGAACGCTACAAAGCGACCACCTATCAGCGGCTTTCCGAAAGCAGCCACGGGCTCTTTCTGTGGGTCTCCGGAGACGGCATCCACTGGAGGAAATGGCGCCAGGATCCTCTGTTTACCAGCCCTCTTCCCAATGCCTTCGATGGCAAGCAGAATCCGGTTTTCTGGTGGGAGCCGGAGGGTCAGTATGTCTGCTTCTTTCGCTACATGCTGCAGGGGGTCCGCTCCATCATCAAGACAACTTCCAAGGATCTACTGAACTGGTCGGAACAAGTCCCAGCGGACTTCGGCGACACGCCTCTTGAGAACTTCTATGTCAGCGCCGCACACCCTTACTTCAGGGCTCCCCACATCCTGCTGGGCGTTCCCAAGTGCCTGGTGAAAAGACGGAAGTATCATTCGGATGTGCCCCATCCGGGAATCTCGGACGGGATCTTCATGAGCAGTCGAGACGGAGTCCATTGGCGCCGTTTCATGGAGGCTTTCATCCGCCCGGGGCGAGACGAAAGGAACTGGATTCACCGAACCACATTCACCGCCCGGGAGTGATCCAAACCGCCCCCGACGAGATATCCCTTTACGTTTCTCGCAACTACACCTACCCCAGCGCCCATCTGGAGCGCATGACCCTGAGGATGGATGGCTTTGTGTCTATCAATGCTGACTACGCAGGAGGGGAGTTCATAACCAAACCCCTCATATTTCAGGGAGACAATCTACACCTGAACTTCGCCACCTCTGCAGCCGGAAGTCTCCGTTTGGAGATCCAGGACGCCCAAGGCAACCCTCTGCCTGGTTTTGCTCTGGAGGAATCACCTGTGATCTTGGGAGACAAGATTGAGCAGACGGTGAGCTGGAAGCGCAGGCGGACCGGCTTTCCTGCAATCCTGGCCAGGAGCTCAGTGTTCAGCAGCGTGCTCGAGAAAACCAACTCATTCTCCCCAGCCTGAGGCGTCCTTACCGTCAGTACGACACCAGGTGGGGTTGGAGGGCGTCCTCATCGAACTCCACGCCCAGGCCCGGTCGGTCTGGCACGACCAGGGATCCGTCTTGCAGAACCAGGGGGTCCTTAAGGACGTCATTGCGCCAGGGGATGCGGCTGGGAGCGATCCATTCCAGAATGAGCGGATTGGGAATCGCAGCCATGACGTGGGCGGCGGCCATGGTCCCGACCGGTCCCTTGGTGTTGTGAGGAGCAATGGAGACCTGATGTGTTTCGGCCAGGGAGCAGACCTTCCTCATTTCTGTGATACCGCCGATGTAGACAGGATCGGGTTGGGCCACGTCGAGCGCAGCGGCCCGGAAAAAATCGTTGAAGCGGTGCTTGTTGGTCAGGCGCTCCGAACCCGCAATAGGGGTGGTAGTCCCCTGTCGCACCCGGGCGTAACCCTCGGGATCTTCTGGAATGGTGGGTTCCTCGAAGAACAGAAGTCGATAGGGTTCCAGCAGGCGGGCGACTTCCAGTGCGGAAGTGGGGTCGAAGGCGGCATGGGGATCGTCCATGAGCAGGATCTCCTCCCCCAGCGATTGGCGAAGGGCAGCATAACGGCTGTCGATGTTCCTGAGCTCCTCCCGGCTGATCCTGGGACCCCGAGCTTCCGAGATGCTGATGCTCGATTTCAGGGCTCTGAAGCCTTCGCTAAGAACGCTGTGAGCGTTGGCTACGAGGGCGTCCTTGTCAGGCCCTCCGAAGTGGGAGTAGACGGGTACCCGGGAGGAGCGGGGACCGCCCAGGAGGGTGCAGACCGGAGCCCCCAGGGCCTTTCCCTTGAGGTCCCAGAGGGCCTGGTCGATGCCACTGATGGCGCTGGTGAATATGATCCCGCCGGTTCGATAGGCGGTTCCACCGCCGGAGTAGAGGTCTCGATAGATGCCTTCGATGTCGAAGGCATCCCGCCCCAGGATGTGGGGCTTCAGGGCTTCGACCATTCTGGCAACCACGGTCTCCTTGCGGCTGTAGGTAGCCTCGCCGATGCCGGTGAGGCCCTCCTTCGTGTGGACCCGCACGTGCGTCCACTTACGGCCACAGTCGGACTGGACCAGTTGAACGCTGATGTCCCGGATCGGCAGCGACTCCCCGGATCTGGCGTGGGACATCCGGGCTGCTGGGCCCCCTCCAGAAGCCCAGGTGGGAACCACTTCCGGCCCGGCCACGACGGCTGCCATCGTCGAGGCCGCTGTCTTTGTCGCCTGCTGCAGAAATCGTCTTCGGTTCATGGTTGGGTGCTTCTCCAGGGAAGTGTTGTTGACCTCCCCAAGGGCGTGGCAACCCGTGATCCTACCTGGATTCCCGAGTCGTCTTCTGCCATCAAACAGGTATAAAGCACAGCAGAACACGATCGCGCTGCTGTACAAACCCCGATTGCTCCTTGAGAGGCCTGGCCGGCAAAGGCAACATCATCCGCCATTCCTTCTAATCACCACAAGGGGTGGGTGGCCCTGCTCCTACCTGAACCTCAGCGAGTACAGATCCGCATCCTTCATCACGAAGCGCAGCCGAACCGGCTTGCCTGCAATCCGCGCCAGGGGCTTGTCAGAAGTTGTCTTGGCATGAGTGCGTTCCCACCGTACCGTGTGCTCGATCTCGTCTCCCCAGATCAGCGGTGATTCCTCCAGGGCAAAGCCGGGTAGTGGGTTTCCTTGGGCATCCTGGATCTCTAGGCGGATGCTGCCCGCTGCCGAGGTGGCGAAGTTCAGCACCAGGTTGTCCCCCTGGAAGACCAGGGGCTTGGTGACCAGTTCGCCTCCCGGGTAGCCGGCATTCAGCGAGACGAAGCCATCCGTGCGAAGAACGAAGCGCTCCACGTGGATGGAGGGGAAGGTGTAATGCCTTTCCACGTAGAGAGAAATCTCGTCGGGAGCGGTGGACAGGAGCCCCCAGGCAGGCGTGTTCGCCCGGTGGGGCCAGTTGCGCGTATCCCGCCCGGGCCGGATGAAGGCTTCCAGGAAGCGACGGTCCCAGTGGATTCCATCCCGACTACTCATCAACACGACATCCGAAGCCCCCGGGGCAATCAGATCCTGGTAAAGGGGAAGCGTTCGCCACGGAAGGAAACGCCGGGGGAAAGCCAGATAAATCTGGGGAGCCCGAAAATAGGGCGTGGTTGCGTTCGTATACAGATGCTCCGGCGGGCTCTCACCGAATTCACACCACTGCCCTACAGGCCAGTCTCGGAAATCCCGGGTCGAGGAGTGTCGGATGCTGCGCACACCGTTTCGGCCTTTGCGGTAGATGGCGACATATTTCTCCCGCACTGAATCCCAGAACGCCACGTTCAGGGAGTCGAAGGCTCCATCCGTGAGCAGCGGCTCGTCACTGGCGGGCTTCCAACTCTTCCCATCCCCAGAAACGAATCCCATGAGCACCGGTTTGCCACTGATATGTCCGGTGTCTACTGCCTTGTAGCGCTCGCTGGCCGGGGCATCGGGATTGGGGTCTTTGAAAGGCGCAAAGCAGCAGGAAGACGACCCGGTCAGGACGATGTTGTTGTCCTTGGACCCGTTGAACTCATAAAGGCCAAGGGAGGGTCGGCTCCACACGACCCCATCCCGGCTTTCGGCCATGCAGGTCACGCTCGGATGCCCCTCAGGAACGACCTCTCCCTCTGTCAGCAAAGAAGTGGCCGTATACTCGGGGGCACTGCTCCCCCGGTAGTACATCCGGTAGTGATCTTCGTCCTTGAAGACGGTCGCGTAGGCGCTGGTTGTTCCCTCCCAGGGCTTGTCGAAGGTGAGAACCTTCCCAGCAGTTCGCGGTTCGTGCAGCTCCAGCTTGACCCCATCCATCGACTCGATCAGGTAGTCATCCACGAATAGCTCAAGGCGGGAACCGATGTCCAGGGTCGCCTCAGAGCCAGGCTCTTCTGCCAAGGTACTCTCCGCTGTGACCGGTAGGGCCATAGAAAACAGACAGGCAAAGATCAGTGCTCTCCTCATCCTCCATCCTCCTCTTCCAGCCGAATCACCATTACAACAGGTTAGGCTCAGCGCCATCATGGGACCTTACTTCTGGCTAGTCTACACTCCACCGGTCAAACTCCTGCTCCACGCTCTCGGCCCCTTCATCACAGAGCCGATCGAACAGCTCGCGGAGTTCCTCGTTGTCCCTGTGCCAGGGGAAAGAGCAAGTTCTTCGCCTGCACAGTCCCTTCACCAAGCTCCCATCCCAGCATCCCCAGAGCCTGGAGTCCTCGCGAAAGGCCGTCTTTACTTCCCTCCGACTGCTGATCCTTTGAGATTACGGTCTGTGATCGCCGACCCTTGAGCATCAGATAGGGCTGGTGATCGCCATCCTCCTTCTCGCGTCGCAGCAACTCGCGAACGGAGACCCCACTGTGCCGATCTCCTTCCAACTCCCCAAGACATACCATAATCGCATGGTCTAGCTCGAGCATCCCGGGTCCACCCCACAGGCTGGCTTCGTCAAACCAGGGCGAGAAGTTGCTGTGATTGAGGGTGTCCTTGCAGACGAGGCGAAAGCTGGCTTTGCCCTGCTCCTCCATGATCATGGGAACCACGGACGGATAGTCTGCGGTGCGCTCTAAGATGTAATTCTCGAATCGCTCCCGGAGGTGGCCGAATGGGCGGACCATGGGGGGATTGTACAGGGCTGGGAACCGAAGAGGCAGGGATGGGTAGGTGTGCGCTTCTGGATGTACTCCCCGAATCGTTCTCTGAAGGGGCCGTATTCGGGGACCATGGAAGTGTAATAGCCCAGATCTGACCGTAGAAACAGTGTCAGAGCAGATCGCCCCTGATTGACCGGTTCCGCCCACAAGCAGTCATTCAAGTTCGCGTGGATCGAGTGATTTCTGACGATATCCTAAAGCTGGAGTGGACGATAACTAGACAACATTCTCCGCCCCTTCCCATTGTTGCTTCCACAGATCCTCTTTTGACTTATCGGGGTTCACTGGCAAGATCCCCAAGGGATGGACATCACCCTCGACGACATCCTCGATGAAGGGATTCTAGAGTCAGCTTACGCTTGGCTGTGGAAACGACGGCGCAACTACCCTGACCATGCAGACGTATGGAACTTTCGCCGACACTGGCAGCGAGAGATCGCCCGCCTGTGCCGGGACTTGCTCTGGTGCTGGCAAGACGACTGTCCTTTTCCAGGAACTGCACACACCTAAAAGGGGAACGGAGGGGGCAAGGGTGCAGTACGTCGGGTCTGGCGGCACCCACCCGAGCCTCCAGTGACGCGCTCTTCTGGGACGAGGTCCCGGATTGGCCCGACTGAAGGGCTCGAGCTCTTCAGTCGGTATCGAGTATCCCTGTGTCTGTCTTCTGCCTCCCCGTCCCCCATTTCTCCCGTCCTCTTGTTTCCCCTCTCAGCGCCGTCACAGCATCTCGACCCCTGGCTCCTCATTCCTCCCCCAACCCACCTCATTTCAACCTCCCTTGGCCTGATTCCACCCTTGTCCTAGAATCGAACCAAAAAGGAAATTCCTATTCACCGGTAGAAATTGATCTACTGCGAAAACGGTAGAATCGGTCCATATTTTCCCGATTTTTCGGCGAATAGAACAACTATGCACCTCGAAATCGAGAAAACCTGGCCTCTATTCGCCGCTTTCTCGCTACGATCATTCCTACCGCGCAGGCTCCTAGCCCCGGCTTATAGGAGCTTCGATGAGCTCGAATCGATAATCCGGGACCTTCTCGGCGATTGGCGATAGCTTCCAGGGCTCAAGGTACTCGATGTCCTCTGGAGCGTAGACGGCGGCATAG
>CAUZIZ010000243.1:0-5937 GCA_963579905.1 Acidobacteria bacterium UBA6911 | reverse complement strand
TCAAGGAGCGCCAAGGGCCGCGAGAGCTGGGGTGAGGTGTGTCTAAAAACGTCGACAGAGGGGATAGAATAGCTCCTCCTAAGCGATCGGCGGGCAGTACCGCAACAGCCGAGCCGAGTTCTGAGTGACTTGGTGCATAAACTTAGAATTTGGGCCTCCAAAATGACTCCTAGGAGCCGGGAAACGATCCTGTTTTCGAAATTGCGCTTATTTTGGGAATAGCTACGTTCAGAGCTCGATGTCTGATTGCTGACTCGGCGACAGCAACAGGCGAGCGACAGTCTGGCTCCAACCGGCAGCAGGAGGTGGATGGTCATACATCTTCCCATCGTGATGGGGTTGGTTCTGCTTGCCGGGATGGTGTGGTGGTTTATCCCAAAGCTGAAGGAACCTCAGACATAGGCCCTGGACTTCAAAGAAACTTGGGTCCTGCTCACTCGATTCGACAACCGGACCGGAGAGTCTGTCTTCGATGGCACTCTGGAATATCTGTTGAGGCAAGAGCTTGAAGATTCGTCCCGGGTGCGGGTCATCTCTCGCAGAGGATCCACGACAGTCTCAGATCGATGAGGAAACCCGTCGAGTCGCCTATCGATCGGAGGCTGGGACTGGAAATCTGTAGCCAGGCTGAAAACGTCGGTGCCATACTAGCGGGAAGCCTGAATAAGCTGGGGTCGGCCTATCGGCTGCAGGTCGAGCTCGTGAACCCAGTCTCAGGGGACGTCCTGGCCACCAACCAGCAGGAGGCACAGAGTAGCGAAGGGATGATACCGGTCCTTCGCTCTACCGCTTACTGGGTGCGTGAGTCACTGGGGGAGCAGATGGGTGACGACCAGCCGAAGGGAGAAGGAAGGGAGGAGCTGACGCTATCTCGCCTGCGCGCCTTGTCCCTCTACACCAGGGCAGTAGTTTCCGGGCGCCCGCCTGCAGGCCTCCCAGGCCCCCGGAGCATCATGACAGCATCCGTGAGAACCACGGTCACCATCGATCCCGATGTCGAGTAGCTGCTCAGAGATGCCATGCAGCGAACGCGGAAGAGCTTCAAGGCCACTCTGAATCAGGCTATCAGGAAGGGTCTGGGACGAGAGCTGCGACCAACCCTTGAAGGGCCGTTCAAGGTTGAGGCTCTGGCGATGGGACTTCGTGCCGGTGTCGATCCTGCCCACCTCAACCAGCTGGATGATGAAATCGAGGTTGACGCATTCCTGGAAAGGACGGGTAGGCTTCTGCGCGCGGCCGACGTTGATAAATGATCGTTCCTGACGTCAATCTCCTTCTCTATGCCTATGACACTACCTCTCCTTTTCACGAAAAAGTCCGGCAGTGGTGGGAGGCCCTTCTTTCCGGACGTGAATCGATCGGCCTGACTTATCCAGTCATCTTTGGCTTCGTCAGGATAGGTATCAGTGCCCGCGCTTTTGCCGATCCAATGACACTCACGGAAGCTTCGGAGCGGGTCGCATCCTGGATGGGACGCCAGGTCACACAAGTTCTCGAGCCGGATCAGGACCACGTTGGTCGTGTTCTCGAATTACTCGCAGTCTCCGGTTCGGCGGGTGGTAATCTGGTCACGGATGCCCAGATCGCGGCGATCGCCCTTTCACACCGTGCTACCGTGCACACTGCGGACCGTGATTTCATGCGTTTCCCAGGGCTTACTTGTCGCTACCCTCTGGCTTGAATCATCCGCCCCCAACATGGATTTCCACCGCCACGGCCTTCTTGGAGAATTCTCTATCCAACCCTAGATCAATTAGTTACGTACTTCCTCAATGCAAAATAGCCAATCAAGTTTCAGGTCAGTTTCCCCCCCAGGAAGCGCTGGCCCCATTCGAGAAAGAAACTCCCGGCTACTGGGGATTTGTGCGTCACTGCGTGGGGAAGAGTTGTCCGGCTCTCTCCTCGGAACCTGGGCTCATTTTTCTAACGGCTCAAGTCGTTCGCGGCTCTGCCGGCCTTGGCTTCGTAACGCTGGCAGCACACCCGTTGGCGGCACCTTTGGAGGACAGGAGACGTGCGACGAATTCTTGAAGTTTCAGCTTAGTCCCGCCCCCGCTACGCTGCCCCATTCGAGAACGAAACTTCAGTGTCCTGCAGTGGCACGGGAATCCCTGCCCGTGATGACCGGCCGGTGGAGCCGGAGACTCCACAATCACGGCCTGGAAGGCCGTGCCGCGGTTTTTTGGCCAATCGCCTGGAAAAGTTTATATCCCATTCTCAATCAATAGGTTACGTCAGTTTCTCATCCAAATCCAAAAATGAAGTTTCGGGTCAGTGAAAATCGTGGGAAGGCAACGGCCTGGAAAAAATTTCGAGGGGCCAGAATTTCTGGGCAAGTACGGAGGTGACGTCGTCCTGCTTCTGTAGTATGCCCTCGACTATCAAGAAGGGTTGGTTGATCAGCAGCAGACGTTCCTGCTTGAACAGCTTGGGACGTGTGACGATATTGGCGATGCCGGTTTCGTCCTCCAGGCTGATGAACAGAAATCCGCTCGCCGTAGAAGGGCGTTGACGCACGATCACCCTGCCGGCAACCCTTACACGACGTCCTTTTGGGCAGCGCGGAAGCGCAGAGGCCTGCACCACTCCAGAAGATCCCAGCTCTTTCCGTTTGAGGGCTAATGGATGGTCTCCCAGGGTGAGTCCGGTTCCCCTGTAGTCGGCAATGAGACGCTCCTGGACGTTCATGGTCGGAAGAGGAAACGTTCCCTCGGGCTCGTTCAGTTGTTCAAAGAGTGGGCCGGCCGGACGGAACAGCTTCTCTACCTGCCACAGTGCCTGGCGGCGTTTCATCCCGAAAGAACCCAGCGCACCGATCTCCGCCAGGGTTCTCATTTCTGCTCGGTTTAGCTTGGCACGTCTGCGAAGATCCTCGACCGAGTCAAAGGGTTTCTTACCACGTTCCCATGGGATAGCCTCTCCTGATTCCCTGTGCAAACCCGACACGTACATCAAGCCTAGTCTCAAGGATTTCTCGCCTATAACCGTACAGAGCCAATCGGACTCGAAAACGTCGATAGGCTCGACCCGAACTTGATGTCGTTGGGCATCCTGGAGCAGTGTGGCCGGGTGATAGAAACCCATGGGCTGGTTGTTCAACAGGCAAGCATAGAAAACGGACGCATGATGGGTCTTCAGATAAGCACTGGCGTAGGTCAGGAGAGCAAAGCTGGCGGAGTGCGACTCCGGGAATCCGTAGAGGGCAAAAGAACTGATGTGGCGAATGATCGCTTCGGCCGGCTTACCCACGATACACTTCTCTTCCATCCCTTGCCGCAGTTTCACTTCAATTTTACGCATCCGTTCCTGGGAGCGTTTGAAGCCCATCGCTCGACGTAGTTCTTCGGCTTCTCCCCCACTGAATCCGGCCGCTACCATGGCGATGCGCAAGAGCTGCTCCTGAAAGATGGGAATTCCCAATGTTCGTTTCAGGATCGGCTCCAGGGAAGGATGGGGATAGGTCACCAGTTCCAGGCCCGCCCGTCGCTTCAAATAGGGATGGACCATCTTCCCCACGATAGGGCCTGGGCGAATAATGGCGATTCCCACGACCAGGTCGTAGAATCGCCGCGGTTTCAGGCGCGGTAGAGTCGCCATCTGGGCCCGGCTTTCGACCTGAAACACCCCAATCGTATCTGCCTTCTGAAGCATCGCATAGACTTTGGGATCGTCTTCAGGCAGGTGGGCAAGGTCCAGTTGTCCTCCTCTTTGGTGAATCAGTTCCAACGAATCCTGAAGGACCGACATCATCCCCAGGCCCAGCAGGTCAACTTTGATAATTCCTAGATCAGCACAATCGTCCTTGTCCCACTGAACGATGGTGCGCCCGGGCATCGAAGCATTTTCCAGGGGTACCACGGAATCCAGACGGTTCTGGGCAATGACCATTCCTCCAGAGTGTTGACCCAGATGACGGGGCAGGTCTTGAATCTGTTTCCAGAGCTGGACAAACTTCTCCACCCGTGGCGAAGCGAAATCTAGACCCGCCCGCTGCAGCCTCTCAAAGGAAACCTCCTCAGACCCCTCCAGTTCCCAGGTCCTGAGAAGACGTGAGAGGCGTTCCACAATCTGGGGAGGAAATTTGAGAGCCTTACCAACTTCACGGGCTGCGCTGCGTTGTCGATAGGTAATGACGTTGGCGGTCATGGCCGCGCCGCGTCTTCCGTATCGTTCGTACACATATTGGATCACCCGCTCTCGTCGATCGCCGCTGGGGAGATCCAGATCGATGTCAGGCCATTTCCCTCGCTCTTCGGAGAGGAACCGCTCAAATAGCAGGTCCATGCCTACCGGGTCGACGGCGGTGATTCCCAAGCTATAGCAAACTGCGCTGTTGGCTGCCGAACCCCGACCCTGAGAGAGGATGTCCTGCTCACGACAGAAGCGCACGATGTCCCAGACGATCAGGAAGTAGCCGGCCAGGTCCAGCTTCTCGATCAGATTCAGCTCGTGGGCAATTTGTGTACGAGCGCGCCTATGATAGGGACGATAGCGCTGACGAGCTCCTGCCTCTGTCAACTCGCGAAGATAGCTCATCATGCTGTGACCTTCGGGAACGGGGTATTCAGGAAAGCGATAGCCCAAGTCCTTCAAGGTGAAATCAAGTCGTTGGGCCAGTTCGACAGAGTTTGCCAGCGCCACCGGGAGGTCCCGGAACAGTCGGTTCATCTGCTTGGGACCCTTGAGGTAGCATTCTGCGTTCCGACTCAAGAGTTTTCCGGCAGAATCCAGATTGGTTTTGTGACGGATGCAGGTCAGTACATCCAGGAGTGGGCGGCGCTCTGATTGGGTGTAGCGGACTCCATTGGTGGCCAGCAATGGCAGCCGCTGTCGAGCAGCCAATTCAATAAGGAATCGGTTGACGGTCTCCTCGCCGCGATCAAGATGTCGTTGCAGTTCCACGTACACGCTTTTTGGGCCAAAGATGTCCTTCAATCTTTGTAGGCATTGGTAAGCAGACTCCGGTCCTTCCTGCTGCAGTACACTCCTCAATAATCCGTTTTCTCCCCCGGTCAGACACACGACTCCGGAGGTGTGATCTTCCAGTTCTCGAAGATGAAGCTCCCCTTTCCCTTTTTCCGAACGCAGCTTCATCTGTGTGATGAGACGGGAGAGGTTCTGATAACCCTCCCAATTCTCTACCAGCAATGGCAATTGGTAGGAGTAGGGAGACTTGGATCTAGCCATGGTGATCTGGGTGCCGACTAGAGGACGCACTCCGACCTCACGACAGGCTTTGTAAAATCGAGGTGCCCCACAGAACCCATCCCGATCGATCAAGGCCAGAGCCGGATAGTCCAGGCGGGCCGCCTCCTCTGCGAGGTGCTCTGGAAGTGAGGAGCCTTCGAGAAAACTGAAGGCGCTACAACTATGAAGTTCTATGTAGGATGTCAATTGGCGACCTCGCGACGATCGGGCGCACCACACGGGTACCCGGGGGCCTCGATAGGGGGCGGAGCCTCATAGGGCTGGAGATACGCCGAGGGCGTTAGTGCGTGTAGCCCAGGGTTGCAATGCGAAGCGAGCTGCCCTGGGTCAGATGTCGGCAGAGAATCTACCCCAACAGGGTTGTTGCAAAACAGGGATCGAAAAATTCCTGCACCAACCCTTACAGGGCGGGAAGCCTTTCCTTGCTCAGACCCAGGGTAGCCCGCTACGCGGTCAACCCTGGGCTACACGCAACAACGCCTTCGGCGTATCTCCTTCGGCTTAAGGGTCCGCACCGGTCTCACGTTTTCTCGAGGTCAATCCCAACGGGATTGTGGCTTTCAGCCCAGGGTTTCCGAACCCTGAGTCGTCGAGTTCCCCCTTCTGTAGCTCCCGATTCATAGGCAACAATTTCTCCCGGGCACATAGGTTACACTTTTGGAGTCTTGGAGTTTCATTCTTCGGTGGGTGTATCTCGTCGTAGAAGCGGTGGGAACGGTGGAAAAACTC